>NZ_JBXANP010000008.1:0-288675 GCF_058801745.1 Rugamonas sp. GW822-FHT03B10 | reverse complement strand
GGACGACGCGGCGCGCCGACGCGGCGCCGGCGCGAACGGCGGCGGCCATGCCGGCGCCGGCACGGCCCGACGACGCGGCCTTCGTTGCCCCGCCGGCGGACGCGGCGAAGGCGGTGCGCGTGCTGCTGGCCGAGGACACGGAAATGAACCGCCAACTGGCGCGCATCCTGCTCACCCGCCTTGGCTGCGAGGTGGAGGAGGCCGTCAATGGCCAGCTGGCGCTGGACGCGCTGGCGGCGGCGAGCTACGACCTGGTGCTGATGGACTGCATGATGCCGGTGCTGGACGGCTACGAGGCGTGCCGCCGCCTGCGCCAGCGCGAGGCCGAGACGGGCGCGCCGCGCCTGCCCGTGATCGCGCTGACGGCCAGCGCCATCGAGGGCGACCGCCAGCGCTGCCTGGCCGCCGGCATGGACGATTACCTGTCCAAGCCCTTCACGGCCGCCGAGTTCTCCGCGATGGTGGTGCGCTGGGCGCGCCTGCCGCCCGCGCCGCCGCCGGCCCCGTCGCCGCCCGAGCCACCGCCGGTTCCGTCGCCGCCGCCTTCCGTGCCGTGACGGCCGCCGGCGGCGCCTGCAGCGGGGGCAGGGCGGCCAGCCGCGCGGCCAGGAATTCGAGCAGCGCGCGCAGCTTGGGCGCCATGTGGCGCGCGCTCGACACGACCAGGTGCACCGGCAGCGGCTCCGGCTCGTAGTCGGGCAGCAGGCGCACCAGCGTGCCGGCCGCCAGATCGTCGGCCACCTGGTAGGACAGCGCCCGCCCCAGGCCGAAGCCGGCGCGCACGGCCACCAGCGTGGCCTCGGTGTCGTTGAGCGAGAGGCGCGGCGCCAGTTTCACGGCCACCTCGCGCCCCGCGTGGCGGAAGCGCCATTCCTCCTGCGGCGAGCGGATCGCCGTGAACACCACGTCGTGCCGCTCAAGCGCCTGCGGCGTTTGCGGCTTGCCGCGCCTGGCCAGGTAGGCCGGGCTGGCCACCACCATGCGCCGCACCTCGCCCACGCGGCGCGCCACCAGCCCGGCGTCGGCCAGAGGGCCGATACGCACGGCCAGATCGAGGCCTTCCTCGATCAGATCGAGGTTGCGGTCGTTGAACAGCAATTCCACCTGCATGGCCGGATGTTCGTCCAGGAAGGCCATCACCAGCGCCGTCACGTGGCGTCGGCCGAACACTTGCGGCGCCGTCATGCGCAGCTTGCCGCGCAGCGGGGCGTCCGGGTCTTCGCGCACCGCTTCTTCGTAGTCGGCCAGCACGCGGCGCGCCATGTCGGCCAGCCGCAGCCCGGCCTCGGTCGGCGCCAGACGGCGCGTGGTGCGCTCGATCAGGCGGGCGCCCAGGCGTTCCTCCAGCGCGGCCAGCGCGCGGGTGACGGCCGGCGCCGAGCGGCGCAGGCGGCGCGCCGCGCCACTGAGGCTGGCGCATTCGATGATGGCGACGAAGACGCCCAGTTCGTCGAGGCGGTCCATGGATTCTTCCGAAAAGTGAAATAGTAATTTCCACTATAGCATTATTTACATCAAATGGTGGAATGCCTACCATGGCTGCACCGATCAACGAAACGAGGATGCCACCATGACCACCACCGCCACCACCAGCACCACCGCCACCGCCACCGCCGCCACCGCCCGCGCCAGCGCCGGCGCCACCGCCAGCGCCAGCGCCACCGCCAGCGCCAGCGCCAGCGCCCCGGCCCTGATCCTGCACGGCACCCGTCTGTCCGGCCACGTGCACCGGGTCGAACTGCTGCTGCACATGCTGAACCTGCCCTACGAGCTGGTCGCCGCGCCGCCCGAGGTGCGCGATGGCGCCGCCTTCCGCGCCATGAACCCGCTGGGCCAGATCCCCGTGCTGCAGGACGGCGACCTGGCGCTGGCCGACAGCAACGCCATCCTCACCTACCTGGCGCGCCGCTATGCGCCCGACGGCGGCTGGCTGTCCGACGATCCGGTGCAGGCCGCCGAGATCGCGCGCTGGCTGTCGGTGGCGGCCGGCGAACTGCGCTTCGGCCCGGCCACGGCGCGCGCCGCCGCGCTGTGGAACATGGATGGCGACGTGCCGCGCGCCCACGCCATCGCGGCCCGGCTGCTGGCGTTCATGGAGCAGCACCTGGCCACGCGCGCCTACCTGGCCGCCGGCCGCCCCACGCTGGCCGACCTGGCGTGCTACGGTTACGTGGCCCACGCGCCCGAGGGCGGGGTGGCGCTGGACGCCTATCCGGCGGTGCGGGCCTGGCTGCGGCGCGTGGAGGCGCTGCCCGGCTTCATCCCCATGCCCGACAGCACACCGCCGGTGCGCGCATGAACGGGCCATTCCACCCCGGCGAGCTGCGCGCCCAGCAACTGGCCGGCAAGGGCAGCAGCGGGGGCGCCATCCGCGATTACATGCCGGACCAGCACCGGGAATTCTTCACCCTGCTGCCGTTCCTGCTGGTGGCCACGGTGCAGGACGATGGCTGGCCCCAGGCCACGGTGCTGACCGGCGCGCCCGGTTTCGTGCACAGCCCCGACCCCACCACGCTGCGGGTGGCGGCGCCGCTGGCCGCGCCGGTGGGTACCCGCGTCGGCGTGCTGGGACTGGACTTCGGCACGCGGCGCCGCAACCGCGCCAACGGCACCGTCGCCCGGGTCGATGATGGCGGCTTCAGCATCGCCGTTGAAGCGTCGTTCGGCAACTGCCCCAAGTACATCCGGCTGCGCGACGTGGCGCCGGTGGCGGACGCGGAGCGGGGCGGCGTCGCGCCGCGCGCCTCCAGCTTCGCCGGGTTGAGCGAGGAGGCGCGCCGGATCGTGGCCGCCGCCGACACGCTGTTCGTGGCCACCACGGGCGGCGAGTATGGCGCCGACATCTCGCATCGGGGCGGCGCGGCCGGTTTCGTGCGCATCGACGGCGACACGCTGACCGTGCCCGACTACGCCGGCAACCGCTACTTCAACACCTTGGGCAACATGCTGACGGACGCGCGCACGGCCCTGCTGGTGATCGACTACGCCAGCGGCGACGTGCTGCACCTGCAGGGGCGGGCCGAGGTGGACTGGGATGGCGCGGCGGCCGGCCTGCCCGGCGCCGAGCGGCTGTGGCGCCTGCGGGTGGCGCGCGGCACGCTGCAACGCGCGGCCGTGCCGCTGCGCTAGCGGCCGCGCCCGGAGGAATGAGGGACGCGGCGGCGGCCGGACCTGCGCGCCGGTCCGGCCGCCGCCGTCCGGCTGTCACAATTTGTCACTTGTTGCAGCCGTCATTCCTTGCTACGATGCGGGCTTGGCGTTACCAGTTACGCATTGCGCAGCTCCGGCGCGCAAGGCGGACGGTTGCCGACGCAGGCCGCCCCATCCCCGCAGCCCTCCCTTGTTCGTACCGCTGGCATCCCGCGCGGGCTTCGCCGCCGCGCCGTGTCGCAAGGCGTCCCGCCCTTGCCCAGACTTCCGATGCGCGCTTATTCCCCTCACCCGCATCTGGAACGACATCATGCTGACTTTGAAATCGGAACGCCCCGCGCCCAGCGTACTTAAACAGCTGGGGGAAATGACCGCCTGCCGCGACATGCACCTGGTCGAGCAAAGCCTGCTGCGCACGCTGGGGCCCATGCTGGGCGTCAAGCGCACCTCGCTGTACCGGGTGGACGACCAGGGCGTGGTGCTGCGCGCGCTGCACCATACGCGCGACGCGGCCATCGTGGGCGGGGAGCTGCACCGCACCAGCGACCATATCGAGGAGTTGAGCAGCGCCATCGAGCTCGAGCCGGCCGTGGCCGAACTGATCGATACGCTGCGCCTGCTCGACCGCAACTGCACCCGCCAGCAGCCGGACGGCTACCTGATCGGCTACCCGCTGCACGGGGCCGACCACCTGTGCGGCTACTTCGTCTTCGAGCGCGACCACGAGGTCACGCCCACCGAGCACGCCGTCATCCATGGCGTGCTGGAAGTGTTCTCCAACTATTACGCGCTGCTCGACGCCAGCCAGCGCGACCGCCTCACGGGCCTGCTGAACCGCTATTCGCTGGAGCTGAACCTGAACCGCATGTGGGACCTGCTGGCCCAGCGCCTGCGCCACGGCGCCGACGCCGCCCAGCCCAACCGGCGCGGCGGTCGGGTCCAGAGCTACTGGCTGGGGGTGCTCGACATCGACCATTTCAAGCAGGTCAACGACACCCACGGCCACATCATCGGCGACGAGATCCTGCTGTTGACGGCGCGCCTGCTGGAAGGCGCGTTCCGCCGCTCCGACCTGCTGTACCGCTACGGCGGCGAGGAATTCATCGTGATCGTGGCCGCCCACGACGTGGCCACGGCCACCCAGATCTTCGAGCGGGCGCGCCAGGCCGTGGCCCATTTCATCTTCCCCCAGGTGGGGCGGCTGTCGATCAGCGGTGGCTTCAGCATGGCCGACCCCACGGTGCTGCCGCAGACCATCATCAACCGCGCCGACCGCGCCCTGTACGAGGCCAAGGCCGATGGCCGCAACCGCATCTATTTCTACGATGAGCTGATCCGCAGCGGCCGCCTCGAGGAAGTGCGCTCGGGCACCATCGACCTGTTCTGAGCGCGCCGCGCAGGCCGGCCCTCAGCTGGCCAGGCGGCAGCGGTCGCGTCCCTCGTTCTTGGCCAGGTACAGGGCCTGGTCGGCCAGCAGCAGCAAGGCGGTGCTGTCGCCGTCGGGGACGGGCCGCAGCACGGCCACCCCCACGCTGATGGTGACGTGGGCGGCGACCGGGCTGTCCGCGTGCGCGATGGCCAGCGCCGCCACGGCCCGCCGCAGTTCCTCGGCGATGGCCAGCGCGCCCGCTTCGTCCGTGTCCGGCAGCATGCAGGCGAACTCCTCGCCGCCGTAGCGGGCCACCAGGTCGTAGGGCCGCTTCAGGTGCTCCTTGAGCGTGAGCGCGACCCGCTTCAGGCATTCGTCGCCGGCCTGGTGGCCGTAGTGGTCGTTGTAGCGCTTGAAGAAATCGACGTCGATCATCAGCATGGCCAGCGGCTCGCCGCTGCGCCCGCAGCGCCGGAACTCGGCGCTCAATGTGTCGTCGAACAGGCGCCGGTTGGCCACGCCCGTCAGACCGTCGGCGAACGCCATCGCCTGCAGCGCGTCCATGTGCAGCTTGAACTGGAGGTGGGCCAGCACCCGGTTGCGCAGCGTGAGCGGGTTGACGGGCTTGGACACGAAATCGGCCCCGCCCGCGCTCCAGCAGGCATTCTCCTCCTCGGCCAGGGTGCCGGCCGTGACGAAGATGACGGGGATGGCCCGCGTGTCCTGGTCCTGCTTGAGGCGGCGGCACACGGCCAGGCCGTCCATGCCCGGCATCACCACGTCCAGCAGGATCAGGTCCGGCTTGTTGTTGCGGCAGAATTCGAGCGCCTGTTCGCCGCTGGTGGCGGCGAACACCTCGAATTCCCCGGCCAGCACGGCGTGCAGCATGCGGATGTTGATCGGCTGGTCGTCGACCACCAGCACCCGGCCGCGGCGTTCAGGGGAGAGCTTGTGCATGGTCACTTTCCTGCCTTCCAGATTGAGGGGTGGGTTCCAGCCGCTGCGCGATGGCCTGGCAGATGGCGGCCGCCCGCGCCAGGTCGAAGCTTTCCATGGCCGCCTCCAGGCTGGCCGCTTCCGGCTCCAGGGCGGCCCGCTGCTCGCGCAGCAGGCGCTCGAACAGCGGCAGCGCGTCCAGACTGGAGGCCTCGAGCAGGCGCCGCAGCCGGCCCAGCTCCCGCGGCAGGGCGCCGGCGTCGGCGCGGGCGCCATCGTCGGCCGCGCCCGTGAAGGCGGCCAGGTGCTGGGCCATGCCGGTCGCCAGTTCGGCGGCGGCCGAGGCGGCGCGCCTGGCTTCGGCGATCAGCCGGGCGTGCTCCATCTGCCATTCCATCGGGCCGGCCTGGCTGCGCAGCAGCAGTTCCATCGACTGGGCCAGCGCCGCCAGCGGATCCGCGCCGACGGTGGCGGCCAGGCCCTTGAGGCTGTGCAGCTGGCGCGCCGCCGCGCCTATGGTGGCGGAGCTGTCCAGCGTTTCGGGCACCTGGGCCGCCAGCGGGCCGCAGTCGGCGGCGAAGCGTTGCAGCGCGCGCTGGTAGACGGAGGCGTTGCCGTTGAAGCGCGCCAGCGCGGCCGCACCGTTGATGCCCAGCGCCGGCGGCACGTGCAGCGGCGCCAGCGCGGCCGGCGTGGCGTGGGCGGCGTCGGCGCCGGCGGCGGTGCGGCCCGTGTGGTGGGCGATCACGGCCAGCAGGCGGGGCAGGTCGAAGGGCTTGCCCACGTGGTCGTTCATGCCGGCCTCGAACGCCAGCTCGCGGTCCGACTGCATGGCGTTGGCCGTCATGGCGATGATCGGCAGTCGGGCCATGCCCGGCTGGGCGCGGATCCGGCGCGTGGCCTCGTAGCCGTCCATGCGCGGCATTTGCACATCCATCAGTACGCAGTCGTAGCGCGGGCCGGCCGCCAGCGCTTCGAGCGCGGCCTGCCCATGGTCGGCCACGTCCACGGTGGCGCCGGCGTGGCGCAGCAGTTCGCCGGCCACCTGCTGGTTGATGAGGTTGTCCTCGACCAGCAGCAGGCGCAGGCCGGCCAGCGGGGCGGTCGCGGCGGCCCCGGCGTCGGCGTCGGCGTCGGCGCCGGCGGCCGTGGCCGTGGCCGTGGCCGTGGCCGGCGTACCGGCCGGCGCGCCCAGTGCCGGGGCCGGGGCCGCGCCCCGTTGCAGCGGCAGCACGAAGCTGAAGGTGCTGCCGGCGCCGGGCGTGCTTTCCACGGCGAGCGTGCCGCCCATCATCTGCACCAGCCGGCGGCAGATGGCCAGGCCCAGCCCGGAGCCGCCGTAGCGGCGCGCGGTGGACGCCTCGGCCTGCGAGAAGCCGTCGAAGATGTGCTCGAACTGCTCGGGCGCGATGCCGATGCCGGTGTCGCGCACGGCGAAGCGCAGCGCCAGCGGGGCCGGCCGGTCGGTGCCGGCCACGCCGGCCAGCTCGCCGCCGCCGTCCCCGGGCGCGGGCGCGGACGGCGCGGCCAGCACCGCGACCGAGATCGCCACTTCGCCCTCGTGGGTGAATTTGATGGCGTTGCCGCCCAGGTTGAGCAGCACCTGGCGCAGCCGCAGCGCGTCGCCCACCACCCACGGCGGCAGGTCGTCGGCCAGCTCGTAATGCAGCGCGATGGCGCGCGGGCCCACGTTGGCGCTGAGGATGATGTCGACCTCGTGCAGCAGCTCGCGGATGCTGAACGTGTGCGGGTCGAGTGCCAGCTTGCCCGCCTCCACGCGCGAGAAGTCGAGGATGTCGTTGAGGATGCCCAGCAGGGCGCGGCCGGCCCCCTCGCACTTGTCCGTGTAGTCGCGCTGGCGCGCGTCCAGCGTGGTTTGCTTGAGCAGGGCCAGCATGCCCAGCACGGCGTTCAGCGGCGAGCGGATCTCGTGGCTCATGTTGGCCAGGAACTCCGACTTGGCCCGGCTGGCCGCGTCGGCCGCCGCCATGGCGGCCCGCAAGGCCTGTTCCGCCTCGTGCTCGGGCGTGATGTCGCGGTTGATGCCCAGCACCCGCACCACGTGGCCCTGGCGGTCCCGTTCCTGCGACGTGACGGCCTGCATGTGGCGCAGCGTGCCGTCCCGGCAGACGATGCGGAAGGTGGTGTGCTGGCGCGCCGTGCCGGCGGCGGTGGCGCGCAGGCCGGCCAGCACGCGCAGCCGGTCCTCCGGGTGCAGGCGCTCCTGCCACGGCGCGTAGAACGGGCCGCCGCGCTCCTGCTCGGGCACGTCGTAGAAGTCGAACATGCGCTCGTTCCATTCCGCCGCGCCGCTGCCCGGCTCCCAGGTCCAGATCCCCAGTTCGGCCACGCGCGAGGCGTTCAGCAGCTGGTCGCGCGCGGCCACCAGCGTGCGCCGGTCCTGCTCGCGCGCGGAGATGTCGGAGGCCATGCCGAGGAAGCCGATGATGGCGCCGCTGTCCTCGCGCAGCGCGCTCACCGACAGCAGGGCGGGGAAGGTGCTGCCATCCTTGCGCACATAGGTGTAGGCGCACTCGTTGTGCATGCCCAGCCTGGCCTTGGCCACGAACACCTCGAAGCCGGGCGCGATCTCGCGCCCCAGTTCCTGCGACAGGGCGGCGGCGCGGGCCGCCACCTCGCCGTGCTCGTGCAGCATCTCCGGGGTGCGCTTGCCCAGCAGTTCGGCCGCCTCGTAGCCCAGCATGCGCTCGGCGGCCGGATTGAACAGGCGGATGACGCCGTCCGTGTCGGTGGCGATGATGGAGTACGAGGCGTGGGCCAGGATGGCGCGCTGCAGGATGGTGACCGACTCGATCTGGCGCGTGCGTTCGCGCACCTGCTGTTCCAGCGACACGTTCAGTTCCTTGATGCGGGCGGTGGCGGCGGCCCGGTATTCGTCCAGCCGGCGGCGCTGGCGCCGCAGCGTGTAGCCGGCGCCGCCCACCACCAGGCCGCCGCACAGCATGGCCGCCAGCAGCATGAGCTGGGCCATGCGGCCGGCCCCGATGGCGGGGGCCAGCGGGGCGGCCAGGGTCAGCGTGAGGTCGCGTTCCGGGTGGCGCGGGTCGATGCCGACGCGGCGCGCGGCTACGAGGACCGGGCCGTCCGGCCCGTCGTAGCGGGCCAGCGGCGCACGCGTGCCGTCGTCGCGCAGACGGAATTCATCCTGCCAGCGCAGCGGCCGGCCCCGTTCGAAGCCGAAGGCGCGGCCCGGCTGCGGATGCAGCAGGAAGTCGCCGCGGCCATTGGTCAGGTAGGCGTTCAGGTCCGGCGGCAGGTTGGCGGCCGGCGGCGTCAGGATGGCGCGCGCGTCGTAGTCGATGACGATCACGGCGAATTGCCGGTTCCGTTCGTCCAGCACGGCGGTGGCGGCCAGCAGGACGGGCGTGGCCGGCGTGGCGGTGCGCCCGCCGTCCCGTTCGTAGCCGATGTCGGACACGTAGACCTGGCCCGGGGCCAGGCGCAGCGCCGCTTGCACGTGGGGTTCCTGCGCCGCCTGGCGCAACTGGCCGGGGTCGGCCGCGGCGATGGCCGCGCCGCTGCGGTTGATGCGCACCAGCTCGCGGCCCTGGCCGTCGAGGCTGATCAGGCTGACCTGCAGGATGTCGGGATTGGTGGCGGTGTAGGCCTTGAAGATGCTCGTCAGACGCCGTTGCCACAGTCCCATGGTCGTGGCATCCGGCGCGTCGTAGCCGCCGTTGGCGGCGGCGCGCGCGATGCCGCCCAGCGGCGGCAGGCTGGACAGGAACAGGGCGTCCCGCTCCAGCGTGCCGATCTGCTGCGCCAGCAGGTTGGCGTTGGCGGCGCTGCGGCCCAGCAGGCGGCTCTCCAGGCCGGCGATGGCGCGCTGCTCCTCGCGCTGGCCGACCCACCAGGTGGCCGCGCCCAGCGCGCCGGCCAGCAGCAGCGCCGCGCCGGCCCGGCGCCAGGTGGCGTACCGCTTGAGGTAGGGCGCGATCGCGCTGGTCTTGTCCCGCATTGTCTTTTTCTAAATGGGCCCGCAAGGGCGCGCGCCTCCGGCCCGCCGCCCGGGCGGGATCTTGAATTGTACCGCCTCGTATAGGACAACTGGCGAAAAAAGTGGCGCCGCGGTGACGGCGCGGGGGCATTTTTCAGTCCAGCGCGACGCCCAGCCGTTCGGCCTGCAGCGCCGCCTGTTCCGTCTCCAGATCGTCGAACTGCTGGCGGATCGACGCCAGCAGGGCGCTGTGGGCGCTGCCGGCCAGCAGGCCGTCGAGCTGGTCGAGCAGGGCGGCGGCCGCATAGTCGCCGTCGCGCAGCAGCGGCGCCAGATGCCGCGCCAGCCGGGCCGCCGCCGCGCGCCGCGCCGGGTCGGCGTCGGCCGACGGCGCGGCGCTCGGCGTGGCCCGCGGGTCCGGCACGGGCGCGTCCGGCGTCAAGTCACGCACGGCGGCCAGCGCCGCTTCGAGTTCGGCGCCGAAGGCGCGGATCCGGGCGGTCAGGGGGGCCGGGTCGCCCGCGCGCAGCGCCTGCTCGAGGGCGGCGGCGGCGGCGCCCAGGCGGTAGGCGCCCAGCAGCGTGGCCGCGCCCTTGATGCGGTGCGCGGCCTGCCCCAGCGCGGCCAGCTCGCCGGCCGCCAGCTGGGCGTCGAGCTGCGGCGCCAGGTCGCCGTAGGCGTGCGCGAACGCGCGCGCGGCGCTCAGCAGCAACGGGCGCTGCACGCCGTTGCGGGCACTGGCGTCCTCGAGGTCCAGGATGGGCGGGACGGCGTCGTCGTTCATGGCCCCCACCGTCTCAACCATGCTCCGGGGGCGTGGCCGGCTCGGCGCGCCAGATGATGCGGTTGCGGCCGGCCTGCTTGGCCTGGTACAGGTGGCGGTCGACCGCCGCCAGCAGGTCCTGCGCGCTCTCGCCGTCGGCCTGGCGCAAGGTGGCGCCGCCGGCGCTGAGGGTGAGCAGCGGGGCGGCGCTGGAGGCGGCGTGGGCGATGGCCAGTTGCGCCACGTCGGCGCACACGGCCTGCACCAGTTGCAGGGCCTGCGGCGCGTCCGTGTCGGGCATCAGCAGCACCAGTTCCTCGCCGCCGTAGCGGGCCGCCAGATCGGCCGGACGGCGCATGTGGCCGGCGGCCGCCCGCGCCACGGCGCGCAGCGCGCGGTCGCCGGCCGGGTGGCCGTAATGGTCGTTGTATTGCTTGAAGCAGTCGATGTCGAGCATGGCCAGCGACAGCGGCCGGCCGTGGCGCTGGGTGCGCAGCCACTCGTTGGCGTACACCTCGTCGTAGCGGCGGCGGTTGGCCAGTTCCGTCAGGCCGTCCACGTGGGCCAGGTGTTCCAGCATGCGCCGCTGGCGCACCATCTGCAGGTGCAGGGCCACGCGCGCCAGCACCACGGTGGCGTTGAACGGCTTGGCGATGTAGTCGGCCACGCCCATCTTGAGGCCGTTGGCCTCGTCCTCGGGCCGGTCCAGGCCGGAGATGAAGATGACGGCGATGCCGGCCGTCTGCGGGTCGGCCCGCAACTGGCGCAGCACTTCGTAGCCGTCCATGTCGGGCATCATCACGTCGAGCAGGATCAGGTCGGGCGCGTGGCGCGTGGCCCGCTCCAGGGCCTGGGCGCCGTTTTTGGCCAGCAGCACCGTGTAGTCGGGCTTGAGCAGCTCGGCCAGCACCTGGCGGTTGATGGCGTCGTCGTCGGCCACCAGTACTTTTTGCATTCCGGACAAATTCATGCGCTCATTTCCAAATTCAGATTCAGGGCGCGCGCCAATTCGGCCAGCGGTGCCAATGCGACATCATATTCGATCTCGTCCACCGCTTGCTGGATTGCCGCCAGCAGGGCGCCGTGGCGGGCCGCGCCGGGCAGGGCCTGCAGCGCGTGCACGGCGTCCTCGGCGCGCGCGTCGTCGTGGCGCAGGAACGTCTCAAGCTGGCGGATCAGGGGCCCGGCGCCGGGCATGTCGGGCTCCGGCGCATGGGCGGCGGCCGTGGGCGGGACGGGCGTCGCGGCTGGCCCCGCGGGCGCGGCCGACGGCGTCCGGACGGTGGCCAGGCCGGCCAGCACGATGTCGAGCGTGTCCGCCAGTTCCGAGGCCAGCGCCGCGCAGCGCTCGTGCTGGCCCGAGCGCAGCGCCTGTTCGACGGCGTTGGCCTGGGCCGACAGCTCGGCCGCGCCCAGGTAGGCCGCGCTCGACTTGAGGGTGTGGGCCAGGCTTTGCAGGGCCGTGTGGTGGCCGGCCCGCAGCGCCTCGCGCACCACCTGCGGCCCGCCCTGGTACTCCAGCAGGAAGCTGGCGATGCGCTTGTGCAGGCGCTGGCGCTGCTGGCACGCGCTGTCGAGCGCCTGTTGCCAGATGATGCCGGGCACGGGCGGCAGCGGTTCCCGCGCGTGCGCGCCGCCGCCGCTGGCCGGGCCGGGCGTGGCCGGCGGCTGGCGGCCGGCCAGCCGTGCCGGGTCTATCCACTTGTGCAGGGCGCGGAACAGCAGTTCCGGGTTGATCGGCTTGGTCACATGGTCGTTCATGCCGGCCGCCAGGCTCTTCTCGCGGTCGCCCGCCATGGCGTGCGCCGTCATGGCGATGATCGGCAGGTCGCGCAGGCCGGGCAGGGCGCGGATCTGCAGGGTGGCCGTCAGTCCGTCCACCTCCTGCATCTGGATATCCATCAGCACCAGGTCGTAGTCGCGCTGCTGCACCATGCGCACCGCCTCGCCGCCGTGCACGGCCACATCGACCTCGACGCGCGCCATGGCGAGGAAGTCCTGCGCCACTTCGCGGTTGTTGGCGTTGTCGTCCACCAGCAGGATGCGGGCGCCGGACAGGCGCGCCAGGTCGGGCGCGCCCATGCCGGGGCCGGCGGGGTTGCCGGGGCCGGCCAGGTCGGGGCGCAGCACCTGCAGCAGGCTGTGATAGAGCAGGGCCGGGCCGACCGGCTTGGTGAGGAAGCCGTGCAGCTGGAACTGGCCCTCCTGCTGCTGCACCGTCTCGCGGGTGCAGGCGCTGACCATGAGGATGGCCGGCGGCGCGGCCAGGCGTGGATCGGCGTGGATGCGGCGTATGGTCTCCACCCCGTCCCAGCCCGGCATCATGTAGTCCATCAGCACCACCTGGTAGGGCGCGCCCTCGTCGGCGGCGCGCGCCAGCAGGTACAGCGATTCCTCGCCGGAGCTGGCGCCATGGGCCGTGACCCCGTACGAGGCCAGCATCTCGACCAGCGCCTCGCGCGCCGTGGCGCTGTCGTCCACCACCATCACGCGCACCTGGCGCAGGGCCTCGGCCGGCGGCGCCACGGGGGCGCTGGCCGGATCGGCCACCCCCAGCGCGACGGTGAAGCTGAAGCGGCTGCCCACGCCGGGCGTGCTGCTGACGCGGATGGCGCCGCCCATCAGCTCGACCAGCTGCTTGGAGATGGACAGGCCCAGGCCCGTGCCGCCGTAGCGGCGCGTGATGGAGCCGTCGGCCTGGCTGAACGACTGGAACAGGCGCACCAGCTGTTCCTCGTTCATGCCGATGCCCGTGTCGCTGACGCTGAAGCGCAGCGTCACCTGCTCGCCCTTGCGCTCGGCCACGTCGACCGCCACCACGATCTCGCCGCGGTCGGTGAACTTGACGGCGTTGTTGGTCAGGTTGATGAGGATCTGGCCGACCCGCAGCGGGTCGCCCACCAGCCGCGCCGGCACGCCGCGCTCGACGCGGAACACCAGCTCCACGCGCCGGTCGTCGGTCTTGATGGCCGTCAGGCTGGCCAGGTGTTCGAGCAGGTCGTCGAGCGCGAACGGCACCGATTCGAGCGTCAGCTTGCCGGCCTCGATCTTGGAGAAGTCGAGGATGTCGTTGATGATGCCCAGCAGGTGCTGGCCGGCGCCCTCGATCTTGCTCACGTAATTGCGCAGCCGCGGGCTCGGTTCGGTCATCATGGCCAGCTGGCTCATGCCGATGATGGCGTTGAGCGGGGTGCGGATCTCGTGGCTCATGTTGGCCAGGAAGTCCGATTTCATGCGCGTGGCCGCCTCGGCCCGCAGCATGGCGCTCTGCATGGCCTTGGTGCGCAGGCCGAGGATGCGCATGAACACCAGCATGTCGAACATGTTGCCGAACTGGAGCGCGTGCATGGTCCAGAAATTGGCGGCCACGGCGCCGTTGATGACGCGCGACAGCAGCACCGAGGACATGAAGCTGACGGCCCAGCCGATCAGGAAGTAGATGCCGACGGCGTCGCCGCGGCGCGCGCGCAGGAAGGCGCCGGGCAGGCCGAGCAGCATCGGCATCAGGCCCAGCGTGCTGACGATGGCCACCAGCGTCTGCACGCCGATCAGGTCGGTGGCGTAGGCGGCGGCGCTGAGCACGGCCAGCGCGGCGCCGGCGTGCATCAGGCGGCTGAACACGCGGTCCATGCCGGGGCGGGCCAGCGCCTGCTCCACGAACAGGTAGGCGCCGCACGAGGCCATCAGCGCGAACAGGCCGCCGGCGTGCATGGTCATCCACGCCTGGTTGCCCCACAGGTATTGGGTGCCCAGGCCGAAGAACTCGACCGAGAACATGGTGGTGCCGGCTGTGAGCAGCGCGTATTTGCCGAACAGCGGTTCGCGCAGGTTGAGCCACTGGGCCAGGCTGTAGAGCAGCAGGCACAGGCTCAGGCCGATCAGCAAGCCTTGCAGCATCTGCTCGTTGAGGGCGGCCGCGTGGAAGGCGGCCGGGGTGGACAGGCGGATCGGCAGGATCATCGAACCCGTGTTCTGCACCCGCAGCCACAGCACCTGGCCGGCGCCGGGCGCCAGCTTGAGGGCCACGGCCGGGGCCCGTCCGCGCGCGCCGGCCTGGGAACGCGGCAGCAGGTTGCCCATGGCCGCGTGGCGCACGATGGCGCCGTTGGCGCTCACGTAGACGTCGACCCGGTTGAGGGCCGCGTAGTCGATGTTGAGGATCCAGTCGCCGTCGCCGCCGGGCGCCACGGCCACGGGAATGCGCAGCCACAGCACGTCGCGGTGCACGCCGAGGGTGGCGTAGGCGGAGTCGGGGACGGTGAAGCGGGCGGCGGCGGCGCGCGCGCCGTCCACATCGAGTTTGCCGCCGGGGTCCGACAGCACGGTCAGGGCGGGCCAGGCGTCGACCTGGCCCATGGCGTCGGCCAGCAGCAGCGGGGCCGGGGCGGAGGCGGGGGCGGCCCGGGCGACGCCGGGCAGCAGCAACAGCAACGACAGCAATGCGGCCAGCGATGCTGTCAGCAGGGCGGCCAGCAAGGCCGGCGGCGGCGATGCCCACCGCAGCGGCGGCCATGCCGCCAGTCGCGCATGCCATGGCCGGCCCGCGCCCACCGCGCCCACCGCGCCCGACGCGCCCAACGCGCGCGACGCCAACGACGGCGCGCCGGTCATGGTTGCGGCCCGGTGGGGATCAGGCGCTTGCGGCGGCCCGTCAGGCGGGTCTCCAGCGCGTTGATCCAGCGCGGCGCCTGGCGGTCCTGGTCCCAGCCGGCCGTGACGGCGCCAACCTGGTTGAGCAGCGCTTGCGGCAGCTTCAGGGGCCGGGTCTGGTCCATCAGCAGCTTGACGGTGAACTGGTAGCCGACCACGCGCGTGACGAGGCGCGACAGCGAGAACTGCGGCCAGATCAGGCGTGCCGTCGCGTCGATCAGGCGGATGGTGCCCATCGAGAGGGCGAACAGGGCGCGCGACGGCAGCGACACGCGCTGCGTCAAGCCGAGGTCGCGCGCGGCGGCCGGGCCGCACAGGTGGCGCGTGAGCAGCACGGGGAAGGGCTTGAGCACGCGCAGCGGCAGTTCCTTCTCCATGGTCTGCATCAGGGCCGCGCCGAGCGCCGGACGGGCGTCGGGCACATAGGGATGGGCGCGGCCGCCGGCCTGCATGCGGTTGAACAGCGCCTCGGCCTGTTCCATCGTGTCGGCCATCATGGCGCGCTCGATGCCGAGCACGTGGCCGACCACGTTCCAGGTGTGCAGGTAGGCGTGTTCATCCTCGGCCGGCAGCCCCAGGCCCAGCTTGCGCAGCGCGCGCAGGAACACGTAGCTGAAGGTGAGCAGCGTGTAGGCCAGTTCCTCCTGGTTGCACGGCAGGCCATCGCGCTCCACGTTCCAGCCGTGGGCGTACAAGGTGCCCTGCATGCTGCGCGACTGGCCGGCCAGCGCGGCCAGCGGCGGCACCATGGCCGGCGCCTCGGGGCGCGCGGCGTCGGACGGATTGCCGCGCAGGATAAGGTGGCGGATGGTGGCGTGGATCAGTCTTACCTTGAGCGTTTGCGCCACGCCGCCGCCGCTGGCATCCGTCAGGCCGCCGCGCATCAGGACCGGGAACAGCATGGCGGCCGTGGAACGGATGCGGTAATCGGTGTGCTGCTCGAGCTGGCCGGCCGCGTGCAGCACGCCGGCCAGGTCGGGAATCACATAGCATTCGGGCAGGCTGGCGCAGAACAGCAGGGTGCACGAGAGCATGCTCATGTCCATGAACAGCGCCTCGGCGCGGGCGATCTTGGCCGGCTCGGCCCAGTCGGGCAGGCGCAGCCCGGCCTGGATGTAGCTTTCCAGCGCGGCGGCGATGGCCGGCGGCACGCCGTCGCTGGCGCGCCAGCCGGGCAGCGCGCCGTTGGTCTGCCACTGCGTGAGCTGGTCGTTGATGGTGGCGATGGCTTGCCACTGGGCCGCGTTGTCGCCATGCTTGTCCCACGGGCCGAGCACGCGGGCGATGGTGTCGTCGGCCAGCGGGTCGGCGCGCAGGGTGCTGGAGCGGGAGATGGTGTCGCGCATCATGCCCTCGCCGCGTGTGGGGCCGCCACGCCGGCCGGCGCGCTGGCCTCGGCGGGCTGCCGCCAGCGCTCAAAGCCGCACACGGCCACCAGCAGCGGGAGGCCCATCGCGAACAGGGCGATGGTGCGGGTCTCGACCGGCGTGCCTTGCGCCACCTGGAACGCCAT
Source organism: Rugamonas sp. GW822-FHT03B10 (assembly GCF_058801745.1). Taxonomy (NCBI): domain Bacteria; kingdom Pseudomonadati; phylum Pseudomonadota; class Betaproteobacteria; order Burkholderiales; family Oxalobacteraceae; genus Rugamonas; species Rugamonas sp. GW822-FHT03B10. The sequence goes on along the minus strand of NZ_JBXANP010000008.1, from coordinate 272,336 downwards.
GCTGCCGCCGTAGATCAGCAGCGGCACCATGGCGTGGCGGCGCGCCACCGGTAGGGCGGCCACGGGCGCGCGCTGGCGCAGCGTGAGGCGGAACAGGAACACGATGGTGAACGACACCAGCATCCAGCCCACGAAGCCTTGCAGGGTTTCACCGAACCACCAGCCATCGGTCTTGGTCATGATCCAGGCCTTGATGCCATACACCATGTAGGGATCGGCGCCCAGGTCGTAGGCCGTCACGATCATGGCCGCCAGCAGCGACATGACCAGCGTCTGGCGCAGCGCCGGCGCGCCGTCGGTGGGCGACTGCCACACCATCAGGTTGCCGATCACGTAGGCCACGTAGCACAGCGCGAACCACATGAGCGGAATGATGACAGGCACGTCGCCCAATCGCGGGCCGAGCACCTCGGTGTAGGTGTAGCTGCCGAAGAACCAGCCGTAGCTGGAACCCAGTTGTTCGGCGAGCCAGCCCAGCACCACGCCGATGACGACGAAGTTGCGGGCCGCGCGCGCGCCCAGCAGGTGGGCGGCGCTGCTCCAGCAGCAGGCGAACATGATGAGCGAACTGACGATCAACAGCTTGGTCGTGTCGCCATAGCCGCGCGACAGCGTGGCGGCCAGGAAGGCGATCAACAGGACGTTGGTCAAACGAGGCAGGTGGTGCAGGGCAGACTTCATGAGCGGTTTTTTCGGGTCATAGAGTTGACGGGCGCCGCGCGGGCGCGGCGGACTGGCTGCGGGCTTTCACGGACGGGCTTCAACAACGGACTTCAACAACGGACTTCAATAACGGTAATCGAAACGCACGGCGACGGTTCTCGGGTCGCTGGGCACCACCATGCCGAAGCTGTCGATGGCGATCGGTTGCACCTTGTTCTCCATGTTGCGGACCTGGGCCTGCACGCTCCATGGCGCGCCGGCCGGCTGGTAGCGCACGGTGGCGTCGCTGGCCGTGCGGGCCGGGATGGTGTAGCGCAGCTGCTGGGTCGGCACGCCGATGATGTAGGCGGCGCTGCGGCGCGACACGATGCCGGCCCACAGCTGGCCGGCGGCCAGGCGGAAGCGGTGCTCGTAGCCGGCCGTGACGGTGTTGGCGGGGGCGCGGTCGAGCTTGGTGCCGGCCCACGAGTGCACCCCGTCCGGCGTGTAGGACACGTAATGCGCGTCGAGCAGGGTCAGGCCGTAGCTGACGCGGTCGTCGGCCGTGGGGTGGATCTGGCCGTCCGCCTCCAGGCCCTTGACGCTGGCCACGCCGGCGTTGGTGGTCACGTACTGCGGCGCGCCGCGCACGATGGCCGCGCCGGACAACTGCAGGTTGCGGTAGTCGTAGTCGAACACGGCCAGGTTCAGGCTGGCGCGCTTGTCCCAGAAGCGGGTCTTGACCCCCGCTTCGCGCGAGGTCAGCGTTTCGGGCTGGTAGTACAGCGTGCTGGCGGGGACGGCCACGGCGGCCGGGCAGTGGATGCCGAGCGCGCTGGTGCCGGCCAGGCAGCCGTCGTTGAAGCCGCCCGCCTTGTAGCCGGTCGACAGGGTGGCGTAGACAAAGGTGGCGGGCGTGACATCGTAGTCGAGGCCCAGGCGCCAGGTGTTCCTGTGGGTGTCGATTTCGGCCGCGTTGAGCAGTCTGAGGTCGGTGGCCGGGTTGAACACGGGGCCCTGCTGGAAGTTGGTGGAACCCACGCGCGACTTGTCGTCGTCGGTGTAGCGCACGCCGGCCGTGGCGCGCAGGCGGTCCGTCACGCGCCACGTGGCCTGGCCGAACACGGCCTTGCTGCGCGCGGTGGTGGGGCCGATCGGGAACGCGTAGTACGGCGGCAGGCCAAGCAGGGTCAGGTCGCGGAAGGTGTACAGCGTGTTGGTCTCTTCACGGAAGTAGTACAGCCCGGCCTGCGCGCTGATTGGGCCGGCGCCGTTGGTGGCCACGCGCAGCTCGTGCGAATCCTGCGTGTTCACGCCGTCGAAGTTCTGGTGCACGCCGATGGCGAAGCCTGGTTGCAGACGGTAGTAGTAGTTGAACAGGATGTGGTTGTCGAAGCGGCGGTGGGCGCCCAGCCAGGTCACGGTGGCCGGGCCCAGGTTCCACCCCAGCTCGGCCGACAGGCCGGTGGTGGTCTTGTGGTCGTAGCCCTGTTCGGGACGGGTGTTGGGCGGCACGAAGCCGTTGGTCAGGCGCTGGTCGGTGCCGGCGTCGTACCAGGTGGGCTGGCCGCTGGCCACGCCGCGGTAGAAATTGGTGTCGGGGACGATGCGGTCGCTGTTGTCGCGCACCGAGCTGTGGTCGACCCGCAGCAGCAGCGAGGCGGCGGGGCTCAGCGCGAGTTTGGCCGACAGGCGGCCGGACACGTCGTCGCGGTCCAGGCCCAGCGTGTAGGGCGTGCCCTGGCCGTTGATCAGATAGCTGTCGTGGCGGTTCGCGGCCACGGCCGCGCGCAGCGCCAGCGCGTCGTTGACGGGCACGTTGAGCATGGCGTTGACTTTGCGGCTGGCGTAGTCGCCCAGTTCCACGCCGACGGCGCCCTCCAGCTGGCGGCCGGGCGCGTTGGTGATCACGTTGATGGCGCCGGCCGTCGTGTTGCGGCCGTACAGCGTGCCTTGCGGACCGCGCAGCACTTCGATGCGGTCCACGTCGTAGAAGCTCAGGTTCTGCTGCGTGGGACGGGCCAGGTAGACGCCATCGACCATGAAGGCGGCCGACGGGTCGCCTTTTTCCGTGGTGTCGGCGTTGGTCACGCCGCGGATGGTGATTTTCAGCGCGGCGGCGGCGCCGTCCAGGTGCACATTGGGCAGGCGGGCGGCCAGCGCGGCGGGCTGGTCGAGGCCGGCCTGGCGCAGTTGCTCGCCCGTCAGCACGGACATGGCCACCGGCGTGCGCGATTCGAGCGAGGCCGTGCGCTGCGCGGTGACGACGATTTCCTGCACCTGGCCGTCGGCGTTGTCGGGCGTGGGCTGCCCGGCTTGCGCGTGCGCCATGCCGTGCAATGCGGCCGACACGGATGCGGCCAGCAGCGCCGGCTGCCAGCGCGCTTTGTTGTTGATCATGGAACCATTCCCCAGTCTGGTCGTGTTACCCCACCCCCGGCCCGGCCACGGAATGTTAGTCTCACCACACATGTAATTATTTGATAATGATGTTGTCTTGTGCTGCAACGTCTGTGAGTCTAACAGGTCGTGATGCTGGGAAATAGTCCCTCGCTTGGGCATGAGGGTAAAAACGGACACTTGTGAAAGCAAGTGCACCTGGCTGCGTGCCCTTGATCACCTTGCTTCTTGCGCTTTGAAATACAAGTTGCGCCGATAGAGCGTCGATGGATGAAATATTTTTGAAGGGTGGGCGCCCCAGCAAATGATATCGTCCGGCGCGAAACCCGCAGCGCGCAGCATCCTGGCCGCCGCCTGGTTGGTGCAATGGGCGCGCATCGGGCCTGCGGACAGCTCCCTTAACATACTGAGATCGTCGATAATGCAATGCTTGATGGCTTCCTTGCGCAATTCTTGTTGTGGCCAGTTAATCGCGGTGCTACCCATATAGGCGGGGCGCAAATAGGGAATCAGATTGTGAAAAATGAACGCGCCGCCATCGGCTTGAACGAAGGAGGCAGCGTCGCTGCGTTGTATCGTTTGTTCCCATACTGGGTATTTCTTGCCAGTATCAACGGTCTTGTGCATGATCCATGCCCAAAGCCTATGCCAGAACAGGTCCCGATCTCCGAATGGGTTTTGCAGATAGCTTGTCCAGTCGCCCACCTTGGCCAGATCGGCAACACTGTAAAAATCAAGTCCAAGGAATAGGTAAGTGTGACGTGGCTTTTGCCTCAGGATAGACATTGACCAATCAGTATATGGGTTTAATCCGTGGCATAACCCGCGCTGTGGATGCTTGAACGCTAGCTTGAATTCCGTTTGTCCATTTCTTCTCGCGTTGGCGGCCGCGATCAACTGTTCGCCGGACTCTACCGGGTTAAACAGGCCCAGTTCTCCCGCAGTGAGTGCGATCTCGCCATGCGCGTCCGCGTACCGGCCTGGTGCTCGAACTTGTGCGAGCAGCCCGCTGAGATTGGCTTTGCGGTAGCCGTGCGCGACCCGTTCGGCATAGTCCTTGGCGTCCATGCCTACTTCCCGTGCGTGTTTCTCTGTCTTACTGGTCATTCAGCCAGTTCTCGATGCGCAGGCCGGGATAAGCCACAAAGTCATGCTCGTTATTCGTTACCAGCGTTACACGCAGAGCAACAGCATGTGAAGCGATCAGCTTATCGAGCTGGTCTCTCTTCCGTTCTCGCGTGGCGTGCCGGATAGGCCCATAGGACAACGCCGCCGCCGCATCGAATGGCACAACCGGGATGTCTTCAATGAGCGCGGCCAGATGACGGCCCTCCCGCGCACTGTCTTGCGCAACAGTCACCCCATACTGCAACTCGGCATAGGTGATGGCGGACATCACCACATCCCCGGCGTAACATTGGGCGAAACGGCGGGCGACCTGCTCTGGCTGGTGGCGCATCAAGTAGATGCACATGTTGGTGTCGAGCATGTACATCGGCATCACAAAGGATCCCGCTCGCCTTGTTCCTGGTCGCCACGGCCCTCAGCCATGAAGTCCGGTCCGAACCGGGCGAATTTTTTCATGACATCCGTCAAAGGCCGGCGCGCCGGACGTATTCTGATTTCTTCGCCTACCCGCTCGATTTCCAGCTCGATGTCCATCCGATCGAAGGCGATTTCGGCCGGAATGCGCACGGCCTGCGAGTTACCGTTCTTGAATACGCGCGTGGTTCGCATGTGGTCCATCCTTGTGTGTACTTGGATGTACTTTAGCACGAATTTTGAGGTGCGCGCGCGAGCGCAGGCGCGTGCCGCTTGGGCCAGGAATGCTGTCGCTGACCCAAGCGTAGCCAACAAGTGCTTTTTTTCCTTACTTGCGCTTACTTGCTCAGAAAAGCACGAATCGCCGGGCCGGCCTGCATGATCTGGAAGATGCCGTCCAGATGCCCGCCGTCGCCATGCAGCTCGAACAACTCGGCCTGCTTGCCCTGCGCGCGCAGCTGGGCCATCGCTTGCCGGCTGTAGTCGGGGAACAGCAGCAGGTCGGAGTCGGCCGGGATGAACAGCACGCGGGCCCTGATCCGCTGCAGGCCCTGTTGCAGGTCCGCCGCCTGGTACACGCTGTACAGCTGATTGGCCTTGATGGTGTATAGCAGCGAGTTGGCGTCCGTGCGCTTGGCGGCGGCGGCCGCGCCGGCGTTGAAGGTGGCTTCGATCGCGTACAGGTTATCCCAGCCGTCGATCGGCTCGTGGCCGGGCTGGGCGGGCTTGCGGCCGAACGTGCGCTCGGCCCAGCCGTAGTGGCGCGACGACAGGCTGACCATCTTCATCGCCTCGGCCACGCCCTGCAGCGGTTCCTCCTTGCCGTAATAGTCGCCGTGGTTCCATTTCGGATCGTTGGTGACGGCGGCGGCCCACACGCTGGCCACCTCCACCGCATACGGATTGAAGGCGAGGCCGCCCGGGATCACGGGAATGGCCCGTTCCACCAGCTCGGGATAGGAGGCGGCCCATTCCATCGTCAGCATCGAGCCGCCCGAGGCGCCGATCACCGCTTGCAGGTGCTTGACGCCCAGCGCGTCCACCAGCGCCTTGTGGACGTTGACGGAATCGCGGAAGGTCACGATGGGGAAGCGCATGCCATAGGGTTTGCCCGTGTCCGGGTCGATGCTGGCCGGGCCGGTGGTGACGACGTGCGGGTCCTTCACGTTCAGGTTGACCAGGTTGTCGGCCGAGACGATGAAGTATTTGTCCGTGTCGAGCGGCTTACCGGGGCCGATCAGGGCGTCCCAGTAGCCGGGCGCCGGGTCGGTGGCGGCGTATTTGCCGGCCGCGTGCGAGGTGCCGGAGAAGTAGTGGGGGATGAAGATGGCGTTGCTGCCGTCGGCGTTCAGGGTGCCGTAGGTTTCATAGCCGACCTTGACCTGCTTGATGGTCTTGCCGCCCACCGTGGTCAGCGAGGGCAGGGTGAAGGTCTTCTTTTCCACCAGCTGGTCGTAGGACCACGCCGGCCGGGCGCCGCATAAGCCGGCCACGGCCAGCGCGAATACCGCCAGGCGATTCAATGTACGCATAGGATGTCCAGAAAAAGGGGAAGGGAGGGGCGGGAACGGCCGGAGCCGGCCGTTCCGCTTAGCGACAGTCTTGCGTCGGCTTAGAACCAGTAGTTGAGGTCGAGCGAGAACTGGCGGAAGCCTTCACCCGTCTTGGGCGCCGAGCCGCCCAGCGCGCTGCCGCTCAGGAACGGCGAGTAGCTGCCGTTGCTGTCGTTCTTCAACTGGGTGAAGAACACGCCGAGGAAGGTGTTCTTCGCCAGCGCGTAGTCGTAACCCAGGTTCAGCTGCTTGGCGCCGCTGTTGTCCAGGTTGCTGGTGCTGCCGGCCCGGGTGTAGGTGAAGTAGGCGGCGTGCTTGTCCCACATGTAGCTGACGGGGATAGAGAACACGCCGCGCTTGGCGTCGCCGGTGGCGCCGGGGATGCCGTTGTGGACGTTGGTGTTGTCGTACACCAGACCCACTTTCAGGTTGGTCGGGAAGGTGTAGGCGACGCCGGCGCGGTAGCCGGTCTTGTCCAGCGGGCCCAGGTAGGGCGCGGTGACGACGGCGCCCTGCACCTTGGTGTGGAACACGCTCATCGAGGCGGTGAGGGGGCCGTCGTTGTAGCGCACACGGCCGTACCAGGTGCCGCCCGCCTCATAGTCGGTGGCGCAGCCGGCGCAGCCGAAGTGGTTCTCGTCGCCGGAAGCGTTCTTGGTGTAGGCCAGGCTGCCGTCGAAGCCCTTGACAGTGGGGGTATCCCAGCGCACCACGTTCTGCGAGCGGGTGATGCCCAGCGTGGTCAGCACGCCGCCCTTGGTGCCCACCTGGCTCAGCAGGTTGAAGGTGCTCAGGCCGTTGCCGTCCCAGATGCGGTACGACTCGCCCGCGCCCTTGATGCCCAGGTTGGGGATGGCCATGGTGTCGGCGTAGTACAGCGTGGACTTGCCGAAGTAGACGCTGCCGAAGTCGCCCGCCAGACCGGCCCAGGTGTCGCCGTCGGCCCAGCCGGTGGCGGCGCCCACGTTGGTGGTGGAGCCGGGCACCAGCGGGGTGCTGGGGCGGGTGTCGGCCGTGAAGCGGCTTTCCAGGCGGAAGAATGGCATGGATTTGACGAATAAGGTGATCGTGGTGACGGGCGGCGCGCAGGGCATCGGCCTCGCCATCACCGAGCGTTGCGCGGCGCAGGGCGCGGCCGTGGCCGTGTGGGACGTGCGGGCCGAGGCGGTGGCCGACGCGGTCGGGCGCCTGCGCGCGACGGGCGCGCGCGCGGCCGGCTGCGTGGTGGACGTGGCCGATGGCGCGTCCGTGCAGGCCGCGCTGGCGGCCACGTTGGCAGAGCTGGGCCGCCTCGACGGGCTGGTGAACAACGCGGGCGTGGTGGCCGACGCCCAACTGGCCAGGATGAGCGAGGCCCAGTGGGACCGCGTGATCGACATCAATCTGAAGGGCGTGTTCCACTGCACGCGCGCGTGCGTGGCGGCGCTGATCGAGCAGGGCGGCGCCATCGTCAACATCTCGTCCATCGTGGGCCTGAGCGGCAATTTCGGACAGACCAATTACGCGGCCGCCAAGGCCGGCGTGCTGGCCATGACCAAGACCTGGGCCCGCGAGCTGGGCCCCAAGGGCGTGCGCAGCAACGCCGTCTGCCCCGGCTTCGTGGCCACCTCCATCGTGCAGGACATTCCGCCGGCCGCCATGCAGGAGATGGTGGCCCGGATACCGCAGCGGCGCACGGGCCAGCCGGCCGAGATCGCGGCCGCCGTCGTGTTCCTGCTGTCGGCCGAGGCCAGCTACGTCAACGGCGCCACGCTCGAAGTGAGCGGCGGCCTGACCCTGTAGGCGGCACCCAATTTATTGACTACTCAAGGAGTTTTGCGCATGCATCCCCAACCCTGGCTCGCCACCTACCGCGAGTATGGCATCCCTGAACAGATAGACACGGCCGGCTGCGAGAACGTGGTGCAGTTGCTGGAGGCGGCCATGCGGCGCCACGCGCAACGCCCGGCCTTCCACGCCTACGGCCACACGCTCAGCTACGCCGACGTGGACCGCCTGTCCGGCGCGTTCGCCGCCTGGCTGCAGCACGCGCTGGGTGTGCGCAAGGGCGACCGCGTGGCGCTGATGCTGCCCAACGTGCTGGCGTTCCCGCTGGCCTGCCTGGGCCTGGCGCGGGCCGGCGCCGTGCAGGTCAACGTCAACCCCCTGTACACGGCGCGCGAACTGGCGCACCAGCTCAACGACGCCGGCTGCGAGAGCATCATCGTGTTCGACGCCGCCACGGCCACGCTGGCCGATGCGATGGCCGGCACCGGCATCCGGACGGTGGTGACGGTGGGCCTGACCGATGGCGCGCCGTCGGGCGAATCCGCGCCGGCCGTCGATGCGCGGCTGGGCCGCACGCATCGCTTCACGGACGCGCTGCGGGCCGGGGCGACATTGGCGCGCCTGCCCGTGGCGCTGGGGCCGGACGATCTGCTGTTCCTGCAGTACACGGGCGGCACCACCGGCCTGTCCAAGGGCGCGGCGCTGTCGCACGGGAACCTGGTGGCCAATACGGCGCAGTTCCGGGCCCAGATGACGGGCACGCTGAAGGAGGGCGAGGTGTCGGTGGTGACGGCCATCCCGCTCGGGCTGGCGCGCCATCCGCGCATCGGCGAGGTGGACTTCTCGCGGTTGCGGCTGGCCGTGGGCGGCGGCGCCCCCGTGTTGCAGGCCACCTCCGAACAGTGGCAGGCCCTGACGGGGCACCCCATCTGCCAGGGTTACGGCTTGTCGGAGACCTCGCCCGTGGTGTCGTTCAACCCGCTGGCCATGAGCGATTTCAACGGCACCACCGGCCTGCCCGTGCCCGGCACCGACGTGCAGCTGCGCGACGACGACGGCGCGCCCGTGGCGCCGGGCCAGCCGGGCGAAATCTGCGTGAAGGGGCCGCAGGTGATGCGCGGCTACTGGCGGCAGCCGGAAGCCAACGCCGCCGCGTTCACGCGCGACGGCTACTTCCGCACCGGCGACATGGGCAGCATCGACGCGCGCGGCCTGCTGCGCATCGTCGACCGCAAGAAGGACATGGTGCTGGTGTCGGGCTTTAACGTCTTCCCCGGCGAGATCGAGGCGGTGGCGGCGGGGCTGGCCGGGGTGGCCGAATGCGCGTGCATCGGCGTGCCGGACGAGCGCACGGGCGAGGCGGTCAAGCTGTTCGTGGTGGCGGTGCCGGGCATGCAGCTGAGCGCGGAGGCGGTGATCGCCCATTGCCGCACCCAGCTCACGGCCTACAAGGTGCCCCGCGCGGTGCAGTTCGTGGACGCGCTGCCCAAGTCGAACGTGGGCAAGATCCTGCGCCGCGCCTTGCGCGCGTAGCACGCGGGCGGTGGCCGTTCACGCGGCGGGCTGGTAGCGGCCGTCGCGGAACACGGTGGTGCCGGGCGCCGTGGCCGCGATGGCGTGCAGCCGGTCCAGCACCAGGCGCGCGGCCGGCGACAGCGTGCGGCCGGCCAGCTGGACCGCGCTGATCTCCGCGTACATGGGCGGCAGGTCCGGAATCTCCAGCGCCGCCAGCGTGCCGGCCGCGATCTCGCTGGCCACGGCCGCCTCGGTCGCCAGCAGGATGATGTCGTCGTCGCGCGCCATGTCCTTCAGGATGTGCATGTTGTCGCATTCGAAGGTCACCGGCAGCGGCGCATCGGGGGCCAGGCCCAGCACGCGGCGGAACAGCGCCTTCATCTCCAGCGGCAGCAACAGCGAGGCGAAGCCGAAGGGCAGGGTGTCGGCCGCGCCGCATCCGGGCCGGGCCAGCAGCGGGTGGCCGGCGCGCGCCATGAAGCGGCCATGCTGGCGGCAGATGGGCGTGATGGCCAGGTCCGGATCGGGCGCGATGTCGCGCGCGTCGGCGATGAAGAACTCGATCTGCTCGGCCTTCAGGTTCACCAGCAGGTTGCGCCAGTTGTTGCTGGCGATCTGCAGCGACAGGCCGGGGCGCGTCTGGCGCACATGGCGCACCAGCTCTGGCAGCATGGAGGCGGTGGGCAGCGGCCCCACGCCGAACGCCACCTGGCCCATCTCCCCGTTGCGGATCAAGCCCATGTCGCGCTCCAGGTTGCGCATCTGGAAGGTCAGCTTGCGGGCCCGCTCGAGGAACACGGCGCCGGCCGTGGTCAGCTTGACGTTGCGGTTGTCGCGGTCGAACAGGGGCAGGCCCAGTTCCTCCTCCAGCGTCTGGATGCTGCGGCTCAGCGCAGGCTGCGACAGGTGCACGCGCTCGGCGGCGCGCGCGAAATTCAGTTCTTCAGCCAGGGCGATGGCGTAACGCAGCCGTTTGAGGTCCATGGTGTCGTCCAATTCATGCGGTGGATGCATTATAACGATCAAAATCATGCATTGGACAGCAAAAATCGTCCCCCCTACACTGGGCTCCAACATGACGCTGGGCAAAAGAACCGGCGCAACAACGGAGACAGGAATGGACAAGCAATATTTCGACTACGTCATCGTCGGCGCGGGTTCGGCCGGCTGCGTGCTGGCGGCACGGCTGACGCAAGACCCCGACGTGACGGTGTGCCTGCTCGAAGCGGGCGGCCCCGACAGCAGCGTGTTGATCCACGCGCCGGCCGGGCTGGTGGCGATGGTGCCGACCAAGATCAACAACTACGCTTATCAAACCGTGCCCCAGCCGGGCCTGAACGGCCGCCGCGGCTACCAGCCGCGCGGCAAGACGCTGGGCGGCAGCAGCTCGATCAACGCCATGCTCTACGTGCGCGGCCACCGCTGGGACTACGATCACTGGCGCGCGCTGGGCAACCAGGGCTGGTCGTACGACGACGTGCTGCCTTTCTTTAAACAGGCCGAGAACCACGAACTGGGCGAGGGCTACGACCAGTGGCACGGACGCGGCGGCCCGCTCAATGTGTGCTACCCGCGCCATGCGAGCCCGCTCAACCAGATGTTCATCGACGCCGCCGCGACCCAGGGCATCGCCTACACGGCCGACTACAACGGCGCCGAGCAGGATGGCGCGTTCATGTACCAGGCCACCCACCGCGACGGCGAACGCTGCAGCGCGGCCAAGGGCTACCTGACGCCGAACCTGTCGCGCCCCAACCTGACCGTGATCACCCACGCCGTCTCGTCGCGCATCCTGTGCGAAGGGCGGGCGGCCAAGGGCGTGGCCTACATCCGCGACAACGTGCTGCATGAAGCCCATGCGCGGCGCGAGGTGGTCGTGTCGGCCGGCGCGTTCGGCTCGCCGCAGTTGCTGATGTTGTCCGGCATCGGCCCCGCCGCCCACTGCGCATCGCACGGCATCGCCGTGGTGAACGACCTGCCGGGCGTGGGCTGCAACCTGCAGGACCATATCGACTACGTGCAGGGCTGGCGTCTGCCCAGCGATACCGAGAGCTTCGGCGTCTCGCTGCGCGGCACCGCCAAGCTGGCGGCCGCCATGCTCGAATGGCGCCGTCACCGCAAGGGCATGGTGGCCAGCATGATCGCGGAGGCGGGCGCGTTCTTCCGCTCCAGCCCCGAGCTGCCGGCGCCGGACCTGCAGCTGGTGTTCGTGCTGGCCATGGTGGACGACCATGCGCGCAAGACCCACCTCGGCCATGGCATGTCGTGCCACGTGGACGTGCTGCGTCCCCACAGCCGCGGCAGCGTCACCTTGCGTGACAACGATCCCCGTTCGGCGCCCGTGATCGACCCGCGCTTCCTGTCCGACCCGCGCGACCTGGAGGTGCTGGTCAAGGGCGCCAGGGTGCAGCAGGCCATCATGGAGTCGGCGCCGTTCGACGCGGTGCGCGGCGCGATGCTGTACCCGGTGGCCGCCGGCGACACGGCGGCGCTGATCGCCGACATCCGCGCCCGCGCCGACACCCAATACCACCCGGTGGGCACCTGCAAGATGGGGCCGGCCGACGACGACATGGCCGTCGTGGACGCGCGCCTGCGGGTGCGCGGCATGGCCGGCCTGCGTGTGGTCGACGCCTCCATCATGCCCACCGTCATAGGCGGTAACACCAATGCGCCCACCATCATGATCGCGGAAAAAGCGGCGCAGATGATCATCGCCGACGCCCATGTCCACGCCGGCACCCGCAACGCAGCCTGATTCCCCCCCAACCGAAGGAAGACCCACCATGGCATACACCGCCCGCCTCACGGCGCTGGCGCTGGCCGTCTGCACCCTGCAGGCCAGCGCAACGACCCCACCGCAACCGGCCAGCCGCATCACGGCCGCCGCCAACCAGGCCTTTGGCGCCGGCCTGCCGCTGGCCGACCGCCAGGATTTCGAGGAAGCCACGCGCGGCCTGGTGGCCGCCATGCCCGACGCGCCGTACAAGGACGCCAACGGCAACGTGATCTGGCAGCCGCATGAATTCGACTTCATCCAGGGCGCGGCCCCGGCCAGCGTCAATCCCAGCCTGTGGCGCATGGAGACGCTCAACAACGCGCACGGCCTGTACAAGGTCAGCGACGGCATCTACCAATTGCGCGGCTTCGACATCTCCAACATGACCCTGATCGAAGGGAAGACCGGCTGGATCATCGTCGACCCGCTGGTGAGCGCGGAGATGGCGCGCGCCGGCCTGGAGTTCGCGCAGCAGAAGCTGGGCCGCCGCCCCGTGGCCGCCGTCATCTACACCCACGGCCACGCCGACCACTTCGGCGGCGTGCGCGGTGTGCTCAGCGAGGCCGATCTTGCGGCCGGCAAGGCGCGCCTGATCGCGCCGGACGGCTTCATGGAAACGGCCGTGGCCGAGAACGTCCTGGCCGGCAACGCCATGGCGCGCCGCGCCCACTACCATTTCGGCATGCCGCTGGACGCCGGCCCGCTGGGCAACGTGGGCACGGGTCTGGGCAAGAAGGTCTCGACCGGCACCATCGGCCTGATCGCGCCCACCGACACGGTGAGCAGGACGGGGCAGACCATGGATATCGACGGCGTGCGCTTCGTGTTCCAGCTGGCGAACGGCTCCGAGGCGCCGGCCGAGATGACGTTCTATCTGCCCGAGCGCCACGCGCTGTGCCTGGCCGAGGTGGTCACGGCCAATATGCACAACATCTACACGCCGCGCGGGGCCCGCATGCGCGACGCGCTGGGCTGGAGCAAGTACATCAACCAGATGCTGGACCTGTTCCCTGACGCGGAAGTGGGCTTCCGCAGCCACCACTGGCCCGTGTGGGGCAAGGACCGCCTGCGCCAGCAACTGGCCAACCACCGCGACATGTACCGCTTCCTCAACGACCAGGCGCTGAACCTGGCCAACCGCGGCGTGCCGTTCGACGAGATCGGCGACGCCGGCTTCTTCCCCAAGGGCTTGAAGACGGATTTCTCCACCCATGGCTACTACGGCACCCTGAGCCACAACCTGCGCGCCGTGGTCGATTACTACCTGGGCTGGTATGACGGCAATCCGGCCACGCTGAATCCATTGACGGGCAAGACCCGCGCGCAGCACTACGTGGCGGCGATGGGCGGCGCGGCGGCGGTGCTCAAGCAGGCCAGGGCCGGCTACGCGGCCGGCGACTACCGCTGGGTGGCCGAGATGCTCAACCACCTGGTGAAGGCCGACCCGGAGAACAAGGCTGCCCGCCTGCTGCAAGCTTCCACGCTGGAGCAACTGGGCTACCAGTCCGAATCGGCGATCTGGCGCAATGAGTACCTGACGGGCGCACAGGAACTGCGCAATGGCCTCAAGCCGCTGCACGTGTCCACCCAGGGGCCGGACCTCACGCGCTCCATGTCGGTCGAGATGATCTTCGACTTCCTGGCCGTGCGCCTGAACCATGAGAAGGCCGACGGCCTGCGCCTGGGCGTCAACATCGCCTTCACGGACACCAAGGAGAACTACGCGCTGGAGCTGTCGAACTCCGTGCTCAACAACACCCGTGGCCGCGTGCTGGCCCAGCCCGACGCCGCGCTCACGCTGAGCCGGGACGCGTTGTTCAAGATGCTGTTGGCGAAAGTGCCGCTGGCGCAGCTGGTGCAGGCGGGCGAGGTCAAGCTGGAAGGGGACCCGAAGGCGCTGGCCCGGTTGTTCGGCAATTTCGACCAGTTCGACCCGCTGTTCCCCATCGTCACGCGCTGACGGGTGTCGCAGCGATGCCCGCCGCCAGGGCGGGCACTTGATTCCAATAACAACATCAGGGAGACAAGATGCACAAGCAGCAAAAGAGAAGATCCACGGCGCGCCCCACGGCGCTGGCCGTCGCCTGCCGCGCGGCGCTGGCCACGATGGCGCTGGCGGCCGCGCACGGCGCGCGGGCGGACAGCTTCACGCTCGATAACGGGGTGGAAGGGCGCTGGTCGCTCAACGCCAGCATGGGCGCGAGCTGGCGCGCCGCCGGCCGCGATCCGGCGCTGGTGTCGGGCGCCAACGGCGGCGCGCCCGGCGTGGGCAACGGCCATGACGACGGCAACCTGAATTTCAACAAGGGCACGGCGTATGCGAGCGGCCCCAAGGCGATCGGCGAATTGCAGCTCAAGCGCGACAACCTGGGCCTGTTCGTGCGGGCCAACGCCTGGTACGACTACACCCTCAGCGAAAAGGGCGTGGCGCACGGCAGTTTCAACAACGGCTATGTGCCGGGCGCGAAGCTGAGCGACCAGGGCTTCTACGCCAACACGGGCTTCTCCGGCGCCGCGCTGGCCGACGCCTATGTGTTCGGTGAGTTCGATGTGGGCGGCAAGCCGCTCAACGTCAAATTGGGCAACCAGGTGGTGAACTGGGGCGAGAGCGCCTTCATCCCCGGCATCAACGCCATGGGCGCGTTCGACCTGACGGCCGCGCACCGGCCCGGCGCCCAGGTCAAGGAGATCCTGCGGCCGCTGCCGCAGGTGACGGCCAACCTCGGGCTGGGCGATGGCGTGTCGGTCGAGGCGTTCTACCAGCTCAAATGGGAGCACACCATATTCGACGGCTGCGGCACCTACTGGTCGCTGGTCGATTCGCTCAACTGCCCCGGCGGCGCCGTGGTGTTCGGCGATGCGCTCGGCAACGACCAGAGGCAGTACAACGGCGTGCCCGTGCTGGCCGCCCTGCCGCCGGCGCTGCTGAACGCCGTTGGCGCCGGCGGGCTGGCCACCGTGCCGTTCAACTTCAGGCTGGGCCGCGCGCCCGATGCGACGCCGAAGAACAGCGGCCAGTTCGGCCTGTCCTCGCACGTGTTCGTCGACGCCGTGAGCACCGATTTCGGCTTCTACTTCGCCAACTACCATGCGCGCACGCCGGTGCTGTCGGCGTCCCACACGCCGTCGCCGGCACCGTCGCTGTATTCGGGCCAGTACGCGGCGCAACTGACGGCGCTGTCCAAGGTGTTGGGCGGCATGGGGCAGGCCGCCGCCGCGAAGCAGATCGGCATGCTGGGCGCGTTCCCCGGCGTGGAGCTGGCATGGGACTACAGCGCCACCAACATCCAGTCGCTGGCCGTGTCGGCCGCGACGGAGCTGGGCGGCGTCTCCGTGTTCGGCGAGGCCAGCCACACGCATGGTGTGCCGGTACAGATCAACGCGCCCGATCTGGTGGTGGGCAGTGTCCTGGGGATCGGCCCGCAGGCCGCGCTGGCGCGCTGGGCGCGGGACCCCGCCGTCGCGCAGGGCAGCATCGCCCATGGCTACGATTTGAAGAACAAGGACCAGATCCAGGTGTCGGCCTTGAAGCTGTTCGGACCCGTGCTGGGCGCCAGCAGCGCCAGCGTGCTGGGCGAGATCGGCTTCCAGCACTGGAGCGGCATCGGCGACCCGGCCACCTCCACCCGCTACGGGCGCGGCTTCCTGTACGGCTTCGGCCCGACGGCGGCGCTCGGCGGCACCTGCGCCGGCCTGAACGGCTACGCGCCGTACTGCGAGAACCAGGGCTACGCGACCACCAGCGCCTGGGGCTACCGGCTGCAGGGCGAGCTGACCTTCAGCGACGTGTACGCGGGCATCAACCTCAAGCCCAAGCTGTTCTGGTCGCACGACGTGAAGGGCTACTCGGCCGACGGCACCTTCGTCCAGGACCGCCAGGCGCTGGGCGCCACGCTGCGCGCCGACTACAACAACCGCTATTACGCGGAACTGGGCTACACGCGCTACAACAAGAACGCCAAATACGACCTGCTGCACGACCGGGACAATTATTCCGTCGTCGTCGGCGTCAATTTCTAAGGGAGACAGCATGAGAACGATGAACAAACTGGCGCTCGCGGCCGCCGTGGCGCTGGCGGCCAACGCCTGGGCCGGCATGCCGGCGGCCGACGTGGCGCGGTTGGGCAAGGACCTGACCCCGATGGGCGCGGAGAAGGCGGGCAGCAAGGACGGCCTGATTCCGGCATGGGATGGCGGCCTGGTGAAGGCGCCGGCCGGCTTCGACGCCAAGGCCGGCTATCTCGATCCCTATGCGAACGAGAAGCCGCTGTACACCGTCACGGCCGCCAACGTGGAGCACTATCAGGACAAGCTGGCGCCGGGCCAGATGGCGATGCTCAAGCGCTTCCCCGGCTACAAACTCAACGTCTACCCCAGCCACCGCACGGCCGGCTATCCGCAGGCCGTGTACGACAGCATCAAGGCCGAAGCGGCCAAGGCGGAACTGGCGCCGGGCGGCAACGGGGTGCTCAACGTGGCCCGTTCGACCGTGCCGTTCCCGCAACCGAAGACAGGCGTGGAAGTGGTGTGGAACCACATCATGCGCTACCGGGGCGGCAGCGTGCAGCGCTACAGCGCCGAGTTCCCCGTGCAGGCCAGCGGCGCCTTCACGCCCGTGACCCGCACCGAGACGCTGGCCTTCGCCAACGCCATGGACAAGCCGGAGCCGAACCGCCTGCTGTACTACATGGGCGCCATCACCGGCCCCTCCAGCGTGGCGGGCGAGGCGCTGCTGGTGGTCGACCCCATCGACCAGGTGAAGGAATCGCGTCTCGCGTGGATGTACAACCCCGGCCAGCGCCGCGTGCTGCGCGCGCCCGACGTGGCCTACGACACGCCCGGCTCCGGCTCCGACGGCCTGCGCACGACCGACGATTATGACGGCTTCAACGGCTCGCCCGACCGCTACGACTGGAAGCTGATCGGCAAGAAGGAGATGATCGTCTCCTACAACAACTTCAAGCTGACCAGCAAGAGCCTGAAGTACAGCGACATCGTGCGCCCCGGCCACCTGAACCAGGACCTGGTGCGCTACGAGCCGCACCGCGTGTGGGTGGTGGAGGCCACGCTCAAGCCGGGCAAGCGCCACGTGTACGCCAAGCGCGTGTTCTACATCGACGAGGACAGCTGGCAGATCGCCCAC
Organism: Rugamonas sp. GW822-FHT03B10; assembly: GCF_058801745.1. Lineage (NCBI taxonomy): Bacteria > Pseudomonadati > Pseudomonadota > Betaproteobacteria > Burkholderiales > Oxalobacteraceae > Rugamonas > Rugamonas sp. GW822-FHT03B10. The sequence goes on along the minus strand of NZ_JBXANP010000008.1, from coordinate 254,995 downwards.
GCCGACGCCTACGATGGCAGGGGCGAACTGTGGCGCGTGCACGAGATCGACGCGATCCAGTTCTACGACGCGCCCACGCCATGGTTCGCGGCCGAGGTGTTCTACGACCTGCAGGCGCGCCGCTATCTGGTCACGGGACTGGGCAACCAGGAGAAGCCGGCCCGGTTCGGCGCCCGACTGGGTGCCGGCAACTTCACGCCCGACACGCTGCGCCGCAGTAGCAACTAAACAAGCAATCAACGTCAGCGCCACGCGCACACGGAACTCGCAGCGAGTCTCCTTACGCCCGCCTCCGCCGCCAGTGGGAGTCGGGCGTCTTTTTGCCCGGCGCGGCACCACCGCAACACAAGAAGGACAGTCCAATGAAGCAGCATCTGCGCAATCTCTGGCGCGCCGCCCCGCCGGCCATGCGCGTCGTCGCGCCCACGGCCCTCTGCCTGGCCGCCGTATTCGTCGTCCCGCTGGCCGCGCCGGCGCTGGCCGATCCCCTGGCCACGCCCGCGCGCAGCTCCGCGCTCGCGGCCCACTCGCTGATGCTGGCGCTGGCCCCGGCCGGCGCGCGGCTGGTGGCGGCCGGCGAACGGGGCATCGTGATCGTCTCGGACGACGACGGCGTCACCTGGCGCCAGGCCAGGGTGCCGGTGGGCGTGACGCTGACGGCCATGGACTTCGCCGACAGCGAGCATGGCGTGGCCGTCGGCCATGACGGTGTGCTGCTGACCACGCGCGACGCCGGCCTGAGCTGGGAGAAGCGCCTCGATGGCAGCCAGATCAACGCCATGATGCAGGCCGACGCCGAGCAGGCCGCCGCGCGCGCCCGCGCGGCGCTGGCGGGCGCGCGCGCGGACCGGACCAAGGCCGCGCAGGCGGCCGTCGAACAGGCCGACAACGCCGTGCAGGACGCGCGCGAGGCGGCCAAATCCGGCCCCTCGCGCCCGCTGCTGGCGGTGTGGTTCAAGACCCCCACGCTGGGCTGGGCCGTCGGCTCCTACGGCCAGGCCTTGCGCACGCGCGACGGCGGCGCCCACTGGGAGTCGATCGCCGGCCGCATCCCCAATCCGGAAGGGCTGCACTACAACGCCATCGGTCACGGCGCCGACGGCAGCCTGTATCTGGCGGGGGAGGGCGGCAAGGTCTATCGCTCAAGCGACGATGGCGATAGCTGGCGTGTGGCGGACAGTGGCTACAAGGGCCAGTTGTACGGCGTGGCCGAGACGGCGCCCGGCACGCTGCTGGCCTACGGTTTCGGTGGCCACGTGCTGCGCAGCGCCGACGCCGGCGCCACCTGGCAGGAACTGCCCCGCCTGGGCGACAAGAGCCTGATCGGCGCGGCGCAGGACAACGGCGCGCTGCTGCTGGCGGCGCGCGACGGCACGCTGTACCGCAGCGCGGATCAGGGCCGCAGCTTCGCCATGCAGGCGCCGGCGCGCGGCCTGGAACTGGCCGCCGTCGCGCTGCGCGGCCGCACCCTGGCGCTGGCCGGCATGGGCGGCGTCCACCTGTCCGCCTACCCCAATTCGAAGTGAAGACCATGAACCTGAACGACAAATCCTCCCCGGCCGCCGGCGACGAAACCGGCGGCCACGACCAGCCCGGCATGCTGGAACGCACCCTCGAACGGCGCCTGTTCGCCTGGCGCCTGCCCATCCTGATCCTGTTCCTGCTGGCGAGCGTGCTGTTCGGCTGGCAGGCGTCCCGGCTGAAGCCGGACGCCAGTTTCCAGAAGATGGTGCCGGCCTCGCATCCCTTCATCGCCAACTACCTGAAATACGAGGCCGAGTTGCGCCCGCTCGGCAACGTGGTGCGCATCGCGGTCGAGACGCAGGGCAAGGACATCTACAGCCGCGAATATCTGGAGACCCTGCGCCGCATCACCGACGAGGTGTTCTACATCCCCGGCGTGGACCGGGGCAACCTGAAGTCGCTGTGGACACCCAACGTGCTGTGGATGGAGGTCACGGAGGCCGGCATGGTGGGCGGCCAGATCATCCCGCAGGGCTTCGACGGCTCGCCCGAAAAAATCGCCGAGGTGCGCACCAACGTGGCCCGCTCCGGCCGCATCGGCAGCCTGGTGGCGGCCGACCAGCGTTCCAGCATCGTGCTGGTGCCGCTGCTGGAGAAGGACCCGGACACCGGCGCCAAGCTCGATTACGGCCAGTTGTCGCAGCGGCTGGAGAAGCTGGTGCGCGACAAGTACGGCAAGGATGGCGTGCGCGTCCACATCACCGGCTTCGCGAAGGTGGTCGGTGACCTTATCGATGGGGCGCGCGCCATCGGCCTGTTCTTCGCCATCACCTTCGCGCTCACGGTGGTGCTGCTGCTGTGGTATTCGCGCTGCTGGCGCAGCACGCTGGCCACCGTGTTCTGTTGCGGCCTGGCCGTGCTGTGGCAACTCGGCATCGTGCACCTGATCGGTTTCGGGCTCGATCCGTATTCGATCCTGGTGCCGTTCCTCACGTTCGCCATCGGCGTCTCGCACGCGGTCCAGAACATCAACACCATGGCCGTCGCGCGCCTGTCGGGCGCCTCCAACATGGAGACCGCCCGGCTCACGTTCCGCCAGCTGTTCATTCCGGGCAGCGTGGCCCTGCTGTGCGACGCGGTCGGCTTCTCGACCCTGCTCGTGATCGACATCGGCGTGATCCGGGAACTGGCCATCTCGGCCTCCATCGGCGTGGGCGTCATCATCCTCACCAAGATGTTCCTGCTGCCGATACTGATGTCCTACGTGGGCGTGTCCGACGCCTGCCTGCGCCACCAGGCCCGCAAGCAGGCCGGCAAGCACCGTATCGCCCGCGCTCTGGCCCGCTGCGCCGAGCCGCGCTTCGCCCGTATGGCCGTCGCCTTCGCGCTGCTGGTGCTGGGCGTGGCGTGGACCATGAGCCGCGACCTGAAGATCGGCGACCTCGATCCGGGCGCGCCCGAGCTGCGCGCCGAGTCGCGCTACAACCGCGACAGCGCCTACATCAGCGGCCATTACGCCACCAGCGCCGACGTGTTCGTGGTGATGGTGAAGACGGCCCCCGGCGAATGCGGCTCCTATCCGGTGGCCGACAAGGTGGACCGCTTCCAGTGGGAGATGGAGAACCTGCCGGGGGTGGAGTCCACCACCTCGCTGTTCAGCGGCATGAAGAAGATCATCGCCGGCTCCAACGGCGGCGATCTGCGCTGGCACGCGCTGTCGCGCAACCGCTACGTGTCGAACGCGGCCCAGCGCGTGCTGCCGTCCGAGTTGTATTCCAACGACTGCTCGATGGTTCCGGTGATGGTCTTCCTGGCCGACCACAAGGCCGAAACGCTGGCCCGCGTGGTGCAGGCGGCCCAGTCGTTCGCGGCCGCCAACGACGACCAGACGGCCCGCTTCACGCTGGCCGGCGGCAATGCCGGGATCGACGCTGCCACCAATATCGTCATCGCGCAGGCGCAGACCGAGATGCTGGTGCTGGTGTACGCGATCGTCGCGCTGCTGGTGTGGTGGGAGTTCCGCTCGTGGCGGGTGGCCGTGTGCATCATGCTGCCGTTGTATATCACGTCGGCGCTGTGCGAGGCCATCATGGCCCGGCTGGGATTGGGCGTCAAGGTGGCCACGCTGCCGGTGATCGCGCTGGGCATCGGCATCGGCGTGGACTACGGCATCTACATCTACAACCGGCTGCAGCATTTCCTGGACCGGGGGCTGGACCTGAAGGCGGCCTATTTCGAGACGCTCAAGGGCACCGGCGCCGCCGTGGCGTTGACCGGCGTGACGCTGGCGCTGGGCGTGTTGACCTGGGTCTGGTCCGACATCAAGTTCCAGGCCGACATGGGCTTGCTGCTCACCTTCATGTTCCTGTGGAATATGGTGGGCGCCATCATCATGATTCCCGCGTTGGCGGCATTGATTGTGCGGCCGGCCGGCAGGCAGCCGGCGGCCAAGCCGGCGGCGCGGGCGCGCGGCCATGGCTAGCGGCGGCGCCAGCGGCGCGCGGCCGGGCCGCGCCCCGGGCCCGGTCAAAGGCATCGATCTGACCGTGCTGCGCATGATGGCCGCGCTGCGGTCGGGCGGCCAGACGTTCCACCGCATCGCCGCTTGCCTCAACGGCTGCGGCGTCGTCTCGCCACTGGGCGGGCGCTGGTACGCCGCCAGCGTGCGCCAGGTGCTGATGCGCAATCTGGCGCTATAAGGGGCGGCTTGGCCGGTGCCGGCCCCGTGTGGATTCCCTTCGATTTCCGCTTCTGCTTTCTTCTATTTTCTTCGGCAAGGGCCGGTTTTCCAGAATCCGGGCAAAGCAGGAAAAAGCAGAGAAAAATAGAAGGCAAAGCAGAAGGTTCCCCACATGGGGCTGCAGCGGGCCACGGCATCCCTACCTCCCTCCCGCCGTGCCGCTACGGCCGCTTGCCGTTTCGCCGATGTTGTTTCCGGCTGTTGTTTTCTAACTCCCCTCCAAGTCATGATCGCCGCAAAAAGTGCGCCGCGCCGGCCGCCGATTGCGGTATCTTTACATAAATAAATTAAATGCTCTGATTCAAAAATGATCAAAAGTGCAATGACAGGAGACTTAGATGACGCAGTACCAGATCGAACAAAGCTATGCCCGCGGCCACACCGACAAGCCGCTGATCGAGCAAACCATCGGTGATTATTTCGACACCATCGTAGCGCGCCATCCTGACGCCGAGGCGCTGGTCAGCCTGCACCAGCAGCGCCGCTACACCTACCGCGAATTGCAGACCGAAGTGAACCGGCTGGCCAGCGCGTTGCTGGACGCCGGGCTGGCCACGGGCGACCGCGTCGCCATCTGGTCGCACAACAACGTGGAATGGGTGCTGATGCAGCTGGCCACGGCGCGCCTGGGCCTGATCCTCGTGAACATCAACCCGGCCTACCGCGTGGCGGAGCTGGAATATGCGCTCAACAAGGTGGGCTGCAAGGCGCTGGTCAGCATGGCGCGCTTCAAGACCAGCGACTACCTGGCCATGATCCGCGAGCTGGCGCCCGAACTGGCCGGCGCCGCGCCGGGCGCGCTGCGTTGCGCGCGCCTGCCGGACCTGCGCACCGTGGCTTGGATAGACGAGGAGGGCGCCGGCGCCGAGGAACCGGGCATGCTGCGCTTTTCCGCGCTGCTGGCGCGCGGCCAGGCGGACGACGCGCGCGTGCGCGAGGCCGCGGCCGGCGTGCGGCCGACGCAAGCGATCAACATCCAGTTCACCAGCGGCACCACGGGCTTCCCGAAGGGCGCCACGCTGACCCACCGCAACATCCTCAACAACGGCTTCTTCGTCGGCGAGGCGATGAAGCTGACGGAGCGCGACCGCCTGTGCATCCCGGTGCCGCTGTACCATTGCTTCGGCATGGTGCTGGGCAACCTGGCCAGCCTCACGCATGGCGCCTGCATCGTCTATCCGAGCAGCGGTTTTGAACCGCTGGCCGTGCTGCAGGCCGTGCAGGACGAGCGCTGCACGGTGCTGCACGGCGTGCCCACCATGTTCATCGCCGAACTCGATCATCCGCGCTTTGGCGAGTTCGACCTGTCCACGCTGCGCACCGGCATCATGGCCGGCTCGCCGTGCCCGGTCGAGGTGATGAAGCGGGTGGTGGGCGACATGCACATGACCGAGGTGACGATCGCCTACGGCATGACGGAGACCAGCCCGGTGAGCTGCCAGAGCGGCACCGACACGCCGCTGGCGATGCGCGTGTCCACGGTGGGCATGGTGCGCGACCATCTGGAGGTGCAGATCGTGGATCCGGACACGGGCGCCGTCACGGCGCGCAACCAGCCGGGCGAATTGTGCACGCGCGGCTACTCGGTGATGCAGGGCTACTGGGGCGACGAGGCCCAGACCCGCGAAGCCATCGACGCCGACGGCTGGATGCACACTGGCGACCTGGCCACCATGAACGAGGAAGGCTACGTCAACATCGTGGGCCGCATCAAGGACATGGTGATCCGCGGCGGCGAGAACATCTACCCGCGCGAGATCGAGGAATTCCTGTATCGCCACCCGGCCGTGCAGGATGTGCAGGTGGTGGGCGTGCCGGACACGAAATACGGCGAGGAGCTGTGCGCCTGGATCATCGTCAAGCCCGGCCAGAGCCTGACGGAGGAGGGCGTGCGCAAGTTCTGCGAAGGGCAGATCGCCTACCACAAGGTGCCGCGCCACATCCGCTTCGTCGAGGAGTTCCCGATGACGATCACGGGCAAGATCCAGAAGTTCAAGATCCGCGACCTGATGAAGCAGGAACTGGGCGTGCAGGAGGCCAAGACCGCCTGACCCATAAGGGGAGCTCGAAAAACCACAAATTTGTCGTTCCCGCCTGCGCGGGAACGACGGTATTTTGAGGTTCTCTTATGCAGCGACTACCGGGGCGTTCTTCGGCCGCAAGCGGTAGCCGATGGCCAGCGCGATCAGCCACACGGGCAGCAGATACACGGACAGCCGCAGGTCCGGCGTCAGATACATCACCACCAGGATGGCGGCCAGGAAGGCCAGGCACAGGTAGTTGGTGAGCGGGTAGCCCAGGCTGCGGAACGCGGTCGCCTGGCCGGCCACGCGCTTCTGCGCGCGGAAGCGCAGGTGGATCCAGCTGATCATGCCCCAGTTGATGATCAGCGCCGACACCACCAGTCCCATCAGCACTCCGAACGCCTTGCCCGGCATGAAGTAGTTGACGGCCACGCAGGCGCCCGTGGCCATGGCCGACACGCCCAGCGCGGCCAGCGGCACGCCGCGCCGGTTCACCTTGAGCAGCATGCGCGGCGCGTTGCCTTGCTGGGCCAGACCGTACAGCATGCGGGTGTTGCAGTACACGCCGCTGTTGTACACCGACAGCGCGGCCGTCAGCACCACGGCGTTGAGCGCGTCGGCCACCAGGTTGCTGTTCAGCGCGTGGAAGATCAGCACGAACGGGCTGCCGCCGCTCACCACCTTCTGCCACGGGTACAGCGACAGCAGGATGCCGAGCGCGCCGATATAGAAGATCAGGATGCGGTAGATGGCCTGGTTGGTGGCCCTGGGGATGGTGACGGACGGGTTGTCCGCCTCGGCCGCCGTGATGCCCACCAGTTCCAGCCCGCCGAACGAGAACATGATGACGGCCATGGCCATCACCAGCCCGCCCACGCCGTTGGGGAGGAAGCCGCCGTGCCGCCACAGGTTGGCCACGCTGGCCTCGGGGCCGGCGCCGCCCGACAGCAGCAGCCAGCCGCCGTAGCCTATCATGCCGACGATGGCCGCCACCTTGATGATGGCGAACCAGAATTCCATCTCGCCGAACGCCTTCACGTTGCTCAGGCTGATCGCATTGATGATCAGGAAGAAGGCCAGCGCCGACACCCACGTGGGGATGCCCGGCCACCAGTACTGCACGTAGATGCCCACGGCCGACAGCTCGGCCATGCTGACCAGCACATACAGCACCCAGTAATTCCAGCCCGACATGAAGCCGGCCTGGTGGCCGCAGTATTTGTCGGCGAAATAGCTGAACGAGCCGGCCACCGGCTCGTCTACCACCATCTCGCCCAGCTGGCGCATGATGAGGAAGGCGATGAAGCCGGCGACGGCGTAACCGAGCAGCACGGACGGCCCGGCCATCTTGATGGTCTGCGCGATGCCCAGGAACAGCCCGGTGCCTATCGCCCCGCCCAGCGCGATCAGCTGGATGTGGCGGCTCTTCAATCCGCGTTTGAGTTCGTTCTGCTCACCTGACATCTTCTCTCCTGGTGTCGTTGCGCGGCCGGAAGCCGGCGGGTTGCCGGCCGGGCCGCAAAACCCGACGATTCTCGCACAGCCGGCCATTGCTCGCAAAGCAAGAACTACGGGGCCGGGCCGGACCGCGCCTGGGCGCGTGCCGTCGCTTGTAGTTCACTAGCAACATCGTGGCCGCGCGGCCAGCGTTCGTGGGATACTGCGACTGAGTGCACCGGCATGGCCGCAGCGGCCGGGATGGGGAGCGCCATGGCTGTATCCAACACGTCCGCCGACATCGCCGCGCAGAACGACAGGGCGCAGGGCGAAGCCTTGCTGCGCGAAGTGCGCGCCAGTCTGACGGGATTCGAACTGGCCCACGCGCCGGCCGCGCTGGAACGGCTGGCCGCGCTGCGGCTCGCGCCGGCGCAGGCGCTGGAATTGCAGGCGTTCCGGATCCTCGTCGATTCGCTGGGCGAACAGGCCAGGCCCGACGACTTGCTGATGCATGCCAAGCGCCTGCAGGTGCAGGCCCAGACGGAGAACCATCCGATGGCGCAGGCGGCCGCCTGGCGCGCGCTGCAATGGATACAGGGCCGCATGCGGCTGCACCATGCGGCGCTCGACAGCGTGGCCCGCGCCGGCGAACTGTATCAGCGCTGCGGCCAGGAGCAACTGGCGCTGCAGATGCAGGCCATCCGCTGCACTGTGCTGTTTGGCTCGGAGATGTACCTGGAGCTGCGCCTGTCCTGCGCCGAACTGCTGGCCCGTCCGGCCGAGCTGACCCCGCCCGTCCACAACCTGCTGCTCAACTACGCCGCCTCCGCCGCCTACTATCTGGCGCTGGAGGAGGATGACGCCGGCAAGGCCGCGCCGTACTGGCGCGATTGCCTGGCCCAGCGCGAATTGGCGTTGCAGGTCGCCCGCCGCCACCAGCTCCACTATCAGGAAGGGCTGGCGCTGCTCAACCTGGCCGTGGTGAAGGCCACGCTGGGCCAGGCCGGCGATTGCCGCGACTATCTGGCCCAGTTCCAGCGCAGCACCGGCGAAGGCGGCGTGCAGCCGTACTGGCGACTGGCGCTGCGCCTGTGCGACGTGCTGCTGCTGTGCGTCGAGGGCGGACGCCCCGACGCATGGCGGGCGTTGCTCGCGTTCGACGCCGAGCTGGCCGGGGAGCCGCCGCACAGCACCGGCTCGCGCGAGATCGTCGCCTATGCGATCCGCCATTACGGCCGCCAGTGGGGCTATTTCGAGGAGACGTTGCAAGCTTGCCTGCGCCAGGTGCAGGTGGAGCGGCGCCACAAGCGCGAACTGGCCACGGCGCTGGGCGCCACCATCAACGCCGTCATGGAGCGGCCGCAGTTGCTGCGCCAGAACGCGCAGCTGGCGCAGCACGGCACGGCGCTGGAGCATTCGCTGGTGCAGCGCAACGCGGAACTGAGCGAGGCGCTGGCCAGGCTGCGGCGCGAGATGACGGAGCGCGAGGCGGCCGAGGCGGCCCTGCGGCGCGCGCACGATGAGCTGGAGCACCAGGTGCGCGAGCGCACGGCCACGCTGGAGCAGGCCATGCGCTCGCTGATGGCGCAGGAAAAGCAGCTCGGCCTGTCGCGCATGGTGGTGGGCATGGCGCACGAGTTGAACACGCCGGTCGGCAATGCCCGCATGGCGGCCAGCGCCATCGCCGCGCAAGCCGAGGAACTCCAGCGCAGCCTGGATGGCGGCAGTTTGCGGCGCAGCCAGTTGCAGGCGCTGCTCGCCCATCTGCTGCAGGGCGGGCAGTTGCTGGAGCGCGCCATCCTGCAGATCAACCGGCTGGTGGAACGCTTCAAGGGCTTGTCCAGCCACCCCGAACAGGAACCGCTGTGCCGCTTCGACCTGTGCGCGCTGCTGCGCGCCAGCGCCACCGGCTGGCAACCGCGCCTGGCGGCGCAGGGCGTGACGCTGGCGTTCACCCTGCCAGCGCATTTATGGATGAGCGGCTATCCCGGCGCCTGCGGCCTGGTCTTCCAGCAGCTGCTGGACAACAGCCTGTTCCACGGCTTCCGTGACGGCGGCGGCGTCATCGCCATCGAGGTGGCCATGGACGATGGCGCCGTGCTGATACGCTGGCGCGACGACGGCTGCGGCATCGCGCCCGAGCATTTGCCCAGGGTGTTCGAACCGTTCTTCACCACGCAACTGGGCAGCAGCGGCACCGGGTTGGGACTGGCCAGCGTGCACAGTCTGGTCGTCGATCTGATGCAGGGCACGGTGGACATCGCCAGCACGCCCGGCGCCGGCACCGCGGTGGTGCTGCGGCTGCCGTTGGGCGGCATGGAGGCGGCCGGCGCGGGCGAGGGCTGAGCGGCCCGGCCCTGGAAAAGCGGGAACTCAGGCGGGACGCGCCGGGATGTTCAGCCCGCGCGCCACGGCGGGCCGCGCGAGGAAGGCGGCCAGCACGCGCTGCACGTTGGGGAAACGCTCGATCTGCACCAGGTCGCCGGCCTCGTAGAAGCCGATCAGGTTGCGCACCCACGGGAACACGGCGATGTCGGCGATCGTGTATTGCGACCCCATGATCCAGTCGCGGCCGGCCAGCCGCTGTTCGAGCACGCCCAGCAGGCGGACCGCTTCGGCCACGTAGCGGTCGCGCGGGCGCTTGTCCTCGTACTCGCGGCCGGCGAACTTGTGGAAGAAGCCGACCTGGCCGAACATGGGGCCGATGCCGCCCATCTGGAACATCAGCCACTGGATGGTCTCGTAACGGCCGGCCGCGTCCTCGGGCAGCAGCTGGCCCGTCTTCTCGGCCAGGTAGAGCAGGATGGCGCCGGACTCGAACAGGGCCAGCGGCTTGCCGTCCGGGCCGTTGGGGTCGATGATGGCCGGGATCTTGTTGTTCGGGTTCAGCGACAGGAACGCGGGCGACAGTTGATCGTTGCTGTCGAAACTGACCAGATGCGGCTCGTAGGGCAGTCCCGTTTCCTCCAGCGCGATGGAGACCTTGACGCCGTTGGGCGTGGTCAGCGAATACAGTTGCAGGCGGTCGGGATGGCTGGCGGGCCATTTGGCGGTGATGGGGAAGTTGGCGAGAGCGGTCATGTCTGGTTGTGCGCGAAGTAAGAATGGCCTTTTATTATCGTCCTATTTCGCCGCGCGTGCAGTGCACCGGCGCGCAATCGATCGCCGGCCCGGTTCGTCGTCTGGCTGAATGTTGACCGTGGGGGTGGGACGCTATACTCTGGGGCACATTGGGGCAATCACATATCGGGGAGTGCATGGGACGTTACGCTTGCGCGGCATGGCTGGCGGCGGGGACGCTGGCCGCAAGCGGCTGGGCCCACGGCGCGGAAACCCCGCTGCGGCTGTGCGTGGACGCGCGCCCCCATCCGCCCTTCGTGTTGCTCGACCGTGACGGCACGGCCCAGGTCCTCGTGCGCATGGCGGCCGCCAGGACCGGCTTGCAGGTCGAGTATTACCATGCGCCGGCGGCGCGCTGCGCCGAGGAGGTCCGGCTCAACCTGGCCCAGGGTTATCCGACCGCCGGCTATTCGTCGAGGGCGACCGCGTTCTGCGCCTTTCCCATGGTAGGCGAGGAGCCGGATCCGAAACGGGCCACGGGACTGCTGCGGCTGATGTTGTACCGGCGCGTGGGCGAGGCCGTCGACTGGGACGGCAAACGACTGCTGCACACGACGGCCAAGGTGCTGTCCTCGCGCGGCGCGGTCCTGATGCGCGAGCGCCTGAGGGTGTTGGGCATCGACACGGACGATGGCGCATCCGACCTGGAGACCAATTTCGCCAAGCTGCTGGCACGGCGTGGCGACCTGGCGCTCGGTTACGACACCGATGGCCAGCGCCTGCTGGCGCGGGCGCCGTTCGCCGGCAGGATCGAAGCGCTGCCGCTGGCGTTCTCGCAGGAGTACCACTACCTGTGCCTGTCGCACCAGTTCCGCGACGCGCATCCGGAACGGGCGGCGGCCTTGTGGAACGCCATTGCCCGGACGGCCGCCTCGCCCGAGTACCGGGCCGCCATCAAAGGCATCAAATAGCGCCACGCTATAATCAGGTTCACCTTTTGAGCAGTCTTCGTTGGGGCGTCCATGGTTCGATTCGCGAAGTGGGGATGGTTGGGGGCGTGGGCGCTGGCCGCGAGCGGCTGGGCGCAGGACGCGCCGGCGCCGCTGCGGCTGTGCGTGGACGCGCGCCCCCACCCGCCCATTGTGCTGGCGGGGCACGAGGGCACGGCCCAGATCCTGGTGCGGATGGCGGCGGCCCGGGTGGGCTTGCAGGTCGAGTACCACTATGCCCCCGTGGCCCGCTGCGCGGAGGAGGTCAGGCTCAATCTGGCGCATGGTTATCCGGCCGCCGGCTACACACCGGAGGTGGCTGCCATGTGCGCCTTCACCCCCGATGACAGGGAACCCGATCCGCAACGCGCGACCGCGCTGGCGCGCGTGTCGTTGTTCCGGCGCACGGGCGATCCGGCCGACTGGGATGGCAAGCGGCTGTTGCATACCAAGGCCAGGGTGCTGTCTTCGCATGGCGCGCGGGTCATGCGCGAGCGGCTACGGGGGCTGGGGATAGAGACGGACGACGGCGGCGCCGACCTGGAAACCAATTTCGCCAAGCTGCTGGCGCGGCGTGGCGACCTGGCGCTTGGTTTCGAGGGCGACGCCCAGTCGTTGATGGAGCGGGCGCCGTTCGCGGGCAAAATCGAAGCGCTGCCCGTGCTGTTCTCGCTGGAGCGTTACTACCTGTGCCTGTCGCACCAGTTCCGCGATGCGAACCCGGAACTGGCGGCGGCCCTGTGGGAAGCCATCCCCCGGGCGGCCGCCTCGCCCGAATACCGGGCCGCCATCAAGGGCCTCAAATAGCGGGCGGCCCGGCCGTCAGAACTCCGCGTGCACGCGCGCGGCCGCCAGGTGGACCGGGCCGCGGCTGCGGTTGTAGGCCGGGTTGTTCACTTCCTGCAGGTCCAGCGTCAGGCCCAGGTGCTTGCCCAGGTGCGCCGCGTAGTAGGCTTCCGCGATCTTCTCCGTCCCATATCGCAGGCCGCCGTCGCCGATCAGGATGCCGATGCCGCCCTGGGCGAAATAGGCGCGCGCGTCGCCGGACAGGCCGTTGACGACGGCCGCCACGCCCACCGTGTCGTCCGGCCGGCCCCAGGCCGCGCCCTTGAGGGCCACGCCGCCCGACAGCGATCGGTTGATCTCCGTGAATTCATAGGCTTCCTTGGTGCCGTCGTTGACGCTGGCGCGTGCGAACAGGCCCATGTCGGCCGTCAGCTCCTGCTCCACGTTGACGGCCAGCCCGGTGCGCCACGCCCTGCGGCGCACCCCGGCCACGTCGGGCACAGTGCTCACATTGGTGCCGCCGGCCGCCGCCTGGCGCATGGCGTCCGCGTAGCGCGCCATGCTGGCGTGGTTGGCGAAGCCGAGCAGCTTGAGCTTGCCGCCATGGCCGTCCCACTGGTAGCGCTGCTCCAGTTCCGCCACCAGCATGTATTGGCTGAATCTGGGGCGGATGATCTTGCCGTTCGGCTCGGCCGACAGCTGGAACACGCCGGCGCGCGCCGTGCGGCTGCCCTGGTTCCATTCCAGCGCCGCGCCATAGGTGAAGCCCCAGGCGTCGGCCGCGTAGTCGAAGGCGCCGGCGTCGATCAGCGACCAGTTGAGGAAGTCGCCGCGCGGATCGTGGGCGTAGCTGTTGGTGTCGAACACGTCGGTGACGGAGAATTTACCGGCCGTCAGCACCACGTTGTCCTGCGCGCGCGCGCCGCCCAGCTGATTGGGCGCCGCCTCCACGGCCTCCTGCGGGCCGCCCAGCGCGAACGTGTGGCGCACGAAGGCGCGCGGCAGGCGCAGGTAGGGCGTGTCCGCGCCCACCTTGTAGGCCTCGCCGCTGGGGAAGCCGGCCATGCCCACCGTGTTGCTGAGGCCGAAGCCCTGGTCGATCTCGGGGTTCAGCCACAGCTCCGTGCCGGCGGGCAGGCGCACGCCCGCGTAGACGGTGATGTCGCTGGTTTCCTCGGTGCGGCCGGCCGCGTCCATGCTGTTCTGGCCCTGGTAGGGCGAGGTGAAACGGCGGTGGCCCTGGGTGACGTTGGTGAACTGGCCGCGCACGGCCCACGATTCGGGCGCCGCGTTCTGGTCGGACGCGCCGTTGTCGGCGTGGGCCTGGGCCAGCGCCAGCAGGCAGAGTGGGGCGGCCATCAGGCGGCGGATGTCTTTTTTCTTCATGCGGATGGCTTCCTTATTTCAGGACAGGTCGAGCGTGAGGAACATGGCCACCACGGCCACGGCCATCGCGGCCGTGGCCAGCCAGCCCAGCCACTTGAGTTTGCGGGTGACGACGAAACGCCCCATCACTTTGCTGTTGGAGCCCATCACCATCATCACGCCCATGATGGGCACCGAGATCACGCCGTTGATGACGGCGCTCCAGTACAGCGCCTTGATCGGGTCGATCGGCGTGAAGCCCAGCGCCACCCCCACCAGCGTGGACACGGCGATGATGCCGTAGAAGCCCTTGGCGTCGAACAGCTTGTGCTCCAGGCCCTTCTTCCACTCGAACGCGCCGGCGATGGCGTAGGCGGCCGAGCCGGCCAGCACGGGCACGGCCAGCAGGCCGGTGCCGATGATGCCGGCCGCGAACAGCAGGAAGGCGAATTCGCCGGCGATCGGACGCAGCGCGGTGGCCGCCTCGGCCGAGGTCTGGATGGTGGTGATGCCCTGCATGTGCAGCGTGACGGCCGTGGTCAGCATGATGAAGAACGCCACCAGGTTGGAAAAGCCCATGCCCAGATAGGTGTCGATCTTGATGCGGCGGAAGCTGGGGCGCGCCTGTTCGGGGGCCTCCAGCAGGGGCCGGCGCTTGGGATCGGCCTCCATGTCCTCCACCTCCTGCGAGGCCTGCCAGAAGAACAGGTAGGGGCTGATGGTGGTGCCGAATACGGCCACGATGGTGGTGATGGTGGCCGCGCTCCATTCCAGTTTGGGCGCCACCAGCGACAGCGCCACCTGGCCCCACGCGATGTGGACGGCGAACACCACGCCCACGTAGGCCAGCAGGGCCATCGTCATCCACTTGAGCACGCGCACGTAGCGCGAATACGGCACCACGATCTGCAGCACCAGCGACACCACGCCGAAGCAGGCCGCGTACAGGCGCGACGAACCGCCGATCAGCAGGTCGAGCGCCTCGCCCATGGCCGACACGTCGGCCGCGATGTTGATGGTGTTGGCCACCAGCAGCAGGCTGACGATCGCATACAGCAGCCAGCGCGGGAAGTGGGCGCGGATATTGCCGGCCAGCCCGATGCCGGTGACGCGGCCGATGCGCGCGCTCACCACCTGGATCCCCACCATCAGCGGATAGGTGAAGAACATGGTCCACAGCAGGTTGGGGCCGAACTGGGCGCCGGCCTGCGAATAGGTGGCGATGCCGCTCGGGTCGTCGTCGGCCGCGCCCGTGATCAGGCCGGGGCCGAGTTTTCTCAGCCAGCTTTGCAGGCGCGGCTTGGACGTTGGGGCCGGCCGTGCTGCGCCGGTGGTGTCGATGTGTTGGTTCTTCATTCAAATTCTCGCTACAAGGGAGCGCGCGCGGCGCATCCGGTCGTGACCTGGCGCCGTCCGGCGCGGACGGCATGACGATAAAACTTGTGGCGTAATGTGACGGGGGCCCACCCCTGGCCGCACGGGCACGCGCGCACGGCGCGCAGTGGCGCGGCCGGTGGCAAGGGGAATGGTACATCGGAAGGCGAACCGGGGTCGGCCTGGAGATACCGTCATCCGCGAGCGGCGAGATGACGGCGGGAGATTATCCTGCGTTATCTTGCTCTGGCGGCGTCAGCGCGACGCTGACCACTACAATCACCTGAACAACTGCCCATGACGGGGCTCCATAAAATGAAAACCCCGCGAATGTAATGGTTTGTGGCTACAAAGTCAACCAGCAATGCAAGCAGTCATACGCGGGGCGGATCAGTGCGCGGAAGCGGTGCGCTGCAGTGCTTATTTTGCCGACAGCCCCAGTTTGAGGTTGACCGGCTGGCCCACCTCGGCCGGCACCGCTTCCGGCGCGGTGGCGCGGGTGCTGGCCGGATTGACGCCGCCCTCGGTCAGCGCGGCCACGATGGCGCCGGCGCGCTGCGTGCCGAGGCGGGTGAGGGCGTCGGCCGGCAGGGCCTGGCGCTGTTCGAGTTTCGTCTGCAGCGTGCGATAGAAGGCGCTGGCGTCGGCCACTTGCGGCTCGCCCTGGATCAGCTTGCCGAGCTTCTGCCACATGGCCAGCTTCTTCTGCGCGGCGGCCGGCTTGCTTGCGCTGGAGGCGCCGGCTGCTGCGGAGGCGCTGGCTGTGGCGGGGGCTGCCGCAGCCGCCTCGGCCGCCTTCTTCTCCTTGTCCAGTTCGGCCGAACCGAAGCGTTCGCCGTACAGGCCGCGCAGCGCGCTGCGCACCGCGCTGTCGGCCAGATCCAGCGGGCCCGGTTCCTCGCCCGCTTCGAGCTTGATGCCGGCCCGTTTGGCGATCTCGCGCCGCACGGCGCGCGCGCGCAGGGCGGCACCGTCCGACTGCTCGCTGTACTGGCCCGGCACGGACAGGGTCAACTGGCCGCGCTTGGCCAGGATCTGCGCCACCTGCGCCAGCTTGGCCCGCTCGGGCGGCAGCAGGGCATCGCTGCCGGGATCGAAGCTGATCGCCTCCAGCTTGTCGCCGCTGATGCCGAACAGGTTGCCCAGCGCGCGGAACGGCGCCGTCACGATCTTGGTCAGCACGTTGCCCACGGCCTTCCAGATCACGGCGCCGTAGCTGAACTGCGGATCGTTCATGTCGCCCGCCACGGGCAGGCCCAGGTCGATGCGGCCGTCGCTGTCCTTGAGGATGGCCAGCGCCAGTTCCAGCGGCAGCTTGAGCGCGTCCGGGCTGTCGATGCGTTCGCCCAGGGTGAGCTGGTCGAGCACGATGTGGTTGTTGCCCTCCAGCTGGTTCTGGCGCACCTTGTATTCGAGGTCGAGCGAGATTTTTCCCTGCGCGATCTTGTAGCCGGCGAACTTCATCGTGTACGGCGAGGCCGACACCATGTCCACGTTCTTGAACACCACGTTCAGGTCCGTGTTCTCGCTGGCGGCGAAGGGATTGAGCTGGCCGCGCACGCGCGCCATCCCGAACTCGTCGACGCGGCCGTCCAGTTCCACCTGGCTGCGCGCATCGCGCTTCGACGACAGGCCGGTGATCACGCCGCCCAGCTCATAAATCTTGGCGCTGAATTGCGGACGCAGGCTCAAGTCGGTGAAATCGAGCTTGGCGTTCTGCAGCCGCACCCGCTGGACGCGGATGGGGAAGGGCTGGCTGGCCGGCGCCGCCGGTTTGCCAGCGGCCGCGATGGCCGGCTTGGCCGCCGTGGCGACGGGCTTGGCGGCGGGGCTGGCGGCATTGCTTGCGGTGGCTGGCGCTGCCGGGGCGTCGGCCGGCTTGACCAGCAGGCGCGCGGCGTTGAAGCTGCGGTCGTTCTCGATGATCAGCTTGGCGTTCGGCTCGACGATGCGCAGTTCAGGAATATCGAGCAGGTCCGGCGCCAGACTCAGGGTCAGCTTATCTGTGCGCACCGTCTTCCAGGAGGCGAAGCGGTCGCCGTCGTCCTCGTTCAACGCCAGCCCGGACACGTCGAACGCGCCCACGTAGCGCACGCTGGTGCGGTTGGCGGGGCCGGGCTTGGTGCTCAACTTGCCGCGCGCGGAGACGGTGCCGCCGGCCAGCTTCAGTTTCACGAACTTGCCCAGCAGCGGCTGCACGGGCGCCAGCGCCAGTTGCCTGACTTCGACGGCGGTATCGACGGCGCCCGTGGCCGGCACCACCGAACCTTGGGCCGTCAGCCTGCCGCCCTCGCGCACGGCCAGACCGGCCTGGAATTTGACGGCCTGCTTGAGGTCATTGCTGACGTCATCGAGCTTGAGGTTGAAGTCCTGCACGTTGGCCTTGATGCCCGTGCTCTGGTCCGCGTACGCGGCGCCGAATTTGTTCAGTTCCACGCTCTTGGCGTTCACCTGCCACGGCGTGCCGGCCGGTTCCGGTGCGGCCGCCGGCGCCGCTTTGGACGCGGCAGCAAGCTTGGCGCCGGTCGCGGGCGCAGGCTTGCCGCTGCCCGGCAGATGGCCCAGCATGGCCAGTTGACCCTTGCGGTCGAACGCCAGTTGCAACTGGCCGCCGTCCGCATACAGGCGGCCGAACGAGGCGCGGTGGCCGGCCAGGTCGATGCTGCCGTCGGTGAAGCCCAGCTCACCCAGTTTGAACGGCGTTTGCGCGCCGCTGGCGAGGGTCAGGTCGGTCAGCGAGAAGTTCACGCCGTCGAGGTTGAGCTTGACGCCGGCGGGCGCTTGCTCCGCCTGCAGGCGCAAATGCAGTTGGGCCTTGTCCACGCCGACCTTGAGCGGCGGGCTGGCCGTTTCGTCGATGGCGTCGAACGCGAGGCGGTCGAAGTCCAGTTGCTTGAGTTGCAGCTTCCATGGCGGCGGTGGCGCGGCCGGCTTGGCCGGCGCTGGCGTCGCGCTTGCGTTCGCCGACGCCGATGATGCGCTCGCATTCGCATTCGCATTCGCCGACGCTGATGATGCGCTGGCGACCTTGGTTGGCGCCGGCGTCGCCACGGCGGGCGCCGCCGGCGCTGCCGGTTTTGCCGCCGCCGCGGTGGCGGCATTCGGTGCCGCGGGCGCGCCAAGTTGGGCCAGATCCAGTTCGCCGCTGGCGTTGCTGCGCAGCGAGAACTTGCCGTCCGCCGCGTTCAGCCGTTCGATGGTGGCCGAGCGCGTGGCCAGGTCGGCTTGCACGCCTGTCAGCTCGAACGTCTTCAATGCGGCGAAGGTGGCCGCTGGCGCACCCTGGGCCACCGCCAGATCATGCAGGCCGAGCGCGGCGCCATCGAGGCCGGCGTCGAATCTGCCGTCCTTGTAGCTGAAGTGGTAGGGCAGTTTGGCCGACAGCAGGCCCGCCGTCACGCTGGCGCGCGTGTAGGGTTTGAGGTAGGCGGCCAGGCCGGGCAGCGCCACCTTGTCGAGTACCAGCTCGCCCTTGCCGCCGATGGGGTTGAGGCTGGCGTCGCCGCGCCAGCGCAGCGTGCCGCCGCCGGTGGCGTCGGCGCTGAAGGTGTAGCTGCCGTTCTGGTCGGGCAGGGTGCTCAGGTTGGAGAGCTTGAAGTCGATCGGCGTGTATTGATCGGTATAACCGGCGCGCTGGTCGCGCAGCGTCAGCTTGCCCTGTTCGAGCACGAAGCTGGCGATGGACAGGCGCGGCATGCCGCTGCTTTCCTCGTGCGGACGGCGGTTCAGCGTATCCATCAACTGGGCGATGTTGAACGTGCCGTCCGGCCCGATGGCCAGCAGCGCCTGCGGCGCCGTCAGGCGCACTTCGGCCAGCGTCCACGCGCGGCGCAACAACGAGCCCCATTCCAGGTCCACCGTCAACTGGCCGGCCGAGAACAGGGGCGCGCCGTCCGCCTCGGCCAGCCGGAAGTCCTGCACTTCCAGCCGCAGCGTGTAGGGGTTGAAGCGCACGTCGCCCACGGACATCTGCCGTTCCAGCACGGATTGTCCGATCTTGGGCACCTGACTCTTGATGACTTGCGGCAACAACCAGAAACCCGCGCCCGCATACACGGCCATCACGCCCGCCCCACCTGCCACCCACCGCTTCCAGCGCATTACCATTTGACTCACGTCCCTATAATTTCGGTTACAGACGAGAGTATGCCCCCTTAGCGACTGAACCGCAAAGGGGGCGGTGGCGGCGAGTTACCCCCGGGCGCGGGCGATGTAGCGGTCGATCACGGTCGGCAGCACGGTCAGCGGCACGCCGGCGCTGCTGACGATGGCGTCGTTGAAACCGGGCAGGTCGAAGCGCCCGCCCAGCGCCTGGCGCGCGCGCTCGCGCTGGCGCAGGATCTCGTTGTGGCCCATCTTGTAGCCGCAGGCCTGGCCCGGCGACACCGTGTAGCGGTCCACTTCACTGGTCATGGCCGCCACGCCGCGGCCGCAATTCTCGACCAGGAAACGGATCGCCTGCTGGCGCGTCCAGCGTTTGGCGTGCAGGCCCGTGTCCACCACCAGCCGGCAGGCGCGGAACATCTGCCCCTGCAGGTAGCCGATCTGGCTGAACGGGTCGTTGACGTACAGGCCGAATTCGTCCATCAACTGCTCGGCGTACAGGGCCCAGCCTTCGATGAAGGCGTTGAAGCCCATCAGCGACGTGATCAACGGCAGTTCCGCGTGGTGCTCGGCCAGGAAGGCGCCTTGCCACGCGTGGCCGGGGATGCCCTCATGCGCCGTCAGCGAGGTCAGTTCCGACTTCGGCCACAGGTGGGTGGACTTGAGGTTGATGTAGTAGATGGCGGGGCGCGAGCCGTCCAGCGCCGCGAAGTTCATGTAGCCGAGCGGCGCGCCGGCCTCGATGTCGGACGGCACGCGCTTGATCACCAGCGGCACCTTCAGGTCCAGGTGCGAGATTTTGGGCATCAGTGCGCGGGCCGCGTTGACCTTCTCGTTGCAGAAGGCGATCAGTTGCTCGCGCCCGGCCGCGTCGTCGGGGTAGAAGCGCGATGGGTCTTTGGTCAATCCTTGCAGGCGCTGGCCCACCGTGCCCTGCGTGATGCCCTGGGCGTTGAGGATGGTGGCGATGCGCGCCTGCAGCATGCGCGTCTGTTCCAGCCCGATGGCGTGGATTTCGTCCGGGCTGCTGGTGGTCGTGGTGCCCAGCTTCAGGGCCCAGGCGTAGTAGGCGTCGCCGTCGGGCAGGCGGTGCACGCCGGCCACGTCGGTGGCGCGGGCCGTGGCTTTGGCGTAGGCGGCGATCTGGCGGTCCAGCGCCGGGTAGACCTGCGTCTCCACCAGCTTGATGGCGCGTGCTTCCCAGTCGCCGGTCAGGCCCAGCGCCTTGGTGCGGCCGGCGATGGACGTGACCAGCTTCTGGCGCGCGATGGCGGTCTTGCGGTAGTCGCGCAACTGGCCCAGCGCCTTGTGGGCGATGAAATTGGGCGGCATCACGCCATGGGCCGCCTGCGCCTTGATGCGGTCCGTCTCCTGGTCCAGCACGCGGGCCATGCCGGCCACGCGGGCCAGGTAGGCCTCGGCGTCGGCCGCGTCGGTGATGCGGTGCTGGGAATCGAGGAATTCGGGCAGGCGGGTGAGCGCGCCGTCCTGCTGGGTGACGGGGAAGGGCGCGGTGCCGCCGTTGAAACCGCTGGCGGCGCCGCCGAACGGGAAGCGCAGCCCGTCCACGCCTTCGCCGGCCGCGTAGCGCACGCAGTCGTAGCGGATCTGCGCGTCGTCGCCCAACTGGTCGCGGGGGATGGCGTCGAGGCGGGACAGCATGGATTTGACCTGCTCCGCCCAGCGCGCGTCGCCGGCCGGCGAGGCGTCTTCCAGTTGCGAACGCAGCGCGGCGCGGGCGCCCGTGTCGAGACCGAGCTGGGTGGCCGTGGTCGGCGACAGGCGCAGGATTTCTTCGGCGAAGTCGGACAGCAGGGCGTGCAGGCGGGCGTCCGCTGGCGCCTGGGCGTGCGCCAGGTTGGGCAGGGCGCAGACGGCGGCGCCCGACAAGGCGGTGCGCAGCATGTCGCGGCGGGTGAACAGGGCAGAGGTCATGGGGGGCCTTTTGATTGTTTGGGGAATGGAATCAAAACGCCGCAGACCTTAGCGCGAGTGGCGCGCAAGTGTCAATCATTTGTGTTCATTTTGCCGTTTTGCTAACGCTTTGCGGGAACGGCGCACGCCGACTGGTTCAGTTGCAGGTGGGCGGCCCCAGATGGCCGGCGAACCACGCCGTGGCCAGCCGCGCCACTTCCTCCAGCGCCCCTGCCTCCTCGAACAGGTGGGTGGCGTGCGGCACGATGGACAGCGACTTTTCGCAATGGAGCTGGGCGTAGGCGGCGCGGTTCAGTTCCAGCACCACGTCGTCGGCGCCGCCGACGATGAGCAGGGTGGGCGAGGCCACCCGTTGCAAGGCCTCGGCGCTGGCCATGTCGGGCCGCCCGCCGCGCGAGACGACGGCGCCAACGGCGCCATTGCGCGCGCCGGCGGCCACCCGCAGGGCCGCCGCCGCGCCGGTGCTGGCGCCGAACAGGCCAAGCGGCAGGTGGGCGGTGGACGGATGGCGGCGCAGCCAGGCGGCGGCCGTGGCCAGGCGGTCCGTCAGCAGGGCGATGTCGAAGCGGGCGTTGGTGTCCTGGTCTTCCTCGGGGCTGAGCAGGTCGATCAGCAGGCTGGCCATGCCGGCCCGCCGCAGTTCAGTCGCCACATAGCCGTTGCGGGGGCTGAAGCGGCTGCTGCCGCTGCCATGGGCGAACAGCACCACGGCGAACGGTTCGGCCGGCAGTTCCAGCATGCCTTCCATGTCCACGGAACCGGCCGGGATCCGCACCAGTTCATGGCGTGGGGTGGGCATGGCCGTCTCCGTGGCGTTGGGCGGCGTCGGCGCGGCGCGCGGCGTCGGCCCGCCGCAGCAGGTCGATCACTTCCGCGTCGCTGGTCTGCTCGAAATCGTCGTACCAGATGCCGATGGCGAAGAACGGCTCGGGCACCGTGAGGCACACCAGTCGATCGACCAGCGGCCGCAGCGTGTGCACGGCTTCGCTGGACGCCACCGGCACCGCCACCACCACCCGCGCCAGGCCGGCCGCGTGCAGCGCCTTCACGGCCGCCTCCATGGTGGCGCCGGTGGCGATGCCGTCATCGACCAGGATGGCGACCCGTCCGGCCAGCGCGACGGGCGGGCGGCCGCCGTGGAACAACTCGTCGCGCTGCGCCACCTCGGCCAGCTTGCGGGCCGCCAGCGCCTCCACGTATTCCTTGGGGACGCCCAGTTCCGCCACCATGTCGTGGTGGATGACGCGGATGCCGCCGCTGGCGACGGCGCCGATGGCCAGTTCCTCCTGGCCGGGCGCACCCAGCTTGCGCACCACCAGCACGTCGAGGTCCACGTCCAGCTCGCGGGCGACGGCGTAACCGACCGGGACCCCGCCACGCGGCAGCGCCAGCACCACCACGTCGGCCCGGCCGGCGTAGGCGTCCAGCGCGTGGGCCAGCAATTTACCCGCATGCACGCGGTCTTTGAATCTGCTTGCGCTGCCCATCTCCGCCTCCCGCTTGTCCGTCCATGCGCTGCCGGCACGTATATTCTCCAATGTAGTCGGTATTTTGCGCCACGTCAGGAAAGCTCGCTGATTCGCGTCAATCCGTGTCGCCTTTGTGCCGATTCCGGCCCGGAGCGCTGTTGGCCACCGCATCCCCAATTCGGCCGCTAGTTGATGTAGATCAAATCGGGCCGGTGACAGGGAAAATGAAGCCTCCTACATTGGAACGGTAGCGCCGATGTGACGATCCCGAAAGGGGGCTGCTGTGGACAGACCTGGCATCATCAAGCACCGTGCGGCGGCCTTGCATCCGGCGCCGAACTGGACCGACTACGGGGCCGGGCGTGCCGCCTTCTCCTGGGACAGCGTGCGTGCCGCGCTCGATTACCTGCCCTGCGGCGGCCTCAATATCGCCCACGAGGCCGTTGAGCGCCACTCCCGTGGCGAGCATGGCGACCGGCTGGCGTTCCGCTTCCTCGGGGAGCACGGGCAGCGCACGCTGACCTACGCTGAACTATCGTACGCCACCAACCGCTTCGCCAACGTGCTGGCCGGGCTGGGCGTGGGGCGCGGCGAGCGGCTGTTCGTGCTGGCCGGGCGCTTGCCGGAGCTGTACGTCGCCGTGCTGGGCAGCCTGAAATGCGGCGCCGTGGTCTGCCCGCTGTTCTCCGCCTTCGGCCCCGAACCGATCGCCACCCGTATGTCGCTGGGCGACGCGCGGGTGCTGGTCACGACCCCAGCCCTGTACCGGCGCAAAGTGGAAGCCCTGCGCGGCCGCTTGCCGGGCCTGCGCCACGTGCTGCTGGTGCGCGCGCCGGGCGAGGCGCGCCAGGACATACCGGATACGCTGGACTGGGAGGACGCGATGGCCGAGGCGTCCCAACTGTTCGAGATCGTGCCCACCAGCGCGGACGACTACGCGCTGCTGCACTTCACCAGCGGCACCACGGGCACGCCCAAGGGGGCGCTGCACGTGCATGGCGCCGCGCTCACCCACTGGATGACGGGCAAATACGCGCTCGATCTGCATCGGGGCGACATTTACTGGTGCACGGCCGATCCGGGCTGGGTGACGGGCACCTCGTACGGCATCATCGCGCCGCTGCTGCACGGCGTGACCTCCATCATCGACGAGGCCGAATTCGACGCCGAGCGCTGGTACCGCATCCTGCAGGAGCAGGCCGTGACGGTCTGGTACACGGCGCCCACGGCGATCCGCATGCTGATGCGGGCCGGCCCGGCGCTGGCCGGCAAGTTCGCGTTCCCCGCGCTGCGCATGGTGGCCAGCGTGGGCGAACCGCTCAACCCGGAAGCCGTGTGGTGGGGCGAGGAAGTGCTGGGCCACCCGATCCACGACAACTGGTGGCAGACGGAGACGGGCGGCATCATGATCGCCAATACGCCCGGTTTCGACATCAAGCCCGGCTCCATGGGCCGCCCGCTGCCGGGCGTGGACGCCTGCATCGTGACGCGCGACGCGGACGGCGCCGCGCACGTGGCCACGGCGCCGGACACGGTCGGCGAACTGGCGCTCAAGCGCGGCTGGCCGGCCATGTGGCGCGGCTACCTGAACGAGGAGGCGCGCTACCGCAAGTGCTTCGACGGCGACCTTTACCTGACGGGCGACCTGGCCCGCTGCGATGCGGACGGCTATTACTGGTTCGTGGGCCGCTCGGACGACGTGATCAAATCGTCGGGCCACCTGATCGGCCCATTCGAGGTGGAGAGCGCGCTGCTCGAACATCCGGCCGTGGCCGAGGCGGGCGTGATCGGCAAGCCCGATCCCACGGTGGGCGAAATGATCAAGGCCTTCGTCTCGCTCAAACCCGGTTACGAAGGCACGCAAGCGCTGCGCACGGAGCTGCTGGGCCATGCGCGCAAGCGGCTGGGCGCGGCCGTGGCGCCCAAGGAGATCGACTTCCTGCCGGCCCTGCCGCGCACGCGCAGCGGCAAGATCCTGCGGCGCCTGCTCAAGGCGCGCGAGCTGGGCCTGCCCGAAGGCGACACGTCCACCCTGGAGGCCGGCGCATGACCGCCAAACCCGCCACGAAGCAGCGGCTTGCACTGCTGGCCGACATGCTGCGCATCCGCCGCATGGAGGAAGCGTCGGCCCGGTTGTACGGCGAAGGGAAGATCCGTGGCTTCCTGCACCTGTACGTGGGCGAGGAGGCGGTGGCCGTGGGCGTGCTGCACGCGCTGGCCGCCGGGGACCGCGTGGTGGCCACCTATCGCGAACACGCGCATGCGCTGGTGCGCGGGGTGGCGATGGACGCCATTATGGCCGAGATGTTCGGCAAGGCGGCCGGCTGCTCGCATGGCCGGGGTGGCTCCATGCACCTGTTCGACCGCGCGCATGGCTTCTACGGCGGTAACGCCATCGTCGGCGGCGGGCTGGCGCTGGCCGTCGGATTGGCGCTGGCCGATCATCTGCGGCAGGACAAGCGCGTCAACGCCTGCTTCTTCGGCGAAGGGGCGATGGCCGAGGGCGCGTTCCATGAGTCGCTCAATCTGGCCGCGTTGTGGAAGCTGCCCGTGCTGTTCATCTGCGAAAACAATCTGTACGCGATGGGCACGGCGCTGGAACGCTCCGAATCGCAGGTGGACCTGTGCGCCAAGGCGGCCAGCTACGCGGTGCACACCGCCAGCGTGGACGGCATGGACGTGGAAGCCGTGCTGGCCGCCGCAAGTGCCGCCGCCCGCCATGTGCGCGAGGGGCACGGCCCGTTCTTCCTCGAATGCCGCACCTACCGCTTCCGCGCCCATTCCATGTTCGATCCGGAACTGTACCGCGACAAGGCCGAAGTGGAGCAATGGAAGCAGCGCGGCCCGATCCACAGTTATTCCGCGCGCCTGAAGGAGCAGGGCGTGTTGACGGAGGCGGATTTCCTGGCGCTGGACGCGCAGGCCGACAAGGAATTGTGTGCCGCCGTCGCCTTCGCCGAAGCTGCGCCTTGGGAAAGCGCGGCGTCGTTGCTCGACGGCGTGTCCGCGCCGGAGGCCGCGCCATGAAGATCAGCTACCGCGAAGCCATGCGCGAGGCGATCCGGGAAGCCATGCGCGCCGATCCGCGCGTGTTCCTGATGGGCGAGGATGTGGGCCGCTACGGCGGCTCGTACGCCGTCTCCAAGGGCTTGCTGGAGGAATTCGGGCCGGAACGCATCCGCGACACGCCGTTGTCCGAACTGGGCTTCGTGGGCGCGGGCATCGGCGCGGCCTTGGGCGGCATGCTGCCCATCGTGGAGATCATGACCGTCAATTTCAGCCTGCTGGCGCTGGACCAGATCGTCAACACGGCGGCCGCCATGCGCCATATGTCCGGCGGCCAGTTCAACGTGCCGCTGGTGATCCGCATGGCCACCGGCGCCGGCCGACAACTGGCGGCGCAGCACTCGCACAGCCTCGAATGCTGGTATGCCCATGTGCCGGGCCTGACGGTGCTGGCCCCGGCCACGGTGGCCGATGCACGCGCCATGCTGGCGCCCGCGCTGGCCGATCCCGACCCGGTCGTCATCTTCGAGCACGCGCAGCTGTACAACATGGAGGAGGAAGTGGACGGCGCGGCCTGGCCGCCCGTGTGTGATCTGCGCCATGCCGCCGTGCGCCGTCCCGGCACGCAATTGACGATGATCGCGTATGGCGGCTGCCTGCCCAAGGCCATGCAGGCGGCGCAACAGCTGGCCGCGCAAGGGGTGGACGCGGAAGTGCTGGACTTGCGCGTACTGCGGCCGCTCGATACGGCCGCCATCATGGCGTCCGTGCGCAAGACCCATCGGGTGCTGGTGGTGGACGAGGGCTGGAAAACCGGCAGTCTCGCGGGCGAGATCATGGCGCGCGTGGTGGAAGAAGCGTTCTACGAACTCGACGCGCCGCCCGCCCGGGTGTGCAGCGCGGAGGTGCCGATTCCGTACGCGGCCCACATGGAGCAGGCGGCATTGCCACAGGTGGCAACCATCGTCGAAGCCGCACTGCGGATGGTGGGGGCCACATGAAGGAGTTCAAACTGCCGTCGCTCGGTTCGGACATGGACGAGGGCAAGCTGCTGGCCTGGCACATCCAGCCGGGCGACACCGTCAAGCGCGGACAGGTGGTGGCCGTGGTCGATACGTCCAAGGCCGCCGTGGACGTGGAGATCTGGCAGGATGGAACGGTCGCCGAGTTGCTCGTGCAGCCCGGCGAGACGGTCCCGGTGGGCACGGTGCTGGCGACTTTGCTGGAGGAGGGCGACGATGCCGGTGCGGTGGCGGCGCGCAAGACTGCGGGCGCCTCGCCCGCGCCGGCAACAGCGGTGTCCGCGCAAGCCGCACCGGCAGCCGCATTGGCAGTGCATGCGCTCGCCCTCGCGCCCGCACCCGGACCCGCCCTCGCGCGCGTGCCCGCCCTCGCGCCCGCGTCCGCGCGGCGCCGCGTTTCGCCGGCCGCCCGCAAAAAGGCCGCCGAATGTGGTGTCGAGCTCGAAGCCTTGACCGGCACCGGCACGGACGGCGCCATCACCCTGCAGGACGTGGAAGCCGCCGCGCAAGCCACCAAGGCCGCCAAGGCCGCGCCGGTGGACCGCCAGGCTGAGATGCGCAAGGCCATCGCCGCCGCCATGAGCCGCAGCAAGCGCGAAATTCCGCACTATTATTTGAGCGAGCCGGTACCCATGCGCGCCGCGCTGGACTGGCTGGCGGCGGCGAACGCCGAACGCCCGGTCACCGACCGTCTGCTGCTGGCCGTGCTGCAATTGAAGGCGGTGGCGCTGGCGTTGCGCGCCTTCCCCGATATGAACGGCTATTACCGGGACGGCGCGTTCCAGCCCGTGCAGGCTGCCCATGTGGGCGTCGCGATCGCGCTGCGCCAGGGCGGTCTGGTGGCGCCTGCGTTGCTCGACGCGGCGAACAAGCCGCTCGACCAGTTGATGCGCGAGCTGTCCGACCTCGTGCGCCGCGCGCGCGCAGGTTCGTTGCGCAGTTCGGAGATGGGCGACGCCACCATCACCGTCACCAATCTGGGCGAACAGGGCGTGGAGATGGTGTCGGGCGTAATTTATCCGCCGCAGGTGGCGCTGGTCGGTTTCGGCCGCCTGACGGACCGGCCATGGGTGCGCGATGGCGGCCTGTGTGCGATGCCGGTGGTGACGGCCAGTCTGGCGGCCGATCACCGTGTATCCGACGGCCACCGGGGCGCGCTGTTCCTGGCGGCGATCCGCGAACTGCTGCAAAACCCGTCCGCGCTTTGAAACGGAGATGAACCATGGAACGCGAACAATTGATGGCCGCCGTGATCGCGACGCTGCAAACCATCGCGCCCGAGGTCAGTGCGGCCGACCTGGCGGCGGGCGAGGCGCTGCGCTCCCAGGTGGACCTGGATTCGATGGACTGGCTGAATTTCCTGATTGGGCTGCACACGTCCTTGCAAGTGGACATACCGGAGTCCGATTATGGCCGTCTGCGCACCTTGAATGAGCTGGTCGACTATCTTGCCGCGCGGATGGCCTGACGCGGCTTGCAGTGCGATAGTCCAGTCCGCACCGTAGAATATATTGTCTTTTATTTCAGGTTTTTCCCTATAATCGACCCTGCATTCGATAATTGCGGGGGGCTGTGCGTGAAGAACCTGAACTTCAAGCCGTTTCCATTGGGCGGGCGTCGCCGCGCCCTGATCGCCTTGTTCGCCGTGGCGGCGAGCGGCTGCGCGGTCGGCCCGGATTACCGCCCGCCCGCGCAGCCGCCCGGCTTGCGCGACGACAGCTACACGCCCACCGCCATGCCGTCCGACACGGCCGCAGCGCCCGTGCCCGGCGGCGCATCGCAACATCTGACGCCGGGGCAGGACATACCGGCCCAGTGGTGGACCGTGTTCCACTCGCCGGAACTGGACCGGCTCGTGCGCGACGCGCTGGCCCACAATCCCACCCTGGCGGCGGCCGAAGCGGCCTTGCGGCAGGCGCAGGAGAACTACAACGCCGAACGCGGCAGCCTCGTTTTTCCGGCCGTGAACGCCCAATTGGGCGCGGCCCGCGAACACCTGGCGGACCAGGGCAAGACCGTCAACGGCGTCTTTTCCCTGTATAACGCCTCCGTCAACGTCAGTTACGCGCCGGATGCGTTCGGGGGCACGCGGCGCGCGCTCGAAGGCGCCCAGGCCGCCATCGACTACCAGCGCTACCAGCTCGAAGCGGCGCAACTGACGCTGACGGCCAATGTGGTGACGGCCGCGATACGCGAGGCGTCGTTGCGGGCGCAGGTGCAGGCGACGACGGAAGTGCTGGCGGCCCAACGCCAGCAGCTGGACGTGATCGACAAACAATTGAAGGCCGGCGCCGTGGCCCGCGCCGTGCTGCTGACCCAGCGCAGCCAGGTGGCCCAGACGGCGGCCACCTTGCCGCCACTGGAAAAGGCGCTGGCCCAGAGCCGCCATGCCTTGTCCGTGCTGGCCGGCCAGTTGCCGAGCGTGCCGGACTTGCCCCAGTTCGAGCTGGCGTCGCTGGCCTTGCCCGAGCAACTGCCGGTGTCGCTGCCATCGGCCCTGGCGCGGCAGCGGCCCGACATCCGCGCCAGCGAAGCGCAGCTGCACCAGGCCAGCGCGCAGGTCGGCGTGGCCACGGCCAACCTGTACCCGCAATTCACGCTGAGCGCCAGCTACGGCGCCGCCGGGGCCAGCCCGCATCAGCTTTTCAAGGCCGACAACGTGTTCTGGAATCTGGCCGCCGGTCTGACCCAGCCGCTGTTCAACGGCGGTGCGCTGACGGCCAGGCGCCGCGCCGCCGAAGCGGCCTACGACGCGGCGGCGGCCCAGTACCGCGCCACCGTGCTGGCCGCGTTCCAGAACGTGGCCGACAGCCTGCGGGCGCTGGAGTACGACGCCAACGCCCTGCAGGCGCAGGCCGACGCCGAAGCGCTGGCGGCGGAGACGCTGGCGCTGGCCAGACGCCAGTACGAGCTGGGCGCCATCAGCTACCTGGCGCTGCTCGATGCGCAGCGCAGCTACCAGCAAACGCACGTCGCGCTGGTGCAGGCGCAGGCCGCCCGTTACGCCGACACGGCCGCGCTGTTCCAGGCGCTCGGCGGCGGCTGGTGGAACCGCGCGCCGGCCGGCGCCGCCGCACCGTAGTTTTTCTTTATTCGTTGAGCTGAGGGTGACATGACCAAGCGTATGTTCATCATGGTGGGCTGTGTGGTGCTGCTGGTTGCGGCGCTCGCACTGGGCAAATTCCTGCAGATCCGGCAGATGATCGCCAGCTCGCCCAAGCCCGGGCCGCAGACCGTCACGGCGGTCAAGGTGCAGGCGCTGGAATGGCAGCCGGCGCTCAGTTCCGTGGGCACGCTGGTGGCCGTGCGTGGCGTCGATATCAGCAGCGAGATCGCCGGCATGGTGCGCGAGGTGCGCTTCCGCTCGGGCGACGAGGTCAAGTCCGGCCAGGTGCTGTTCGCGCTGAACGCCGATGCCGACCTGGCCCAGCTCCACGCGCTGCAGGCCTCGGCCGAACTGGCGGCCACGGTGCTGCGGCGCGACGAGGCGCAGTTCGCGGCCCAGGCCATCAGCCAGGCCCAGTTGGACAACGACCGCGCGGAACTGAAAAGCCGCCGCGCGCTGGCGGCCCAGCAGCAGGCGCTGGTGGACAAGAAGACGATACGGGCGCCGTTTTCGGGCAAGCTGGGGATCACGGCCATCAACCCCGGCCAGTTCGTCAATCCCGGCGACAAGCTGGTGACGCTGCAGACGATGGACCCCGTGTACGTGGACTTCTATGTGCCGCAGAAGCAGCTGGCCGGCCTGGCGGTGGGCCAGAAACTGAGCCTGGCCAGCGACGCGTGGCCGGGCGCGGCCTTTCCCGCGCGGTTGACGGCCATCAGTCCCAAGGTCGATCCGGCCACCCGCAACGTGCTGGTGGAGGCGACGGTGGCCAACGGCAAACGCCAGCTGGTGCCGGGCATGTTCGCCAACGTGAGCCTGGAGCAGGGCGACAAGCAGCGCCACCTGACCTTGCCGCAGACGGCCATCACCTACAACCCCTATGGCTCGACCGTGTTCGTGCTGGCGCCGGGGCAGGGCAAGGACGCGCCCAAGGATGACAAGGGCCAGCCGCGGCTGGTGGCGCAGCAGGTGTTCGTGACCACGGGCGCCACGCGCGGCGACCAGGTGGCCGTGCTCACGGGTCTCAAGGAAGGGCAGACGGTGGTCACCAGCGGCCAGCTCAAACTGAAGAACGGCACCCCGGTGGTGATCGACAACAAGGTGCAGCCGGCCGACAGCCCGGCGCCAACGCCGCAGGAACACTGAGGGCGCTCCCATGAAATTCACCGACATCTTCATCCGGCGGCCCGTGCTGGCCAGCGTCATCAGCCTGCTGATCGTGGTGCTGGGCCTGCGTTCGCTGTTCAGCCTGCCCATCAACCAGTATCCGCGCACGCAGAACGCGGTGGTCACCATCTCCACCACCTACTACGGCGCGCCCGCGCAGACGGTGGCCGGCTTCATCACCCAGCCGCTGGAGTCGGCCATCGCGCAGGCGCAGGGCATCGACTACCTGTCCTCGTCCAGCAACAGCGGGGTGTCCGTCATCACGGCCACGCTGCGGCTCAACTACGACGCCAACCGCGCGCTCACCGAGATCACCACCCAGGTCAACTCCGTCAAGAACCAGCTGCCGGCCCAGGCCCAGACGCCCGTGCTGACGGTGCAGACCGGCCAGACGACGGACGCCATGTACATGGGCTTTTACAGCAACACGCTGCCGACCAATAACGTGACCGACTTCCTGGCGCGCGTGGTCAAGCCCAAGCTCGACGCCATCGAGGGCGTGCAGACGGCCGAACTGCTGGGCGCGCGCCAGTTCGCGCTGCGGGCCTGGCTCAACGCCGATCAGATGGCGGCCCACGGCGTGACGGCGGCCGACGTGAGCGCGGCGCTGGCGGCCAACAACTACCTGACGGGGCTCGGTTCGTCCAAGGGCCAGATGGTGAGCGTGCCGCTGACGGCCGGCACCGACCTGCACACGGTGGAGGAATTCAAGCGCCTGGCCATCCGCCAGAGCGGCGGCGCCATCGTGCACCTGGAGGACGTGGCCAACGTCACGCTGGGTTCGGAGAATTATGACTTCAACGTGGCCTTCAGCGGTGTGCGCTCGGTGTTCATCGGCATCAAGGTGGCGCCCGAGGCCAACATCCTGGACGTGGCCAAGCGCGTGCGCGAAGCCTTCCCGCCCATCCGCGAACAACTGCCCAACGGGCTGACGGGGGAGATCGTCTACGACTCCACGGACTTCATCAACACCTCCATCCATGAAGTGGTCAAGACGCTGGTGGAGGCGCTGATCATCGTCACCATCGTCATCTATCTGTTCCTGGGCAGCCTGCGGGCCGTGGTGGTGCCGGTGATCGCCATGCCGCTGTCGCTGATCGGCACCTTCTTCGTGATGCTGATGCTCGGCTATTCGATCAACCTGCTCACGCTGCTGGCCATCGTGCTGGCCATCGGACTGGTGGTGGACGACGCCATCATCGTCGTCGAAAACGTGGACCGCCACATGAAGCAGGGCATGGCGCCGTTCGACGCGGCGCTGGTGGCGGCCCGTGAGCTGGGTAGTCCCATCATCGCCATGACGGTGGTGCTGGTGGCGGTCTACGTGCCGATCGGCTTCCAGGGCGGGCTGACGGGCGCGCTGTTCACGGAGTTCGCGTTCACGCTGGCGGGCGCGGTGGCCGTGTCGGGCATCGTGGCGCTCACGCTGTCGCCCATGATGTGCGGGCGCTTCTTCCGCGCCAGCCAGGATGAGGGCCGCTTCGTCAAAGCCATCGACCGCGTATTCGACCGCGTGCACGGGCGCTACCTGCGCATCCTCCACAGCCTGCTCGACACGTGGCCGGTGCTGATCGTGATGGGCGTGATCCTGAGCGTGCTGCTGGCGCTGATGTTCAAGATGTCGCAATCGGAACTGGCGCCGGAGGAGGACCAGGGTATCGTGCTGTCGCAGGTGGTGGGCGCGCCCACGGCCACCTCGGACCAGATGCAGACCTACGCGCAGCAGATTTTCGCGATCGGCAAGGCTATCCCTGAATACGAGCAGATGTTCCAGATCACGGGCGTGCCGACCGTCAATTCGGGCTTCGGCGGCGTGCTGTTCAAGCCGTGGGACCGGCGCACCCGCTCCGCCCACGAGATCCAGCAGGAGTTGCAGCAGAAATGGAACACCATCGCGGGCGCGCGCGTGGCGGCCTTCCAGTTCCCCGCCTTGCCCGGCAGTTCCGGCCTGCCCGTGCAATTCGTGGTGACCACCACGGAGCCGTTCGAGAACCTCAACACGGTGGCCGAGCAGATGCTGGAGAAGATCAGGGCGGCCAACAAATTCTACTTCGTGGACGTGGACCTGAAGGTCGATACGCCGCAGGCGACGGTGGTGGTGGACCGCGACAAGCTCACCTCGCTGGGCATGACGCAGCAGGACTTCGGCAACGGGCTGGGCGCGGCGCTGGGCGGCGGTTACGTCAATTATTTCTCCATCGCGGGCCGTTCGTACAAGGTCATTCCGCAGGTGCGCCAGGTGGACCGGCTCAACCCCGCCAACGTGCTCGATTTCCAGATCAAGACGCCGGACGGCGCCATGATCCCGGCCAGCACGGTGGCCAGCCTCAAATACAGCGTGGAGCCGGAATCGATCACGCGCTTCCAGCAGTTGAACGCCGTGACCTTCGCCGGCGTGACCGGGGAATCGCAGGGTGACATCCTGCAGTTCATGCGCGACACGCTGAAGCAGGTGGCGCCGACCGGCTACACGGTCGATTATTCCGGCCAGTCGCGCCAGTACGTGCAGGAGTCGGGCGGCTTCCTCGTCACGATGGGGTTCGCCGTCATCATCGTGTTCCTCACGCTGGCGGCCCAGTTCGAGAGCTTCCGCGACCCCATCGTGATCCTGGTCTCGGTGCCGCTGGCACTGTTCGGGGCCATGATCTTCATCTTCCTCGGCTTCGCCTCGGTCAACATCTACACGGAGGTGGGGTTGGTGACGCTGATGGGCCTCATCTCCAAGCACGGCATCCTGATCGTGGAGGTGGCCAACCATTTGCGCGCGGCCGGCAAGGATAAGCGCGCGGCGATCGAGGAAGCGGCCGGCACCCGGCTGCGCCCGATCCTGATGACGACGGCGGCCATGGTGTTCGGCGTGGTGCCGCTGGTGATCGCGTCCGGCGCCGGGGCGGCGGGGCGGCATGCGATGGGGCTGGTGATCTTCACCGGGCTGGCCATCGGCACCTTGTTCACCTTGTTCGTGGTGCCGGCCATGTATATGTTCCTGGCCGGGAAGCACGTGGCGGTGGCGCCGCAGCCGGATGCGGCTGCGGATGGCGAGACGGGGAGCGTGCCGGCCGCGCCCGCGCATTAGGGCATGCGCGTCAGGGGGGGACCTGCGGGGATTACCCAGGCAGTATGCGGTGGTGCGCGTGGCCCTGACTTGGCACCGGCGACAAACCAGGGTCTGACCCGAGGGTCAGACCCTTAGGCTGGCGGATCAAGCCGCGCGGGCGGACGCCAGCGGCACGGCGGGCACGCCGTCGGCGGCCGGCGCCGGCGCCGTCTCCATCATGGCGCGGGTGGCCGTCTCCAGCTCCGCGAACGCCTCCACGGTGAGTGTCATCAGGCGGTCCGGATCGGGCACCTGGTCGGTGTCGACGAACAGGGCCAGCTGGATCTGGCCCGCGTACGAGATGAACGCCAGGCCCACGCCCAGTTTGCCCGCCTGCGGCACCCAGCAGATCAGGTCCGTCATGCGTGAGCCGGCCAGGTAGCGGCGGCTGCCCGGGCCTTCGATATTGGTCAGCACCACCGAGCCCTTGGACGTGAACAGGTTCAGGGCGAAGTGCTGGAGCGCAGTCGGCAGGCAGCCGGCGATGGACAGGAAGGTCATCGTGGCGCGCGGTTGGTGCGAGCGCTTGATGGCCGTCATGCGCGCGCTGGACTGGCGCAGGCGCTGGCACGGATCGTCCACGTTGGTGGGCAGTTCCACGGCCACCAGCCCGAATTCGTTCCCCAACTGGAAAGCGTTGGCCTTTTCGCGCAGGTTGAAGGTGACGGCGGCCCGCAGCGCGCGCCCGTCCACCGGCTCGCCGTTGGACGACAGGTAGGCGCGCAGCGCGCCCGACACGGCGGCCACCCACACGTCGTTGAGCGTCACGCCCATGCGCTTGGACAGGGTGCGCACGCGGTCCATCTCCAGCGGCGGCAGCCAGACCAGCTGTTTTTCGCCATGCAGCGGCGCTTTCAGGCGGGTGCGCGCGTCCGGCCACAGCACGGACAGGCGCGTGACGTGGAAGGCGATCTTCAGCCACGAGACGGCGCGCGCCAGGTTGAAGCACACCGGGTTGCCGGTGACGGCGGCGCGGTGCGGGTGGCCGACGGGCGAGGGGGCGCGGCCGTGCAGGCCGTGGTCGTCGGTCAGGTGGTTGAGCACGTGGACCAGCCCCAGGCCGTCCGTGATGCAGTGGTGGACCCGGAACACGATGGCGTGGCCGCCGTTGACGCGGTCCAGCACCGTCATGTGCCACATCGGGCGGTCCGTCTGCAGCGGCAGGTGGGCGATGCGGGTCAGGTGGTGCTGCAGCTCGGCGCGGCTCACTTCCTCCACCATGCGCTCGTGCTTGATGTGGTCGAGGATGTTGAACTCCTCGTCCTCCACCCAGTGCGCGCGGCCCCAGCGGCTCACCACCTTCTGCGTGAAGCGCGGGTAGTTGGGCAGCCGGTGCGCGATGGTCGACACCAGCCGTTCCATGTCCACCTCGCCCTCGAACAGCAGGATGCTGTTGATGACCATCAGGTTCTTGTTGGTGTCCATGCGGTGCCAGGCGTAGTCGCGCCGGGTCATGCGCGAACGGGCCGCGCCGGCCGGGCGGGCCGGTTCGGCGCCTTGCTGCTCCGGCTCCTGGTGCGCGTGCGCGCGCGATGCGGAAGTGTGGTTCATGTGCTGCTGTCTCCTCTTGCCGCGCCGTTGTAGTTATAGTGGCGTCGGCCTATTGTCGATGCGGTGCGTTGCTGGCTGGCCTGGTCAGCCGCCGATGCTGGCCTCCTGGCAGGTGGCCGGCGCGGCGGCCGTCGCTGCCGCCGCCGCCTTCGACACGCCGCGTGGCCGCAGCGCGTAGCGGTTCAAGCCGCCCATGTGGACGCGGCACAGGTAGTCGGTCCAGTTGATCTGCGCCGGATCGACGGGGAAGCGGGCCGCGTCCTCGGCGCCGAAGCGGCGCGCCAGCGCCATCAGCCGGTTGTTGTGGAAGCGGTAGCGCGGCGCCGTGTAGAACGAGAACGTCACGGCCAGGGTCTGGGTGGTGCGCAGCGCCTCGATGGCGGGCGACTCGCCCGCGCCCAGCAGGCGGCGCAGGCCGTTCCAGGCACCCGTGCCGGCGCGCATGGCGCGCAGCATCAGCAGGAAGGTCGGACGGCTCACCACCTGGAAGTCGCGCTTGGGCGCGTTGTAGAACAGCCGGTCGTACTGGCGCCAGTTGCGCTTGGCCTCGGTCTGGAACAGGTCGATCACCTTGCCCAGCTTGATCGGGTTGCCCGAGCCCGTGCACGCCTGGTAGATGCGGCGGGCCGGCGCCTCGGTCAGCGCCTCGGCGCTGGCCAGCAGGATGCTGTTGGCCACCAGGTCGGCCGGCACGATGTCGATCACCTCGTCCGGGCGAGCTGGGAAGAAGCTGGTCTTGCCGCGCGCGTAGGCCAGGATGATGGCGTCGGCCACCTTCACGCCTTCGATCCAGCCCGGCACCGGCTCCTGCAGCGTGCTTTCGATGATGGACGGGCGCACGATGGTCAGCGCGCGGCCCTGCATGGCGCGCATGGCCAGCTGCTCGCCCATCCACTTGGTGAAGGTGTAGGTGTCGTTCCAGCCGTGGTAGTTGGCCTCGGCGATGCCCAGTTCCGTCAGTCGCGTGGCCAGTTGTTCGGGATCCGCCACCTCCGACTTGACCTGGCCGATGCGGTGGTTCAGGTAGTCGAGCAGGTTGGACAGGTCGTAATAGCCGTCCGCGTGGCGCGCGATGCTGGCGCGGGCCGGGCGCACGATCTCCTCCTGCATGGCGCCGCGCTGGTAGCCGTTCACGTAGCAGGTGGAGACCTGGATCAGCGGCGCGTTGGCGGCGCGCGCCAGGGTGGCCAGGTTGGCGATCGAGAGCGCGTTGATGGCCAGCGCCTGGTCCAGCGCTTCGCGGAAGTTGACGCTGGCGGCGGCGTTGATCACCAGGTCCACCCGGCGGGTGAGGGCGTAGAACTCGGCCGGATCGAGGCCGAAGCTCGGCTCCGTCACCTCGCCCGTCACGCATTCGAGCTTCTCGGCGAAGAATTGTTCGAGGTGGCGCGGCCGTTCGGCGCGCAGCTTGTCGAACACGGAGGAGGCGGCGATCTCGCGCTCGAAGCGGGCGCGGGCCGTCATGCCGTTGCGGCCGCCGCGGATCAGCAGGATCACGCCGCCCACATCGGGCACGGCGCGGATCAGTTTTTCCAGCACCACCTTGGCCAGGAAGCCCGTGGTGCCCGTGATGAAGACGCGCTTGCCGGCCAGCGCCGGTCCGACACCCAGGGTGGGCCCGGCGTTCAAAACATTGTTCATATTCTTCTCAGTCTCTTTAGTTGCTTGCAACCTTCGTTCGGTACGGCCGGAGGAACGCCTCCCGCCGTGTTTGTACTTTTACGGCTTGCCGCGCCGTCGAGGTTTGCTCCACATTCTTTGTGAGAAGTTTGCTGCGCCGCGCGGGAGGCGGTGGCCGGCCCGCGCGCTTGCCCGGAGAAAACGTATCAATACTGCAATAGACTCCGGTTCCGATCTTAATGCGAAACAGTGGCGTGGCAGGCCATTTTGCCTAGTCCCGGCGAGCCAAACGCATGGCGCGGGGAGTCACGCGCCGCCGGCGCCGGGCACGCCAGAGAGGGAAAAGCGGAGCGGAACGGGGGCGCCGGTTCGTGTTGCGTTTTGTCTATATTGTTGTCAGATTCATACAGATAAAAGCTGCTTATGAGCAATATTCCCCCAACTGCTGTCCGGGACAGCGTTGTTTCGACTATCATGCAAGTCTGATATTCGAACTTAAACCAGTGTTTCACGGCCTGGCAGGATGGAGGCCGTGGCGCGCAGCCATGTCCGTCACATGCCCAGAACCGTGTTGATCGAACCTGCCCCGTTGACGTCCCCGATCGCCGTCGCGCCGCGCGCGCGCGTGACGCCCGGCGGCGTGCTGTTCGGCGGCTTGGCGTCGCTGCTGGTGCTGGTCTGGCTGTGCCCGTGGACGGAGCCGCTCAAGCAAAGCGAATTGCTGTTCTCGGCCGCCGCCCATACCATTTCCGAATTGTTCGCCGTGGTGGTGGCGGCCCTCATCTTCGCCGTGTCGTGGAACGCCTATCAGTGCGAACGGGCCGGCAACACCATGATCCTGGCCTGCGGTTTCCTGGCCGTGGGCCTGATCGACCTGGCCCATCTGCTGTCCTACAAGGGCATGCCCGATTTCGTCACGCCGGCCGCGCCGCAAAAGGCCATCGCGTTCTGGCTGTGCGCGCGCTACACGGCCGCGTTCACGCTGCTGGTGGTGGCGCTGCGGCCCTGGACCCGCTTCCGCAGCGACGTGACGCGCTACCTGATGCTGGGCGCGGCCCTGTTGCTGACGGGCGCCGTGTACGGCCTGCAGCTGTATGCGCCGCAGCTGTGGCCCGTCATGTTCGTGCCGGGCCAGGGGCTGACCCCCATCAAGCTGGCGGCCGAATATGGCATCGTCGTCATCCTGCTGGTGCCGCTGCTGCTGTTCTGGC
Source organism: Rugamonas sp. GW822-FHT03B10 (assembly GCF_058801745.1). Taxonomy (NCBI): domain Bacteria; kingdom Pseudomonadati; phylum Pseudomonadota; class Betaproteobacteria; order Burkholderiales; family Oxalobacteraceae; genus Rugamonas; species Rugamonas sp. GW822-FHT03B10. The sequence goes on along the minus strand of NZ_JBXANP010000008.1, from coordinate 216,468 downwards.
GCGCGCCGGCGCCGGAGGCCACGCCGCTGCTGCGGGCCACGGCCATCACCATCCTGAGCGAATTGTGCTTCACGCTGTACGCCAACGTGAACGACATCTTCAGCCTGCTGGGCCACCTGTACAAGGTGGTCGCCTACGGCTACATCTACCAGGCCGTGTTCGTATCGAGCGTGCGCGAGCCGTTCCTGCGGCTGTCGGCCGCCATGCGCCAGCAGCGCGCGGCCGAGGACCGGCTGCACTTCCTCGCCTACCACGACCCGTTGACGGAGCTGCCCAACCGGCTCATGGCCCGCGCCAGCTTCCGCGACGCCGTGTCGCGCCACCACGGTGGCCGGGTGGCGCTGGTGTTCCTCGACCTCGACAACTTCAAGCAGATCAACGACAGCCTCGGCCACTTGCAGGGCGACCTGGTGCTGCAGGAGATGGCGAACCGCTTGCGCGCGCTGGCGCCGCCCGGCGCCACCGTCAGCCGCCAGGGCGGCGACGAATTCCTGCTGGTGTGGAGCGGCCTGCCCGACGCGGCGGCGCTGGCGCCGGTGCTGGACATGCTGCTGCATCGCCTGCAGGAGCCGATCATGCTGGCCGGGCAGGAGCTGGCCACCACCGTCTCGGCCGGGGTCGCGCTGTCGCCCGACGACGGCGCCGATTTCGACACGCTGCTGCAAAAGGCCGATACGGCCATGTACCACGCCAAGCACCAGGGCCGCAACACGTGGTGCGGCTTCGCGCCGCGCATGCTGTCGGACGCGGCCGAGCGGCTCGATATCCGCAACGGCCTGGCGCAGGCGCTGCAACGCGATGAATTGCTGCTCTACTACCAGCCCCAGCTCGACCTGGCCAGCGGCCGCATGATCGGCGTGGAAGCGCTGATCCGCTGGCAGCGCCCCGGTCACGGCCTGGTGTCGCCGGCGCGCTTCATCCCGGTGGCCGAGGAGTGCGGCCTGATCGTGCCGATCGGCGCCTGGGTGCTGCGCACGGCCTGCCGTCAGATGGCCGAGTGGCGCGCGGCGGGCGCGCCGCACATGGTGGTGGCGGTCAACCTGTCGGCGCTGCAGTTCGGACGCGGCGACCTGGAACAGGATGTGCGCGCCGCGCTGGAACAGGCGGCGCTGCCGGCCGACTGGCTGGAGCTGGAACTGACGGAATCGATCCTGCTGCAGAATCCCGAGCAGGTGCTGGCCGTGGTGCAGGGGTTGCGCAAGCTGGGGGTGAGCCTGTCGGTGGACGATTTCGGCACCGGCTATTCCAGCCTGGCCTACCTCAAGCAGTTCGCCGTCGACAAGCTCAAGATCGACCAGTCGTTCGTGCGCGCCATCGACGCCCATCCGGAAGACACGGCCATCGTGCGGGCCATCGTCCAGATGGCCCACAGCCTCGGACTGACCACCATCGCCGAGGGCGTGGAGAACGCGGCCGTGCTGGAACTGCTGCGCAAGCTCGGTTGCGACGAGGTGCAAGGCTACCACTACGCCAGGCCGCTGCCTGCGGATGAGGCGCTACCCTTCATCCTGGCCGCGCAACAAGGCCTGGGGCCGGCCACGGCGTGAGCGGCCGGCCGGCCAGCCGGCCAGCCAGCCGCCGCGCTCAGGCGATGATGCCCAGCTTGCGGGCGATGGCCACCGCCTGCGTGCGGCTTTGCGCGTGCAACTTGGTGTTGATATTGCGCAGATGGGTGCGCACCGTGCTGTCCGAGACAAACAGCTTTTCCGCCAGCGCGCTGTTCGAGTAGCCGTCGGCCAACAGGGCCAGGATGCGCGTCTCTTTCTGGGTCAAGGGCTCGGCCAGGGCGGCGCCGGCGCCCGCTTCGGGCAGCGCTTCCGCATCCGCTTCCGCCTCGGCCGGCGGGAAGGCTTGCGCCAGCCGCAGCAGATAGTCGCTGAACATGGGATCGGGCCGGGCCGCCGTGTCGGCCCGCTGGCTGTCCTGTAGCCGCCGCACCAGCAGACCCGCCACCGGGCCTTCGTCCACGATCAGCCGCACAAAGCCTTCGCCGCTGGCCGCGCGCAGCGCCTGCTGCATGGCCGTTTGCGCGGCGCGCGCCTGGCCCGCATGGTGCAGGGCGATGGCGCGCAGCAGTTGCAGCTTGAGCTGGCGCCGCACGCGGCCCTCGGCCGCCGCTTCCGCCAGCGCGGCGTCGATCTGCTCCAGCGCGGTATTGTCCGGGGCGCCCTGGCCGAAGTGCGCTTCCCAGCGCAGCCGTCCCAGGTCGAAGTGCTCCACGTCGTGCGCCAGCAGGCGCAGCGCGCGCACGCGGGCCCACACGGCCGTGTCGTTGGCGCGCTCCAGTTCCTCGCGCGCCGCCACGCGGTTGCCTTGCAGGAGCAGCATGCGCGCCCGTTCCAGCTTCGCGCTGGCCACCACGCGCGGCAACTGGCGCTGGTAGCCCGTGTATTCGAGTTCGCTCAGGTATTGCAGCATCATGTCGATGTCGCCGCGCGTGAAGGCGATGCGGGCCAGCCGCGTGTAGCCGATGATCATGTGGTCGGCCAGCGCCACGTCCTTGGCCAGCGGCACGTACACGTTGAACAGGTGGGCCGCCGCGCGCAGGTCGTTGACCTCGTACAGCGCGTCCGCGTACAGCACGCCGGCGAAGGCGTTGCCGTGGGTGTAGGTGTAGGACGGCGCGTGCGTGGCGTTGACGGCCAGCCGCAGGCGCGCGCTGGCCTGGCGCAGGCGGCCGCCCTCCAGGTCCAGGATGCCTTCGATCGATTCCGAGTACATGCGGCTGAACAGGCCGACGCCGTCGCCCTGTTTGCGGCGCGCCGCGTCGAGCATCTGGTGCGACTGCTGGTACTGGCCCAGTGAACACAGGATCAGCGCCATGCCGTTGATCAGCATACTCTCCGCGAACGGCTTGCTGAGCGGGAGCTGCGCCAGCGCGTCCATGCCGGCCACGCTGGCCTCCTCGATGCGGTCCATCATCGTCAGCAGCGACGGGCGCAGGGCCAGCAGGTGGGCGCGCACGTCGGGATCGGTGGAGTCGGCGCAGCCGGACGCCTCCAGCACGGCCATCGCCTCGCGCGGTCCCCGGCTCAGGGCCAGCGCCCATGTCTTGACCACCACCAGCATCGGCGCCTGCGCCAGCGCGGCGGCGGGGATGGCGCCGAACCAGCGCGTGAGCAGGTGCATGCGGCCTTCCTCCAGCAGCGCCTCCGCGTGCTGCTGCAGCAGCCGCAGCGCCGGTTCCAGGTTGCCGCCGTCGAGCGCGTGGTCGATGGCGGGCACGATGCCGCCCTGGGCCTGGTACCAGTCCGACGCGGCGCGGTGCAGCCGTTGCTCCTCGCCCGGCATGGTGATGCGCAGTTGCTGGCGCAGGAAGCCGGCGAACAGGCTGTGGTAGCGGTAGGTGCCCGGTTCGCCCTCGATCGGCTGGATGAACAGGTTGGCCTGCTCCAGCGCGGCCAGCAGCTGGGCGCTGTCGTCGCGTCCCAGCAGGGCGTCGCACAGCGAGGCGTTCAGGTGGCGCAGGATGGAGGTGCGCAGCAGGAAGTCGCGCACGGTGCCGCTCTGGCGGGCCAGCACGTCGTCGGCCAGATAATCGGCCACGGCGTCGTTGGAGCCGGAGAAGCGGGCGATGAAGTCGGCCCGGCCTTCCTGCCGTTCGAGCGACATCGAGGCCAGCCACAGGGCGGCGGCCCAGCCTTCCGTCTTGCGGTACAGGGCCGCCAGGTCGGCCTCGCCCAGCGCGATGTGGCGCTGGCCGGTGATGAATTCGGCCGCCTCGCCGGCCGAGAAGCGCAGCTGGGTGGTGTCGATCTCCAGCAACTGGCCGCGCGCGCGCAGCCGGCCCAGGCCCAGGTCCGGCCGGCTGCGCGCGCCGATCACGAGCTGGCCACGGCGCGGCAGGTTGGCGATCAGTTCGCGCACCAGGTCCAGCACCGTGGGGTCGGTCACGTGTTCGAAATCGTCGAAGAACAGGGCGAACGGGCTGGGATGGGCGGCCAGACGCTCCATGATGTCGAGCGCGCCGTCGCTGGCGCCGGCCTGCTCGCCGTGCAGCTGGGCCACGGCCGCCGCCAGGCAGGCCAGGAAGCGGGCCGGGTCGTTGTCGCTGCGGTCCAGCGTCAGCCACAGGGTTTCCACGCCGTCGGCCTCGAACTGGGCGCGGCATTGCAGCATGGTGGTGGTCTTGCCGAATCCGGCCGGCGCCCGCACCAGCACCAGGCGCACCGACTGGGCCGCGCGCACGGCCTCCGCCACGGCCTTGCGCTGCACTTGCGCGGCTGGCGGCGAGGGGGGATTGAGCTTGGCGGCGAGCCGGTTGGGCGCGACGCTGGGGGCTGCGCTGGTGGCTGAATTCATGGAAACGGCTTGGTTGCGGGAGCCGCAATCTTACCGTTTCCGGGGGCGCGAGCGCAATTCGTCGCTTCCGACGATGCGGAGGCGGGCCGGCCCTGCCTACAATACTTGCATACTCAACTAAATTGGAGACCCTGTCCCATGATCCCACGCACCCTGTACAGCCAAGACCACGAAATGTTCCGCGACGCGGCCCGCCGCTTCATCGAAGGCGAGATCGTGCCCCACCACGCGCGCTGGGAGGAGCAGGGCCACGTGGACCGCAACGTGTGGAACAAGGCCGGCGAGTCGGGGCTGCTGTGCACCAGCATGCCGGAACAGTACGGCGGCGCCGGCGTGGACCTGCTGTACAGCGCCGTCTACATGGAGGAGCAGGCGCGCGTGGGCGCCACCGGCGTGGGCTTCTTCCTGCACTCGGAAATCGTGGCGCCCTACATCCTGCACCACGGCAGCGACTACCTGAAATCGACCTACCTGCCCAAGATGGCCACCGGCGAGATGGTGGGCGCCATCGCCATGACGGAACCGGGCGCCGGCTCCGACCTGCAAGGCATCAAGACCTCCGCCGTGCGCGACGGCGACCATTACATCCTGAACGGCTCCAAGACCTTCATCACCAACGGCTGGCTGTGCGACCTGGTGATCGTGGTGGCCAAGACCGATCCCTCGGCCGGCTCTAAGGGCATCAGCCTGTTCGTGGTCGACACCACCATGCCCGGTTTCAGCAAGGGCAAGCGCCTGCACAAGATGGGCATGAGCGCGCAGGACACGTCGGAACTGTTCTTCGACAACGTGCGCGTCCCGGCCCGCAACCTGCTGGGCGAGGAAGGCTGCGGCTTCTACTACCTGATGAAGGAACTGCCATGGGAGCGCCTGCAGATCGCCGTGACCGGCATCGCCGCCGCCCAGGCCGCGCTGGACTGGACCATCGCCTACACCAAGGAGCGCAAGGCGTTCGGCAAGTGCATCGGCGACTTCCAGACCGTGGCCCACAAGCTGGCCGAGATGAAGACGGAAATCGCGGTCGGCCAGGTGTTCGTGGACCGCTGCCTGGAGCTGATGGCGGCCGGTAAGCTGGACGCGGAAACGGCGTCCATGGCCAAGTACAATATCTCGGACCTGCAGTTCAGCGTGATGGACCGCTGTGTGCAGCTGTTCGGCGGCTACGGCTACATGCACGAATACCCGATCGCCCGCGCATGGGCCGACGCGCGCGTGCAGCGCATCTACGGCGGCACCAACGAGATCATGAAAGAACTGATCAGCCGCACCCTCTAAACGAACCGCAAGGACCGACGACATGGAAGCATACATCTACGACGCCGTGCGCACCCCGCGCGGCAAGGGCAAGAAGGACGGCTCGCTGCACGGCACCACGCCGGTGGAACTGGCGGCGACGGCGCTGCGCGCGCTGCGCGACCGCAATGAACTCGACACGGCCAACGTCGACGACGTGCTGCTGGGCTGCGTGACGCCCGTGGGCGAGCAGGGCGCCTGCATCGGCCGCGTGGCCGCGCTGGCTGCCGGCTACGACCAGAGCGTGTCGGGCGTGCAGGTCAACCGCTTCTGCGCCTCCGGGCTGGAAGCATGCAATATGGCGGCCGCGCTGGTCATGTCCGGCCAGGCCGACATGGCCGTGGGCGGTGGCGTGGAGGGCATGTCGCGCGTACCCATGGGCGCCGACGGTGGCGCCTGGGCCGTGGACCCGCGCTGCGCCATGCCCGGCTACTTCGTCCCGCAAGGCATTTCGGCCGACGTGATCGCCACCCTGTGGGGTTACTCGCGCACCGACCTCGATGCCTACGCGGTCGAGAGCCACCGCCGCGCCCAGCGCGCCGTGGACGCGGGCTGGTTCGCCGGCTCCATCGCACCAGTGCGCGACCTGAACGGCCTGCTGGTGCTGGACCGCGACGAGACCATCCGTCCGCAGACCAGCATCGAATCGCTGGCGGCGCTCAAGCCGGCGTTCGCCGACATGGGCGAGAAATATGGTTTCGACTCGGTGATCCGCCAGCGCTACCCTGAACTGGAGCGCATCAACCACGTGCACCACGCCGGCAACAGCTCGGGCATCGTGGACGGCGCGGCCGCCGTGCTGTTCGGCAGCGCCGAAGCGGGCGCCCGTTCCGGCCTCAAGCCGCGCGCCCGCATCCGCTCGTTCGCCACCATCGGCTCTGAGCCGTCCATCATGCTGACCGGCCCGAGCTACGCGGCCGAGAAGGCGCTCAAGCGCGCCGGCATGCAGGCGTCCGACATCGACCTGTTCGAATTGAACGAGGCGTTCGCCGCCGTCGTGCTGCGCTTCATGCAGGTGATGAACGTGTCGCACGACCGCATCAACGTCAATGGCGGCGCGATCGCCATGGGCCACCCGCTGGGCGCCACCGGCGCCATGATCCTCGGCATCCTGCTCGACGAACTGGAGCGGCGCGACCTCAACACCGGCCTCGCCACCCTGTGCGTGGGCGCGGGCATGGGCATCGCCACCATCATTGAACGGATTTAAGGAGAGCGGCATGATCAATTTTGAACTCGACGCCCAGGGCATCGCCACGCTGAGCTGGGACATGCCAGGGCGCAGCCAGAACGTCATCAACGGCGAAAGCTGCGCCGCGCTGTTCGCCGCCATCGAGCGCGCCGTCAGCGACCCGGCCGTGAAAGGCATCCTGATGACGTCGGCCAAGGCCGACTTCATCGCCGGCGGCGACCTCGAATGGCTGCAATCGGCCGACGCGGCGCCGGAACTGTTCGCCCGCACCACGGCCCTGCACAAAGCCTTGCGCCAGCTGGAAACGTGCGGCAAGCCGGTGGCCATGGCGCTGCCCGGCACCACGCTGGGCGGTGGCCTGGAAGTGGCGCTGTGCGGCCATTACCGCGTGGCGGCCGATAAGCCGTCGGCCCGTTTCGGCCTGCCCGAAGTGACCCTCGGCCTGCTGCCGGGCGGCGGCGGCACCCAGCGCCTGCCGCGTTTGATCGGCGTGCAGAACGCGCTGCCGCTGCTGCTGGAAGGGAAGCGCCTGAAAGCGGCCGACGCGCTCAAGCTGGGCATCCTGAACGCCGTGGTGGCGGCTGGTACGGAAGTGCAGGCGGCGCGCGACTGGCTGCTGGCCCAGACCGGCCCCGTGCAGCAGCCGTGGGACGCCAAAGGCTACAAGATCCCCGGTGGCGCCATTAGCAGCCCGGCCGTGCAGCAGCTGATCATGGCCGCCAACGCCATGCTGCGCGCCAAGACCTATGGCAATTATCCAGCGCCTGAACACATCCTGTCGTGCGTTTACGAAGGCTTGATCACCGACCTCGATACGGGCTTGAAGACGGAAGCGCGCTACTTCGTGCACGCCGTTTTGAGCCCGCAGGCCAAGAACATGATCCGTAGCCTGTTCTTCGGCATGAACGAGGCCAACAAGCTTGCCGCGCGTCCAGCCGGTGTGGACAAGCAGCGCTATAGCCGCGTGGGCATCCTGGGCGCGGGCATGATGGGCGCCGGCATCGCCTACGTGACGGCCAAGGCGGGCATCACCGCCGTGCTGCTCGACACGTCGCTGGAAGCGGCCGAGCGGGGCAAGGACTACAGCCGCAAGCTGCTGGAAAAGCAGGCCGCGCGCGGCCAGATCACGGCGGAGAAAGCGGCCGCGCTACTGGAACGTATCGTGCCGACCGCCGACTACGCGGCGCTGGATGGCGCCGAGATGGTGATCGAAGCCGTATTTGAAGACCGCGCCATCAAGGCCGACGTGACCCGCAAGAGCGAAGCCGTGCTGGCGCCGGACGCCATTTTCGCGTCCAACACCTCGACCCTGCCGATCACCGGCCTGGCCGAAGCGAGCGCCCGTCCGGCCAACTTCATCGGGCTGCACTTCTTCTCGCCGGTTGACAAGATGCCGCTGGTGGAAGTCATCCTCGGCAAGGGCACCAGCGATGCCACGCTGGCCCGCTCGCTCGACTACATCGCCGCCGTCGGCATGACGCCCATCGTGGTCAACGACGCGCGCGGCTTCTACACCAGCCGCGTGTTCTCGACCTACGTGATGGAAGGCTTGCAGATGCTGAAGGAGGGCGTGCGTCCCGCGTTGATCGAGAACGCGGGCCTGCAAGCCGGCATGCCCGTCGGCCCGCTGGCGCTAACGGACGAAGTCTCGGCCGAACTGCTGGTGAAGATCGAAAAGCAGACGGCGACGGATCTGGGCGACGCCTACCGCCCGCGTCCTGGACTGGAAGTGGCGCAGCGCGTCGTGGCGCTGGGTCGCATCGGTAAGAAGGCCGGACAGGGCTTCTACGACTATCCCGAGGGCGGCAAGAAGTCCTTGTGGCAGGGCTTGGCCGAGCTGTTCCCGCCGGCCGCCGAGCAACCGGACGTCAATGTGCTGGTGCAGCGCCTGATCGCCGTGCAGTCGGTGGAGACGGTGCGCTGCATGGAGGAGGGTGTGCTGACGACGGCGCGCGACGCCGACATCGGCGCCATCCTCGGCTGGGGCTTCCCACCGTTCCGGGGCGGCACCATCGGCCATATCCACAGTACTGGCATCGCCGCGTTCATCGGTCAGTGCGAAACGCTGGCGCAGCAATTCGGTGAACGCTTCCAGCCGCCAGCACTGTTGCGGACGATGGCCGACAACGGCCGCACGTTCTACAGCCGTTAAACCCCACAAGCGCTTGAGCAGCAGGGTCTGACCCTTGGGTCTGACCCTGGTTTGGCGCGTCGTGCGGTTTCACCGCCCAACAACCCAACGAAAAGGGTGAGGGTCAGACCCTCTTTGCTTTGTAAGGGGCCGCCATTGTGCGGCCCTTTGTTGTTTTCGTGCCAATCATTTCATGGCTGGACGACAAATCTAGACACACTGTCTATTCGTGTGTACTATCGTTCGCAGATGGTGCCGCGTGGCGCCTTGATCGCTTTCGCAAGGAGTGGTGTACCGATGAACAAAGCAATCGTGACCTGCAGCCTGACCGGCGTGCTGACCGATCCCAAACAGCACCCGGTGCCCGTGACGGCGGACGAAATGGCGCGTTCCGCGCGGGACGCCTTCAACGCCGGCGCCTCCATCATGCACGTCCATTTCCGCAATCAGCAGCCGGGCAAAGGCCACCTGCCGACGTGGGAGCCCGACGTCGTCGAGCACATCGCCCAAGCGATCCGTGACGCCTGCCCCGGCGTGATCCTCAACTTCTCCACCGGCGTGGTGGGGCGCGACATCGCCGGCCCCGTGGCCTGTCTGGAGCGCTGCAAGCCCGAGATGGCGGCCATGAACGCGGGCAGCCTCAATTATCTGAAGACCACCTCGTCGGGCGCCTGGGCCTGGCCGCCCATGCTGTTCGATAACCCGGTCGAGAAGATCGCCGCCTACCTCAAGGTGATGCACGAGAACGGCGTGATCCCCGAATGCGAATGCTTCGACGTGGGCATCCTGCGCTCGATCGCCATGCTGCGTTCAGCCGGCCTGCTGCGCGACCCGCTGCACGTGTCGCTGGTGATGGGCGTCGCTTCCGGCATGCCGGCCGACGCCGACCTGTTGCAAGTGCTGATGAAATACATGCCATCGGGCGCGCAGTGGCAGGGCATCGTGATCGGACGCGAGGAGGTGTGGCCGCTGCATCGCCGCATCGCGGAACTGGGCGGCCATCTGCGCACCGGCGTTGAAGACACGTTCTACCTGCCCGACGGCGCCAAGGCCGCCGGCAACGGACAACTGATCGAGGCGCTGGTGGCCACGGCCCGCGCCGCCGGCCGTGAGATCGCCACGCCGGCCGAGGCGCGCGCCATGCTGGCCGCCCATTCATCCACATAAGTGACGCGAGAGGAAACAGCCATGACCTTGAAAGGCAAGACCCTGTTCATCACCGGCGCCTCGCGCGGCATTGGCCTGGCGCTGGCGCTGCGCGCCGCGCGCGACGGCGCCAACGTGGCCGTGGTGGCCAAGACCACCGAACCCCATCCCACGCTGCCCGGCACCATCCACACGGCGGCCGAGGAAATCGAACAAGCAGGCGGACGCGCGCTGGCCATAGCGTGCGATATCCGCGACGAAGAACAGATAGCAGCCGCCGTAGAACAGACGGTGGACCGCTTTGGCGGTATCGATATCTGTGTGAACAACGCGTCGGCCATCAGCCTGGCGCGGACGCTGGCGCTTGATCCCAAGCGCTATGATTTGATGCATGACATCAATGCGCGCGGCACCTACATGGTCAGCCGCGCGTGCGTGCCCCATTTGCGCGAATCGGACAATCCCCATGTGCTCAACATGTCGCCCCCGCTCAATCTGGTGCCCGCGTGGTTCGCCCCGTATCCCGCCTACGCCATGGCCAAGTACGCGATGAGCATGTACGCGATGGCGATGGCCGAGGAATTCCGCGAGGACGGCATCGCCTTCAACACGCTGTGGCCGCGCACGATGATCTTCACGGCGGCGGTGCGCAACCTGCTGTCGCCGAGCGGCGCGGCGCGCAGCCGCAAGCCCGAGATCATGGCCGACGCGGCCTGGCATATCCTCACCCAGCCTGCCCGCAGCACCACGGGCCGCCACTTCATCGACGACGAAGTGCTGATTTCCCACGGCGTGACGGACCTGCGCCAATACCGCACGGTGGAGGGCGACGGCGTCCTGCAGGCCGACCTGTTCGTGCCCGAGGACTGGACTCCCCCGGCCGGCGTGCTGGTTTGATCCGACCCATTCCAACGATGCACAGTCCAATAATCGAATTCGAGGAGACGCTCCATGTTTGACAGCAGAGAACACGCCGACTTGCGCCAGACCGTGGCCAGATTCGTCGATCAGGAAATCAATCCGCATGTGAGCGAGTGGGAAGCGGAGAAGATCTTCCCCGCCCGCGCGCTGTTCAAGAAGCTGGGCGCGCTCGGCCTGTTGGGCATCACCAAGCCGGTCGAATTCGGCGGCATGGGGCTCGACTACAGCTACGCCATCGCCTTCGCCGAGGAACTGGGCCGCATCGACTGCGGCGGCGTGCCGATGGCGATCGGCGTCCAGACCGACATGGCCACGCCCGCGCTGGCCCGCTTCGGCTCGGACGAACTGCGGCGCGAATTCCTGGCGCCGTCCATCGCCGGCGAACTGGTGGCGTCCATCGGCGTGAGCGAGCCGGGCGCCGGTTCGGACGTCTCGGGCGTGAAGACCACGGCCCGCAAGGATGGCGGCGACTACATCATCAACGGCACCAAGATGTGGATCACCAACGGCATGCAGTCGGACTGGATTTGCCTGCTGGCCAACACATCGGACGGCGCGCCGCACAAGAACAAGTCGCTGATCGTGGTGCCCATGAACACGCCGGGTGTGCAGCGGGCCAGGAAGATCGATAAGCTGGGCATGTGGTCGTCCGACACGGCGCAGCTGTTCTTCGATGACGTGCGCGTGCCGCAGCGCTATCTGATCGGCATCGAGGGCGCTGGCTTCCAGATGCAGATGCAGCAGTTCCAGGAGGAGCGCATGTTCGGCGCCGCCATGTGCGTGAAGGGGCTGGAAAAGCTGGTGCAGACCACCATCGAGTACACGCGCGAGCGCAAGGCGTTCGGCGCGTCGCTGCTCGACAACCAGGTGATCCACTTCCGTTTGGGCGAGCTGCAGACAGAGATCGAGGCCCTGCGCGCGCTGATCTACCGCACCGGCACGCTGTACCACGCCAATCCGGACAGCCTGGAAGTGGTCAAGCTGGCCTCCATGTGCAAGCTGAAGGCGGGCCGCCTGTCGCGCGAAGTGACGGACGCATGCCTGCAATACTGGGGCGGCATGGGCTACACGTGGGAGTCGCTGCCATCGCGCCTGTACCGCGACTATCGCCTGACTTCCATCGGCGGCGGCGCGGACGAGGTCATGCTGGGCATTATCGCCAAGCTGATGGGCACCTTGCCGGGTAAGCGCGGAGCCTGACATGGCCATCATCGCATCACAGCTCGACGCCGGGTCCGAAGGCTACGCGCGCCAGCGCGAGGAAATGCTGGCGGCGCTGGCCGAAGTGCGCGCGGCGGAGGACATGGTGCGCGCCACCGAGGCGGCGCGCCAGCCGCAGTTCCACCAGCGCGGCCAGTTGACGCCGCGCGAGCGCATCAACCTGATGCTCGACCGAGGTTCGCCGTTCCTGGAAATCGCCTCGCTGGCCGGACTGCGCCAGCACGACGACAAGGATGGCTCGCTCGCGGGCGGCAATACCATCTGCGGTATCGGCTACGTGGGCGGCGCGCGCGTGATGCTGAACGCATCCAACAGCGCCATCAAGGGCGGCACCGTCACGCCGTGGGGCATGCGCAAGACCTTGCGCATGCAGGAGATCGCGCTGGCCCAGAAGCTGCCGTTGATCTCCATGATCGAATCGGGCGGCGCCAACCTGCTTTATCAGGCTGAGATCTTTACGGATGGCGGGCGCATTTTCGCCAACCAGGCGCGCTTGTCGGCGGCCGGCATCCCGCAGATCACGGTGGTGCATGGTTCGAGCACGGCCGGCGGCGCCTACATGCCGGGCCTGTCCGATTACGTGGTCATGGTGCGCATGCGCGCCAAGGTGTTCCTGGCCGGTCCGCCGCTGCTGCTGGCGGCCACCGGCGAGGTGGCGAAGGACGAAGACCTGGGCGGCGCCGAGATGCATTGTCAGGTGGCCGGCACCAGCGAATTTCTGGCCGAGGACGACGCGGACGCGATCCGCATCGCGCGCGACATCGTGCGCAGCCTGGACTGGAACAAGGACCGGCCGGCTGTACCTGCGCCCGATGTGCGCAAGCCGCTGTACGACGCCGAGGAGTTGTGCGGGCTGGTGCCCGTCGATTACCGCAAGCCTTACGATTGCCGGGAGGTGATCGCGCGGTTGGTCGATGGCAGCGACTTCCTCGACTTCAAAGACGAATACGATGCCCACACGGTGTGCGGGCGCGCCACCATCCATGGCATGGCGGTCGGCATCATCGGCAATAACGGCCCCATCACGGCCCATGGCGCGGCCAAGGCCGGGCAGTTCATGCAGCTGTGCGACCAGGCGGACATTCCACTGGTGTTCCTGATGAACACGACCGGTTTCATGGTCGGCAGCGAGAGCGAGCAGGGCGGCATCGTCAAGCATGGCTCGAAGATGATCCAGGCCGTGGCCAATATTCGCGTGCCGCGCATCACGGTGGTGATCGGCGCCTCGTTCGGTGCGGGCAATTACGGCATGTCGGGGCGCGGCTTCGACCCCGATTTCATCTTCGCCTGGCCCAACGCGCGCACGGCCGTCATGGGCGGCGAGCAGGCGGCCAAGGTACTGTCCATCGTCACGCGCGACAAGTGGCGCAAGGAGGGGCGGCCCGTGTCGGAGGCCGAGGAAACCCAGTTGGCCAAGATGGAAACGGGCGTGGTGCGGCAGTTCGAGGCCGAATCGCACAGTCTGGCCGGCACCGCGCGGTTGTACGACGACGGCCTGATCGATCCGCGCGACACGCGCCGCGTGCTCGCTTACACGCTGTCCATCTGCCGCGAGGCCAGACAGCGCACGCTGCGGACCAGTAGTTTCGGCGTGGCCCGATTCTAGGAGCATCGCATGCACACTATCGACAATGCCGTGCTGCTGGCACGCCGCGAGGGCGCCGTGCTGCACCTGACGATCAACCGTCCGGAAGCGCGCAACGCCATGAACGCGCAGCTGCTGGAAGAACTGATCGACACGTTTGAAGCGGTCGCCGCTTGCCCCGATGTGCGGGCCGTCGTCTTGCGCGGCGCCGGCGGCAATTTCTGCGCTGGCGGCGACGTGAAGGATTTCGCCCGCCTGCGCCGGCAGGAAGCCGCGCCGGGCACAGACCCGGTGGCCGCGTTCAACCGCCGCTTCGGCGCGCTGCTGGAACTGGTCAACGGCGTGCCGCAAGCGGTCATCGTCGTGGCCGAGGGGGCGGTGCTGGGCGGCGGTTTCGGCTTGGCGTGCGTGGCCGACGTGACGATCACGCGCAATGACGCCAGCTTTGGCTTGCCCGAAACGAGCCTTGGTGTGGTCCCGGCCCAGATCGCGCCGTTTGTGGTGCAGCGCATCGGGCTGTCGCACGCGCGCCGGCTTGGCGTGTGCGGAGGGCGCTTCAATGGCGCCGAAGCGTATCGCATGGGACTGGCCCATTTTGTCGAGCACAGCGACGCCGGCCTGGCCGCGCGCGAGGCGCAGGTGCTGGCGCAGGTGATGCGCTGCGCGCCGGGCGCCAACGCACTGACCAAGCAGATCATGCTGGCCGTGGGCAGCGAGCCGCTGGGACAGGTGCTGGACCGGGCCGCCGCGCTGTTTTCGGCCGCGCTGCGCGGCCCGGAAGCGGCGGAAGGTACGCAAGCTTTCGTGGAAAAACGGTTGCCGCAATGGGCAGCGGCCGGCAACGTGGAGACGGGTGACGCTGATGTTCGATAAAGTCCTGGTGGCCAATCGCGGCGAGATCGCGCTGCGCGTGATCCGCGCCTGCAAGAAGCTTGGTTATGGAACGGTGGCTGTCTATTCGGAGGCGGACCGCGATGCCTTGCACGTGATTGAGGCCGATGAAGCGGTGGCCATCGGCCCGGCGCCGGCAGCGCAGTCCTATCTGGTGATCGACAAGCTGGTGCAGGCGGCGCTCGACACGGGCTGCGGCGCCGTCCACCCCGGTTATGGCTTCCTGTCCGAGAGCGCCGATTTCGCACGGGCGGTGCAGGCGGCGGGCCTGGTGTTCATCGGGCCGGACCCGGAGGCGATTGCCGCGATGGGCAACAAGAGCAACGCCAAAGCCCTGATGCTGGAAGCGGGCGTGCCGTGCGTGCCCGGCTACCAGGGGAGCGAGCAGGAGGATGCGCAGCTGACCGCGCAGGCGTTGAAGATCGGACTGCCCGTGATGGTCAAGGCGGCGGCCGGCGGCGGCGGGCGCGGCATGCGGCTGGTGCGCGAGGAGGCGCATTTGGCCGCCGCCATCGCGTCCGCACGCAGCGAGGCGGCCAATGCGTTCGGCGACGGTCAACTGCTGATCGAAAAGGCCGTGCTCAACGCGCGCCACGTGGAGATACAGGTGTTCGGCGACCGGCACGGCAATGTGGTCCACATCGGTGAACGCGATTGCACGGTCCAGCGCCGGCACCAGAAAGTGGTGGAGGAGTGCCCGAGTCCCGCCGTGGACGACGTGCTGCGCATGCGCATGGGCGCGGCCGCCGTCGCCGCCGCGCGCGCGGTGCGCTACGTGGGCGCGGGCACGGTGGAATTCATGCTGGCCGAAGATGGCCAGTTTTATTTCCTCGAGATGAATACCCGGCTGCAGGTCGAACATCCCGTCACCGAGATCGTGTACGGCCTCGATCTGGTCGAATGGCAGTTGCGCGTGGCGCAGGGTGAAGCCTTGCCGTTGGCGCAGGACGCGATCCTGGCGAGGCGCAAGGGTTGGGCCATCGAGGTGCGGCTGTGCACGGAGGACCCCGCGCAGGGATTCCTGCCGCAGACGGGAACACTGCTGGCATGGCGTCCAGCGGCCGGGCCCCGAATGCGGTTCGATCATGGCTTGCGGGAGGGTGGCGTCATCGCGCCGAACTACGATTCCATGCAGGGCAAGTTGATCGCCAGCGGCGCTGACCGTGAGCAGGCCCGCCGTACCTTGTTGCGGATGCTGGAAGAGACGGTGCTGCTGGGCGTGGCGAGCAACCGCGATTTCCTGCGCCAGGTGGTCGCGCATTCCGCGTTCGCCTCGGGCCGGTTCTCGACGGATTTCATCGCCGAGCATTTCCCGGCGGGCGCGTTGGCCGCCGGGCTGGCGGGTGATAGCGTGCACCGCGCGCTGGCCGCGTTGCTGTTCTACCGGCAGGATGCCGACGCGTTGGCGCGTCGCGCGGGCGTGGCGGGTGAGCTGATGGAGTGGCAAAGCTCCGCGGCGGCTGCGGTGTCGGTGCGGCTCAAGTGTGGCGACAACGAAGTCAAGACCAGCGTGCGGCCATGTGGGGGCGGGCGCTACGAGGTACAGTCGGCCGAGGGCTGCATCGTGCTGGAATTGGAAATCGCGGCTCCCGTGGTGCGCTTCATCCTTGACGGTGTGGCGCAAACGGCGTACGTGGCGCGCGTCGGGGCGACGCTGTGGTTGAGCTGCCGTGGCGCGACACTGGCGTATGAGGACGTGACGCTGGCGCCGGCGGCCCGCAGCGATGCCGCCGGCGATGGCCGGCTGCTGGCGCCAATGGACGGCAAGATCATCGCCGTGCTGGTGGAATCTGGCGCGGCCGTCGTCAAGGGCCAGCCGCTGGCCGTGCTGGAGGCGATGAAGATGGAGTTTTCCGTGACCAGTCAGGCGGATGGTGTGATCGACACCCTGTCGTGCAAGGTTGGCCAGCAGGTCAAAGCACGTCAGCTGCTGATGACGGTGCGCGGCGGCTCCTCAGAAGCAGACCAGAATGCCGCTATGCCAAGGCCCGGAACCTGAAAACGTCGTTCCCGCCTTCGCGGGTACGACGAGCTCAATTTAGCGTAATTAGGGTACGCCACTGGTCATTTCGGCGCGTGTTGGGCGACCGTTTCCAGCACCACATCGCGCAGCCGTCCGACGACCGGGCCGGGGTCCGCTGCGCCGAACAGCAGATCCAGTCCGACTTTCGGCAGCGGGGACAGGGCGGGCGTATCGAGCGTCCGCAGCCGCGATGGTAATCCGACCTCCGTCCGCACAGTCACACCAAGCCCCGCCGCCACGGCGGCCCACACGCCGCCCAGACTGGGGCTGGTGAACGCCACGCGCCATGCGATGCCGGCCTTGTCGAGCGCATTGGTGGCGGCCGTGCGCATCAGGCAGGGCGCGTCGAACAGCACCAGCGGCACCGGCTCCGGGCCGGCGATCAGCGATTGCGGATCGCAGTCATGCGTGCCTATCCAGCGCATGCGCGTTTCACCCACCGCTTCCGCATGTGGACGCGCGGCGCCGGCGTTCCATGCCAGCGCCAGGTCCAGTTGCCCCGCCGCGATCTGCTCCGTCAGCACCGCATTGCGCGCCACCCGCGCCTCGATCCGCAGCTTCGGATGGGCGCGGGCAAAGCGGCCCAGCACATCGGTCAGTATATGTTCGCCAAAATCCTCCTGCATGCCGAGCCGGATGCTGCCGGCCAGCTCCACGCCGCGCACGGCCGTCGCCGCCTCGTCGTTCAGTTCCAGCAGGCGGCGCGCGTAGCCGAGCAGCGATTCGCCGGCCGCCGTGGTGGCCATGCCGCGCCCCGCCTTGCGCAGCACGGGCGTGCCCAGTTGATCCTCCAGCTTCTTGAGCTGGGCGCTGACGGCCGACGTGGAGCGGCCCAGCCGGTCCGCCGCCTTGGCGAAGCTGCCCAGATCGACGCCCGTGACGAAGCTGCGCAGGATGTCGAGATCGAAGGTGATTCTGCGCATGATTGTCCTGATTTTTGGGATTGTTAATTCAATTATTCCTGCTTTTCAGGATAAAGATAGTCGCGTATCGTGTCTCTGTCAAATCAACGCATGGAGATCACACCGATGACGACAGGTTCCACCGCAGGACAACAGAGCATGGGCGCCATCGCCCCGAAACTGGCCGAGCTGACCGACAAGGTGCTGTTCGACGACGTGTGGCAGCGGCCCGGCCTGTCGCTGCGCGACCGCAGCATGGTGACGGTGGCCGCGCTGGTGGCCATGTACCGCATCGAACAGTTGCCGTTCCATCTGGCGCGGGCGCTGGAGAACGGCGTCACGCGCGACGAGCTGGTGGAGCTCATCACCCACCTCGCTTTCTATTCCGGCTGGCCCACGGCGGCGTCGGCCATCAACCTGCTGAAGCAAATTCACTGAAGGAGCACATCATGCCTATGAGCCGCATTTCGCTGTTGAAGGGGAAGTCGCCCGATTATCTGCGGGCCGTGTCGGACAGTCTGCACCGGGCGCTGGTGGACACGTTCGGCGTGCCGGCCGACGACCGTTTCCAGGTCATCCACCAGCATGAGCCGTATGAAATGAGCTTCGACCGTCATTACCTGGGCGGCCCGCGCTCGGACGACTACATGCTGATCAACGTTACGGCGGGCCGCGCCCGCAGCGCCGCCGTCAAGCAGGCGTTCTACCAGCGGCTGGTGGGCCTGCTGGCCGAGTCGCCGGGCGTGCGGCCGCAGGATGTGATGGTCGTCATCACCACCACCGCAGCTGAGGACTGGTCGTTCAGCGGCGGCGAATTGTATGCGCCGGGGGCCAGCTGGCAGAACGCGATGGCGGAGACGCAGCCATGATGGCGATGCAGTACAGTTTTGTGCTGCCGGCCGACTACGACATGGACATCATCCGCCATCGCATCGCCAGCAAAGGCCACATGCTCGACGATTTTCCGGGGCTGGCGTTCAAGGCTTACCTGAGCGCTGACAAGCGCCGTGGCGCGACGGCGGAGAATCTGTACGCGCCGTTCTATTTGTGGCGCGAGCCCGAGGCCATGCATGCCTTCATCAGCGGACCAGGCTTCGCGGGCGTGGCGCAGGCCTTCGGCTGGCCCTCGATCAAGACGTGGACGGTGTGGCACAACTGGCTGGCGGAAGATGTGGCGCAAGCCCGGCACGCGCGCCGCATCGTCAAGCCGATCGCGCCTTACTCGGCGCTGGCGGCGCTGCGGGAGCAGGAGCAGGCCGAGGCGGGCGCCTTGCGCGACAGCGGCGCGCTGGCCGTGGTGGTGGCGTTTGAGCCGGTCAGCTGGACGCTGGTGCAGTTCTCGCTGTGGCGCGACGCGGTCGACACGCCGCCGCTGCCGCAGGAACAGCGCTACGAGGTGGGGCATATGTCTGTTCCATAGCAGCAGTGCTGCTGCTTTGCCTGCGCCGGTGTTAAAAAAATTGGACGGCGATGCCAAAATCCCATGTTATTCTCATGGCGAGACAACGGCACCGGACCCCGACAACGTCATGGCGAAGCACTCATCCATTTTTCCCACCGCAGCCGCGCTCGCGTTGCTGCTGACTTTCTGCGCGCCGGCCTGGGCGGCACCAGCGGCTCGCCTGGCGCTGGCCGAGCAGCCGGTGCGCGTGATCCGCGCGGCCGATGTGTACCAGGCCGTCAACGGCACGCCGCTGGAGCAGGACGATATCGTCGAGACGGGCGCCGGCGGGGCGCAGATTGAACTGGACAGCGGCACCATCGTGGCCGTCGGTCCCCAAACCCGGCTCTACCTGTCGGCCCTGGGCGCTGCGCCGAAGGGCACGGCCGAGGTGGCGCTGCTGCAAGGATGGATCAAGGTGCAGACTGGCGCCGGCCGTGCCGTCATCGCCGCCGAAGCGCTGCAGGCCAGCGTGGGCGCCGGCGCGGCCGTGGTGTTCAGCCGGCCGGGGCGCGACGCCTTGTTCGCGGATTCGGGCGAGCAGTTGGCGGCGCCCGTCACCGGACCGGGCAAGGCCGGTCCCATGCAAAAAGTGGCCGCCGAAAGCTACGTGCAGGCCGATGCCGGCAAACCCCTGGTGATGCTGCCCCGCGCCGATCCGCAGTTCCTGCGCGAGATGCCGGCGCCATTCCGCGACCGCCTGGCGCCCGCGCCGCAGCCGGCCAAGCCGGCCAAACCACCCGCCCAACGCCAGCGCGCCGCCGATTTCGCCGACGTCGAAGGTTGGCTGCGGTGTAACCTGGCCGTGCGCAGGCACTTCGTGGCCCGCTTCCGCGCGCGGCTGCAGGATCCCCGTTTCCGCCAGCAGCTGAACCAGGCACTGGGCCATGGCAGCGAATGGCAGGCCGTGCTCCATCCCGTCGTCAAACATCCGTCCACGCCGTAACGCCGGCGCCACGACCTTCATCCACCCTCGCAGGAGTCCACATGAAGTTGTCCATCGCAAGCAAGTTCAATCTGGTGTTCGTGACCATCTTCGCCGTCGGTTTCGTGGCCGCCGGCTTCATCGCCGACAGCCTGCTCAAGCAGAGCGCGCGCGAGGAGACCTTGCAAAATGCCCGCTTGCTGCTGGAGGCGGCCAAGAGCGTGCGCGGCTACACGGCCAAGCAGATCCAGCCGCTGCTGGCCAACCAGATGAAGTACGAGTTCCATCCGCAGTCGGTGCCGTCGTATTCGGCGGTGGAGAACCTGAACGTGATCCTCAAGGCCTATCCCGATTTCTCGTACAAGGAAGCGACGCTGAACCCGACCAACCTGCGCGACAAGGCCACTGACTGGGAGGTCGATATCGTGCAGAAGCTGCGCAAATCGCCGGACCTGAAGGAGTATTCGGGCGAGCGCGAGACTGCCACCGGCCGCAGCCTGTACATCGCGCGGCCGTTGCAGATCAAGGACGGCGCCTGCCTGGCCTGCCACAGCACGGCCGCCAACGCGCCCAAGACCATGGTCGACATCTATGGCCCCAACAACGGCTTCGCGTGGCAGCTCAACGAGATCGTCGGCGCGCAGGTCATCTCGGTGCCGATGGCGGTGCCGCTGCAGCGCGCCAACGCCATCTTCCGCACCTTCATGCTGTCGCTGCTGGGCGTGTTCGTGGTGGTGCTGATCGCGCTGAACGTGATGGTGCACTTGCTGGTCACGCGCCGCATCACCCATCTGGCCCACGTTGCCGACCAGGTCAGCATGGGCAAGTTCGACGCCGAGGAATTCCAGGTCAAGGGCGGCGATGAACTGAGCGCGCTGGCGCAGTCCTTCACGCGCATGCGCACCAGCCTGGCCAGCGCGTTGAAAATGCTCGATGAATAAGCAACCAGGAATCCGATGACAGAAAAGATAGGCAAGTACCGGATCGACGGCAAGCTCGGTAGCGGCGCCATGGGCGTGGTCTACCGGGCTTACGACGACAACATCGCGCGGGTGGTGGCGCTCAAGACCATCCGCCTCGAACTGCTCGACGGCCATTCGGGCGCCGAGCTGGTGGCGCGCTTCCGCAACGAGGCGCAGGCGTCGGGCCGGCTGGTGCATCCGAACATCGTGGCCGTCTACGATTACGGCGAGGCCGATGGCGTGACCTACATCGCCATGGAATATGTGGACGGCCGGCCGCTCAACGATTTCCTCACGCCCGATGTGCCGATGGACCTGAGCGCGTGCGTGGCCTGCATGTCGCAGCTGCTGGCGGCGCTGGACTACGCGCACGCGCGCGGCGTCGTGCATCGCGATATCAAACCGGCCAACCTGCTGATCACGCCCACCGCCCAGGTCAAGATCACCGACTTCGGCGTGGCCAAGATCGAGACGTCCACCCTGACCCAGGTGGGCGACGTGATCGGCACGCCAAGCTATATGTCGCCCGAACAGTTCCGGGGCGAGCGGGTGGACGGGCGGTCCGACATTTTCGCCGCCGGCATCCTGCTGTACCAGATGCTGACCGGCGCGCGGCCCTTCACCGGCGCCGCCTCGGTGGTGATGCACCAGATCCTCAACACCATGCCGACCCCGCCCAGCGAACGGCACGCCGGCCTGCATCCGGCCTTCGACGCCGTGCTGGCGCGGGCGCTGGCCAAGCGGGTCGAGGACCGTTTCCAGACGGCGCGCGCCTTCCTCGCCGCGCTGACGGACGCCCAGTTGCAGCACACGGGCGGCGTGCCGCCCGGCGAGGAGGACAACGAGCGCACGGTGCTGGCGTTCAGCCGGCCGGCGCCGCGTCCGGCGCCCCCGCCGCACACGGGCACGGGCGGCCAGCACCAGAGCGCGGCCGGGGCCAGCGGCGGCGCCGGCAGCGTCGGGCACACGGCGTCGTTGTCGGCATCGGCGCCGCAGTGGCTGGTGGAAGTGGCGCCCGAGCTGCAAATGGCGCTGTCGCTGCAGATCGGGCCGATGGCCAAGCTGCTGCTGAAGAAGGAGGCGCACGACGCGGCCGACCTCGATACGCTGTGCCGACGCCTGCAGACGCACATCACGACCGAGACGGGACGGGAGGCTTTCCAGGCCAGCGTCCAGAGCATCAGGCGCAAGATGGGGTTGGGCACGGCCGGCACCTCGTCACAGGCCCGCAGCGGCGCGGGCCTGCCGCCGTCGCAACTGAGCCAGGTGGCCAGCGGCGGCACGGCGCTGCAACTGAGCCCCGAGGTGATGGAGCACGCGCATCAGAAACTGCTGCCTTACGTGGGGCCGATCGCCAAGGTGCTGGTCAAGCGCTTCGCCAAGGTGACGGGCGACCCGGCGGAATTCCACCGGCTGCTGGCCGAGCAGCTGCCGAATGAACAGGACCGGGCCAGATTCCTCAGGGAGATGGGGCTGTGAGATCGCTTTCCGGGGCGGCGTCGTGGCAGACGACGCCAAGTTTATTGCCGTCCGGGTCGCGGAAATAGGCGCCGTAATAATCGGGATGATAGTGAGGCCGTGGACCCGGCGGGCCTTCGCACATGCCGCCCTGTTCCAGGGCGCTGGCGTGCGCGCGCCGGACCGCCTCGCGCGAAGGGGCCAGCAGGGCCACCATCTGGCCATTGCCGACCGTTGCCTGCTCGCCGTTGAATGGGACGCCGATCAGGAACAGGGGCCGTGGCTGGCCCGGCTTCATCCAGCCCGCCCAAGGGCGCGCCGCATCGGCAAATTTGAGCTGCAGGCCAAGTTGCTCCATGACTGCCGAGTAGAAGCGCAAGCTGCGGGGGAAATCCGCGATACCGACGAATGTATGGGAGATCAAATCGGCCTCTGAGTCAGCGGTGGGTTAAATATCGCGCCCGTTGTAGTGCTGAACGGGGATCGTATCGAGGTCGATGCCTTCGATGCAGCGGATGTTGATGGCGGCCACCTCGTTGCCCTGCGGGTCCACGCCTTCTCCATAGGGATGGATGCCGCAGACGGGGCAGAAGCGGTGCTTGATCACGTGTTTGTGGAACGTGTAGGTGCTGGCCGCCTCGTCCGGCGTGCGCAGTTTCAGGTCGGCCTTCGGCACGAACCACAGCAACGAGCCTTTGCGCTGGCAGATCGAGCAGTTGCATGCAAGCGCGCCTTTGATGTCGCCTTCGACGTCGAACGCCACTCTGCCGCAGTGGCAGCTACCTTGGTATTTCATGGGGCACACTCCTGACGATGGTGGACGGGTTGTTGCGTTGCCAATTGTTCCATAATTTTAAAAAAACCGCCACACGGCGCGAGAAAAGCGTCTGTCCAATACATCCACGGAATTCCCATCCTGCAATTCACATCTGTTTGATTCACATCAAGAAATTTCCGCTAACACATCGTTACTATAAGCGCTTTGATCTTGGGCAAAGAAGGCGGGCATCATGCGTAACGATGGCGCGAAAGTAAAAAGTATCATTGCCAACGCGTCGCTGTACCGCATGCTGACGCCGCAGCAGGTCGAGCGGGTCGCCCAGCACACCTCCGTGGTGCGGGCGGTGGCCAACACGGCCGTGGTCCAACAGGGCGATCAGGCGCTGGGCACGTATTGGGTGGTGTATGGCCAGGTCCATATCGGCATCCACAGCAAGCAGGGCGCGGTGCGCAATCTGGCCATCCTTGGCGGCAGCAAGTGCTTCGGCCTCGGTGAGATGGTGATGGGGCAGGCCCACCAGACCTGCGTGAAGACGACGGCCGACACCATGCTGCTGCATACGGAGCGCGAGGTCATCTTCGAGATCGCGGACGAGAATCCCGCCTTCGCGCGCGAGGTGATGACTTGCCTGGGCCGCCAGTTCTGCGGCCTGGTGCGCGACATCGGCAGCACCACGCTGAGCGCGCACCAGCGCGTGGCCGATTACCTGGCGCGGCAGGTGGCCGAACGTCTGCCCAACGTGGAGATCGCGCTGGTGGCCAACAAGGGCGCCATCGCGGCGCGCCTGAGCCTGACGCCGGAGACGCTGTCGCGCGTGTTCCGCGATCTGAGCCAGGACGGCATCATCGAGGTGAACAAGCGCCGCATCACGGTGCTCGACTGGGCCCGCATCGAGGCGTTGCTGGCCTGATCGCCGCCCGCCGCGGCGGAGAACTCAGTCGTTGTGACGGTTGTGCTCGCGGCGCATCCCGTCCATCGCCTGCACCAGTTCCTCGTAGCGGGGCCGCAGCAGCTTGTCGAACATCGGGAACAGGATGCCTTCCTCCTTCAGGTTATGCTGCTCGGTGGTGAGCCGGAAGGTGTCGGCGTGGTCGGAGAATTCAATCACGTCGCGCCGCTTGATGGCCATGCTCATGCGGTACATGATCTCGCACAGCAGCTGGTGTTCGGCGTGCAGCGACTGGGTGGGCGCCGCCGTGTCGGCCAGCAGCTTCTCGAACGCGGGGTAGATGATCCGCTCCTCGATTTCCACATGGCGCCGCATCGCTTCGGCGAATTCGAGAAAGGACACGGCCGCCATTTCCCAGTTGTGCGAGGCCACGAGGGCGACGGCATCGGCGTACAGGCCGTCGCAGCGGTCGTGGTCGTGCGCGAGGTAATTGCTGACCTTTTGCATGTGTGCATTTCTCCTATCTTCGGTACAAGAAAAATTATCCTCCCACTTTATCCGTCGTGACCTTGACTTATGATAAAGAAATTATAAATGGATGTGCATGTCTGCGCCGGCCCCGTCACAGACCGAGCTGGCGCGCCGCCAGTTCCTTCATGATCTCCTCGGCGCCGCCGCCGATCATGGCCACCTTCACCTCGCGGTAGATCCGCTCGCTGGCCATGCCGCGCATAAAGCCCATGCCGCCCAGCGTCTGCACGGCCTGGTCGGCGCAGAACTGCATGGTCTGCGTGGCGTGGTTCTTCAGCATGCACACGTCGGCCACCCAGTCCGGGCCCGTCTGCCCGCGGTCGGCCCGCTCGGCCACGGCGTTGAGCCAGGCGCGCGTCGACTCGATCCGCATCTTCATGTCCACCAGCTTGTGGCGCACCACCTGGTGGTTGACCAGCGCCGCGCCGAAGGTCTTGCGTTCGCGGGCCCAGGACAGCGCCTCGTCGTAGCAGCATTCGGCCATGCCCAGCGCCATGGCGGCCAGCGACATGCGCTCGCCGTTGAAATTGGCCATGATGATCTTGATCCCTTTGCCTTCCTCGCCGATCAGGTTGGCGGCGGGGACGCGCACGCCGTCGAAGCGCAGGTGGGCCGTGTCCGAGCACAGCCAGCCCATCTTCTTCAGGCGCGCGCGCGACAGGCCGGGCGCGTCGCCCGGCACGGCCAGCAGCGAGATGGCGCCCGCGCCGCCATCGTCCGCGCCCGTGCGCACGGCCACCGTGATCCAGTCGGCCCGCATGCCGGAGGTGATGAACACCTTCTCGCCGTCGATCACGTAGCTGTCGCCGTCGCGCCGCGCCGTGGTGCGCAGGGCGGCCACGTCCGAGCCGCCACCCGGTTCCGTGATGGCCAGCGCGGCGATCTTGCGCCCGGCCAGCACGTCGGGGATGATGCGCTGGCGTAGCGCGGCGCCGCCGTGGTGGAGGATGGGCGGCAGGCCGATGGAGTGGCTGAACGCGCCGGCCATCACGCCGCCGCTGCCCGTGTGGCGCGACAGCGTGACCGACAGCGCGATGCGCAGCGCCCACGGGGCCGGCGTGCCGCCCAGCTCCTCGGGATAGCCCATGCCCAGCCAGCCCAGTTCGGCCAGCTTGCCGTACAGGGCGCGCGGGAATTCGCCGGCTTCCTCCCAGTCCTCCAGGTAGGGCCGCACTTCGCTGGCGGCGAAGCGGCGCGCCGCGTCCTCGATGACGGCGATGTCGGCGGAGGTGATGCCGGGTTGGGGGCCACTCATGTGCTTCCTTGTGCAGTTGTTGATAAATTGCCATGCTAACGGAAGATGGTGGCTGGGTCTAGACATCCTGTCCATAACTGTGGCGTAATGGGCGCATCGGCGCCGATGGTCATGGCACGCGGGGCCGGGGCGCTACAATGGCGCCTGTCCCGGCCGCTGGATGCGCGGCGGCCGCCATGCAATCCGAGAAAGAACAGCCAGATGCGATCCGTCACCCTCCGTCCGCGCAACGATGGCGCCGACAAGCCTTCCGCCACCATCGCCAGCGTGATCAGCGCCTGCGAACGCTTGCTGAACAAGGGCGAGAGCTTCACCACGCTGTCGATCGAACAGCTGGCCAGGGAGGCGGGCATCGCGCGCGCCACGTTCTATCTGCACTTCCGCAACAAGGGCGAGATCGTGCGCCACCTGATGGCGCAGGTGGGGCGCGAGGTGCGCCACGCGGCCAAGGCCAAGCTGGCCAACCTGGACCAGTTCGGCCGCGCCGAGTTCCTGTCGTTCATGGAGGATGCGGTCGACATCCAGTACCGGCACCGGGCCGCCATGCGGGCCACGGTGGAGCTGTCGGCCTACGATCCCGAGGTGGCCGGGATCTACCGCAGCTTCGTGGACGAGGTGGTGCACGACTTCCGCCGCATCATCGTCAAGCTGGAGGCGGCCGGCGGCGCCCATCCGGACGTGCGGCCCGAGGTGGCCGACATCCTGAGCTGGGCCACCGAGCGCAGCTGCGCCCAGATGCTGCGCGACGACGACACCCCCGAGCGCCGCCAAGAACTGGCGGAACTGCTCACGCATGTGGTGTGGAGCGCCATCGCCCGGCCTGTGGGAGCGCCGGGCGTTCAGGACGCGCTCAGGTCTTGATCTTGATGAGCAGGTTGATGAGCTTCATCGCGCGTCCCGTGTAAGGCGGCTGGAACAGCATCTGGATCGCCGACACCGGACCCTGGTAGAACACGGGCCGCAGCTTGGAGAAGGTGTTGAAGCCTTCGCGCGAATGGTAGTGGCCCATGCCGCTGGGGCCCACGCCGCCGAACGGCAGGTCGTGCTGGGCCACGTGCAGCAGCGCCTCGTTGACCGACACCCCGCCCGACATCACGTGGCTGATGTAGAACTGCGCCAGCGCCTTGTCGTTGGTGTACGGGTAGATGGCCAGCGGCCGGTCGCGGCGGTTGATGTAATCGGCCACCTCGCGCGCGTCGCGGTAGGTGCGCACCGGCAGGATGGGGCCGAAGATCTCGCGCTGCGACAGCAGCATTTCCGGCGTCGGATTGAGCACGATGTGCGGCGCGAACTTGCGCAGCGCGGCGTTGGGCTGCTGGTCGCCGGCCAGGTTGACCAGGCGGGCGCCCTTGGCGCGCGCGTCCTCCAGCGTGTGCGTCAGGCGCTCGTAGGAGCGCTGGTCGATGATGGAGGTGAAGTCGGCGCCGTTGATGTCGGGGTAGCGCTCCGCGAACAGGCGCTTGCAGTGGCCGACGAACTCCTCCACCGCCGCCTCGGGGATGAAGACGTAGTCGATGGTGGTGCAGATCTGGCCCGCGTTGAACAGCTTGACCCACAGGATGCGCTCGGCCGCCGTCTTGATCGAATAGTCGGGCCCCACGATGGCCGGCGACTTGCCGCCCAGTTCCAGCGTGACGGGCGTCAGGTTGCGGGCCGCGTTGGCCATCACGGCGCGGCCGGTGGCGCCGGAGCCGGTGAACAGCAGGTGGTCGAACGGGATCGACGAGAAGGCCGGGCCGCGGCCGCTGCCGTCCTCGAAGAACTTGAGCTTATCCTCGGGGAAGTAGTTGGGGCTGATGCGCATCAGCAGTTCGGCCAGCTGCTGCGAGTTCTCCGACATCTTGACCATGGCGCGGTTGCCGGCCGCGAAAATCGACGCCAGCGGGCAGAAGGTCAGGTTGAGCGGGAAGTTCCACGGCACGATCACGCCCACCACGCCCAGGGGCTGCGGAATCACGCGGTTGCTGGCCAGCGGATGCACCATGAAGTCGATCTTGCGGCGCTGGGGACGCATCCAGCTTTTCAGGTCCTTGATGGAATCCTTGATCGTTTCGAGCACGACGAAGAACTCCGCGAACAGGGTCTCGAATTCGGAGCGGTTGCCGTAGTCGCGGTTGATGGCCGCGACCAGGTCGTCGCGGTTTTCCTTGAGCATGCGCGCCAGTTGCAGCAGGTCGCGCTTGCGCTCGGCGTAGCTTGGCTCGGGCTGGGCGAGATAGGCGGCGCGCTGGCGTTCGAAGCAGGCCTGGAATTCGGCCGGGATCTGGACCTGCTCCAGGTGGGCGGTGGGTGCGTTCATGGTGGTTCCTTCCTGGTTGAGGGGTCAGGCGTGGCTGCGCAGTTCGCGGCGCAGGATTTTTCCAACGGCGGATTTGGGCAGCGCGTCGACGAAGGCGATCTGGCGCGGCACCTTGTAGGCGGTCAGTTCCTTGCGGCAGAACTCGGCCAACTCGGCCTCCGTCAGCTGCGCTTGTGGCGCGCGCACCACGTACAGCTTCACGGCCTCGCCGGTTTTCTCGTCCGGCACGCCCACGCACGCGCATTCCTGCAGGCCGGGGCAGGACGATGCCACCGCCTCGATCTCGTTGGGGAACACATTAAAGCCCGACACGATGATCATATCCTTTTTGCGGTCCACGATCTTCAGGAACCCGCGCTCGTCGAACAGGCCCACGTCGCCGGTGCGGAAATAGCCGTCGGCGGTGAAGGCGGCGGCATTGGCCTGCGGCTGCTGCCAGTAGCCGCGCATGACCTGCGGACCCTTGACGCACACTTCGCCGGCGGCGCCGGGCGCCGCTTCGTTGCCGTCGTCGTCGAGCAGCTTGATGTGGGTGTCCGGCAGCGGCAGGCCGGTGGTGCCGGTGAAGGAGGTGATGTCGCCCGGCGTGAAGGTGACGATGGGGCTGGTCTCGGACAGGCCATAACCTTCGCGGATGAAGCGGCCGGTGATGGCCATCCAGCGCGCGGACGTCGCCTCGATGACGGCCGCGCCGCCGCCGGCCGCGAGACGCAGGCGCGAGAAGTCCACCTCGCCGATGCGCGGGTGCGCCACCAGTCCGGCGTACAGGGTGTTCACGCCGGTGAAGGCGGTGGGGCGGGCTGCCTTCATCACGTCGATGAAGCCGTCCATGTCGCGCGGGTTGGGCACCAGCCAGTTGTGCGCGCCCACCGTGAAGAAGCTGAGGAAGTTCACCGTCAGCGCGAAGATGTGGTACAGCGGCAGCGCCGTGACGATGGTTTCCTCGCCCGGTATCACGCAGTCGGCGACGATGGCCTTGAACTGCAGGATGTTGGCGACCACGTTGCGGTGCGACAGGGCCGCGCCCTTGGACAGGCCGGTGGTGCCGCCCGTGTACTGGAGGAACAGCAGGTCGTCGCCGGTTAGCGCGACGGGCTCGAACGGCAGGCTGGCGCCGGTTTGCAGCGCGTCGGCCAGCATGACGGCGGACGTGAGGCGCGCGTCGACTGGCGGGCTGGGAAGCTTGACGGCCGTGCCGTCGCCGGGCGTGGCGATGATGACGGTCTTGAGGCTGGTGCGGGGCAGCACCTCGGCCACCGTGGCCGAGATGCCGCTGAAGGCGACGATGGTCTCAACACCCGCGTCGTTCAGCTGGTGTTCGAGTTCGCGCGGCGTGTACATGGGGTTGACGTTGACCTGCACGGCCCCGGCGCGCGCGATGCCGAGGAAGGCGATGGCGAAGGCCAGCAGGTTGGGCGACATGACGGCGATGCGCTCGCCCTTCTTCACGCCCAGCGGGCCTTGCAGATAGGCGGCGAAAGCGCGCGACTGGCGCTCGATGTCGGCGTAGCTCAGGGTCTGGCCCAGGCAGGTGAAGGCCGGCTGGCCGGCATAGCGCGCCATCGCTTCCTCCAGCATGGCGGTGACGGACGGGGTGGAATCGGGGGCGATATGGTCGGGCAGGGCGGTGCGGTGGTGCATGGTGTGCTATCCGGTCGTTGTGGTTGTTGTGGGTGTTGCGTTTGCGTGGCACGTGTCTCCGTGAGTGGATGATTGTGGGGCACAAGGGGGCGGCGCACCAGTGTTGAACGCGCCAAAAATTTGTCTTAAAATGCCACAATGAGCCGCCCACCCACCCCTCCAGCCAGTTCGCCGACCGCGCGCGCGGCCCATGCCGCGCCGGTGACGCAGCCGCCTGGCAGCGTGCTGCCGTCCGCCTGGTTCGAACCGTGCATCCATTCGGCCTACGTGCAGATCCTCGCGAAATTCCTGCATGCGCGCGGGCTGGCCTTGCCATGGCCGCAGCCAAGCCAGAGCAGGCTGTTGCCGTTCCTCGACGTGCTGCCGCTGCTCGATGCCGTGCAGGCGGCCTCGTTTCCGGACTTCGGCATCGAACTGGGCATGGCCATCCCGGCCGCCGCCCACGGCTTGAAGGGGATGGCGGCCATGTCCAGCCCCACCTTGTGGGTGGCGATGGAAACCTTTGTGCGCTACGCCCGCATCCGCGACCACCTGTTCCAGTACCGCTGCCTGCGCAGCGGCGGCCATGCGACGCTGGAGTTGCATCCGCGCGTGCCGCTGCACCAGTACACGCGCTTCCTGCAAGGGGCGACGGTGCACGCGACGTTCAATATCTTCCGCGCCATCGCGGACGAGGCGGCGCTGCGGCAGGCCACCGTGGTCCTGCCCTGGGATGCGCCCGCCGCGCCGCAGGAGGCGCCCGCCACGGCCTGGCGGACGGAATATGGCGGCAAGGTGCCGGCCATCCGCTTTCCGGTCGCCATCGCGGACGAGCCGTCGCAGACCGCCGATGCCGACCTGCACGCGCGCATGTGCAAGGCCGGCGACGAGGAACTGACCCGGCTGGCCGGCAGCATCGGCGCGCGCGTGCGCCACCTGATGCACCAGGGGCAGCCGGCATGGCCCACGCTGGCCGACATCGCCGACCGGCTGGCGCTGTCGCCGCGCACGCTGGTGCGCCGGCTCGAATCGGAAGACCTCAGCTACCAGCAACTGCTGGACGAAGTGCGCAACGAGCTGGCGTGCTGGTATCTGCGCCAGTCGGCCCTGCCGATGAGCGACATCGCCGAGCGCACGGGTTTCAGCGACCAGGCCAACTTCACCCGCGCGTTCGGACGCTGGCAGGGGCAGACGCCCCGCGAATACCGCCGCCGCTTCCAGGTGGACGGTCAGGCCGCCCAATAACCGCCTCCCGTGGCGCCCGCGCCACCGCCTGTCGCTGTTGTTTTACGTCCCAAAATTGTATACAAAAACTGTTGACAGTGAATCCACTCGGGCGCAATATCGTTGACAACAGGGCTGTCCATACCCCGGCCCATCCCTGAGTACGTCGATCGCGATCCGGTCCCGTCAGTCGCGGCGCATGCCGCGGCGCCGCATCAGTAAAACCACATTCATAAAACGCGCGCGGCCACGGGCATGCCGTGCGCGCGGCCGGTGGTCACGGCAGCCAGTATCGCCCTACATAAAAATGATGGAGACATAGTTCATGAATGACTTGCTGTTTCAGGTCGAGGATCGGCCGCCTGTTTTGACGACATTCCTGCTGGCCGCTCAGCACATGCTGGCTGCGCTGGGCGGCATCATCGCGGTACCGCTGGTGGTGGGGGCCGCCCTCAAGCTGCCGGCCGACCAGATCATCACCCTCATCAACGCCGCCTTGCTCGGCTCCGGCATCGTCACGCTGATCCAGTGCAAGGGCGTGGGGCCGATCGGCATCCGCCTGCCTTGCGTGATGGGCACCAGCTTCGCCTTCGTGGGCGCGGCCATCAGCGTGGGCCTGGAGCACGGCGTGTCCGGCATCCTCGGCTCCTCGCTGGCCGGTTCGCTCGTGATGATCGTGGGCAGCTGCTTCATGCCCCAGATCCGCAAGTTGTTCCCCCATGCCGTCACGGGCGTGGTGGTGACCATGATCGGCCTGTCGCTGGTGCCGGTGGCGGTGGACTGGGCCGCCGGCGGCTTCGCGCCGGGCGCCGTGTATGGCGCGCCGCTCAACCTCGGCATCGCCGCCTTTGTGCTGGTCACCGTGATCATGCTGGTGCAGTTCGGCAAGGGCATCATTTCCGCCGCCGCCGTGGTGATCGGCATGTTCGTCGGCTATCTGCTGTGCGTGGGCCTCGGCCTGATCGACTTCGCCAAGGTGGCGAACGCGCAGGTGTTCGCGTTGCCGCAGCCGCTGCATTACGGGATGACCTTCCCCGTGGCCGGCATCGTGGCCATGGCGGTGGCCTTCCTGGTGACGATGGTGGAAACCACGGGCACCTTCATGGCCCTGGGCGCGGCCACCAACACCAAAATGCGCGGCAAGACGCTGGCGCGCGGCATCCTGTGCGACGGCGTGGGCTCGGCCTTCGCGGCGCTGCTGTCCAGCCCTCCCGTGTCCACCTTCGCGCAGAACGTGGGCGTGGTGTCGCTGACGGGCGTGGCCAGCCGCCACGTGGTGGCGCTGACCGGCGTGATGCTGTTCCTGGCCGGCCTGTTCCCGGTGCTGGGCGCCATCGTCGTCACCATCCCCCAGCCGGTGCTGGGCGGCGCGGGCCTGATGATGTTCGCCATGATCATCTCGGCCGGCGTGCAGTTGCTGAGCAAGGTCGAGAACACCAAGCGCAACGGCATCATCATGGCCGTTTCCATCGGCTGCGGCCTGGCGGTGACGGTGCGGCCGGACCTGCTGTCGAAGCTGCCGGCCTTCGTCAAGGAAGTCTTCGGCTCCGGCATCACGGTCGGCGCGCTGGTGGCCGTGGCGCTGAACCTGGTGCTGCCCGAGCGTCCCGTGGAACTGGACGAGGACGAGGAGGAGGAGGTGCCGCAAGCTTTTTTGGCGCCGGAACCCGAAGCAGCTTAAACTAGCGATCCGCAGTATCCCCGAAGCCGGCGCGCGATCGCCGGCTTCGGTCATTCACATTGTTTCCGCAGTGCGCGTGCGCTGTTTCCGCAGTGTTTTTTTCATTCCTCTTTTTTTGGTAAAAAATGACTAAGACTCTCTTGATCAAGAACGCCCGCGTCGTGGTGACCATGGATGACGAACGGCGCGAGATCGCCGGCGGCGCTGTCTACATCCGCGACAATGTGATCATGCAGGTCGGCCCCACGGCCGAATTGCCGCAGGAAGCCGACGAAGTGATCGACGCCGCCAACCACGTGGTGTTGCCGGGCCTGATCAACACCCACCACCACATGTACCAGAGCCTCACGCGCGTGATCCCGGCCGCGCAGAACGGCGAGTTGTTCAACTGGCTGACCAATCTGTACCCGATCTGGGCCAACCTGACGGCCGACATGGTGCATGTGTCGACGCTGACGGCCATGTCGGAACTGATCCTGTCCGGCTGCACCACCAGCAGCGACCACCTGTACATCTACCCCAACGACTGCCGGCTCGACGACAGCATCGCGGCGGCCCGCAAGATCGGCATGCGATTCCATGCCGCGCGTGGATCGATGAGCGTGGGCCAGTCCAAGGGCGGCCTGCCGCCCGACCGCGTGGTCGAAGAGGAGGGTGCGATCCTCAAGGACACCCAGCGCCTGATCGAGACCTACCACGACGCCGGCCGCTACGCGATGGAGCGCATCGTGGTGGCGCCATGCTCGCCGTTCTCCGTGTCGCGCGACCTGATGAAGGAGGCGGCGGCCATGGCCCGCAGCTACGGCGTGTCGCTGCATACCCATCTGGCGGAGAACACCAACGACATCGCCTACAGCCGCGAGAAATTCAACATGACGCCGGCCGAATACGCCGAGGATTGCGGCTGGGTGGGGCGCGACGTGTGGCACGCCCACTGCGTGCAGCTCGACGACGATGGCATCTACATGTTCGGCCGCACCGGCACCGGCATCGCGCACTGCCCGTGTTCGAACATGCGGTTGGCGTCCGGCATCGCGCCGATCCGCAAGATGCTGGACCAGGGCGTGCCCGTGGGGCTGGGGGTGGACGGTTGCGCCTCCAACGATTCCGGCCATATGCTCGGCGAGGTGCGCCAGGCCATGCTGCTGCAGCGCGTGGGCTACGGGCCGGACGCGATGACGGCGCGCCAGGCGCTGGAAGTGGCCACGCTGGGCGGGGCCAAGGTACTCAACCGCGACGACATCGGCGCGCTCAAGCCCGGCATGGCGGCCGACATCGTGCTGTTCAAGCTGGACCAGATCGGTTTCGCCGGCGCGCTGCACGACCCGGTGGCGGCGCTGGTGTTCTGCACCCCGTCCAACGTCTCGTACAGCATCATCAACGGCAAGGTGGTGGTGCGCGACGGCGTGCTGGCCACCATCGACCTGCCGGTGGTGATCGAGCGCCACAACGTGCTGGCGCGCGAGCTGGCGCTGGCCACCGGCGCCTGAAAACCATTGGCGCGCCGGCCAGGCCCGCCGCCTACATCAGCAGGGCGGTGACCAGGTCGCGCCGTCCCTCGGCGGCGCTGCCGTCGAAGCGCAGGGCCGCTTCCACGTGGCTCAGGTGATGCAGCATCAGGCTGGCGGCGCGCTCGGCGTCGCCGGCCTTGGCCGCCTCCAGGAAGGTGGCGTGTTCGTCGGACGAGCAGACCGCGTCGCGGTCGGACTGGTACAGCATGGTGATCAGGGTGCTGCGGGCCACCAGTTCACGCAGGATCTCCTTCAGCACGTGATTGCCCACCACGTCGGCCAGCAGCACGTGGAAGTCGCCCAGCAGCTGCGAACGCTGCTTGGAGCTCTGGTCGCCGGCCACCGCCTTGCGTTCCGCCTTCAGGTGCTGCTCCAGCATGCGGTAGTCGGCCGGCCGGGCCTTGGCCACGAACTCGCGCGCCAGCGCCCCTTCGATCAGGCGGCGGGTGGCGAAGATGTCGTGCGATTCCTGTTCGCTGGGCTGGCTGACGAACGCCCCCTTGTCGGGCACGATCTGGATCAGCTTATCCTTCGACAGGCTCAGTAGCGCGGCGCGGATCTTGGTGCGGCTGACCGAATACAGCCGGCACAGCGCTTCCTCGCGCAGCTTGGTCCCCGGCGGCAGCTTGCGGGCCGCGATGGCCTCGGCGATATGGTTGGCGATGTCGCCGGAACTGGCGGCGCCGCTCTGGATGGCCCCCGTGGCCGCTGGTGCCGCTGGTGCCGTTGGTGCCGCTGGTACGTTGCTCATACGGTGCGCTCAGCCAACGGTCAATGGACGCGCTGGGCGGTGGGCTTTTCCTGCTGCACGAGGATGAAGGGGCTGACCACCACGGCCCACAGTTCCGCGTCCGCTTCCAGCCAGCTTTGGGCCTGCTGGTCCGACACCTTGGCCAACAGGCCGGCGTTCATCCACTTGCTGATGTTGGCCTTGTCGTCGTGCGAGACGCGCACGGCCACGTCCACCAGGTCCAGCGAATTGGCCACCCACACCACGTTGCCGGCGGCGAAGTGCTTGAGCAGTTCGGTCCACGGCAGGCGGGCGGTTTCGCGGTTCACTTTGTGGCGCAGGTCGGTGTCGTTTTCGGGTTTGGTTTGCATACGTTGTTCGGTAAAGGGTGTGGCCGGTGGCCTTCAATGGCAACCATGTTAACCGATCGCCCTCCGGTTGGCGATATCCGGGCTGCGAAGATTGTTGATTACTCAACCATCCGTGGCGCTCGCCACGCGTTCGATGTGCGCTTCGGGCGTGCCGTGCCAGCTCAGGCGATACACGTCGCCCTTGCGCACGTTGCCCACCAGCGCGGGGCGGAAGCAGGCCAGGTTGGTGCCTTGCGGCCGCCGGGTGCTCGGATAGATCACACCCATCGAGCCGCCGTCCAGCAGGCGCGCCGCCAGTTGCTGCGATTCGATGTAGCTGCCCGGATCCAGGCAGTCTTCGTAACGCGGTTGCGCGCGCAGGTCGTGGAAGGTGGCCGTGAAGTCGGCCAGCATGGTCTGGTAGTTCACGGCATCGTCGAAGCGGTTGATCTCCATGTATTCCACCGTCTTGTGGAAGCAGACCTCGGCCAGCGCCGTCTCGACGTCGAACGCGCAGTACCATGCGCCGCGCAGGCCGTCGTTGAAGCGGCTGCCTTCCGGCCGGGCGTAGGTGAAGGCCGCGTTGATGATGCGGAAGTTGGGCACGCCGAACACCAGTTCATCCATGCTGATGCCGGCCGCGCCGCCATGCTGCGCCACCAGGCGCGCGTTGGTGGCGTTATCGAGGTCGAACAGATCGTGCAGGTGGTCGTCGCTGTCGGCCAGCGGCGCCAGCACCGAATCCTCCACGTCGGCGAAGCGCGACGGCAGCAGGCGGCAGGTGTCGAACTGGCGCAGCGTGGTCAGGGGCGGGGTGAGGCGCGGGATCAGGCTGACCGGCACTTACAGACCTCCGCGGCGGGCGTCGAGCAACTGGCGCGTGGTCTGCATGGCCAGCAGGCCGCCGCCGAGCATGTGGGCCAGCGGCGTGCGGCCGCCGAAAATCTGGTTGGTGTTGGGCAGGCCGACCCACTCGTCGGCCAGCTTGTCGCCGTACAGGATGTGCAGCGCCTTGTAGATGCCCAGCAGGTAGGAGATGCGCGTGATGCGGTCCACCTCCAGCAGCCGTTCCGGGTTCTTTTTCCATTCGTAGTAGGCGCTGGATGACAGGCCGCCCAGCAGCTCACGGGCGTCGTCGTCGCGCAGGTGCCAAGCCGCGGCCAGCCGGAAGAAGCCCTTCAGGGCGGACTTGGAGAGGCGCTCGCGCTCGGCTTTGGCGTTCAGGTCGACCAGCACCGTGGGTTCGAAGCGGCTCTTGGGGTAGGCGTAGGTGGGATGCATATATCCTCCGTTTATGGATTCTTTATACTCCACTTCAGGATGATTTGCAATCGTGCGCATGGTTTCCCCCCCCCGAGCGCCCATGATGGGATACGGCCGCACGGGGGAGTTGACGTGGCGCAATACCTTGCCCGGCCTTATGCCGGTTCCGCGTGCTCCACCAGCAGTTGCACCTTGGTGACGCCGTTGTACTCGTTGGCGTCGAGCCGGAACGCGACCCGCGCCCGGTCGCCCAGCGCGTCCACGTGGCCGAACCAGATCGCGTCGTAGCGGGTGCCGTTCTTCTCCAGCAGCAGCTTGAGGTGGCGTTCCTTCAGGATGCGCTGGCTGACGACGCGGAATTCGTCGCAGAACACGGGCGGCGCGAAGCCCTGGCCCCACACCTGGCCATCCATCAGCGCGATGAAATTGGTGGTGTAGCAGTCGTCCTCCAGCGGGCCGTCCGTCTCGATCACCCGTTCCAGCTGCTGCTCGGTGAGCCAGGCGCGGCCCACTTCCTCGAACGCGGCCGAGAAGGCGTCGAACGCCTCGGCGCGGATGGTGAGGCCGGCCGCCATGGCGTGGCCGCCGAACTTGTCGATCAGGCTGGGCGCGCGCTTGGACACCAGGTCCAGCGCGTCGCGCAGGTGGAAACCGGGGATGGACCGGCCCGAGCCCTTGAGCCAGCCGTCGGCGCCGGGCGCGAAGGTGATGGTGGGGCGATAGAACTTCTCCTTCAGGCGCGAGGCCACGATGCCGATCACGCCCTGGTGCCAGCTGTCGTCGAACACGCTGATGGTGCTGCTGTTGGCCGGCTCGAACTGGTCGAGATGGAGCAGGGCCGTGTCCTGCATGTCGGCCTCGATCTCGCGGCGCTTGAGGTTGATCTCGTTGAGCTGCTGGGCCAGTTCCCAGGCGCGGCCCTCGTCGTCCGTGATCAGGCATTCGATCCCCAGCGACATGTCCTCCAGCCGGCCGGCCGCGTTCAGGCGCGGGCCCAGCGCGAAGCCAAGGTCGAACGGATTGGCGCTGCGCGGATCGCGTCCGGCCACGCGGAACAGCGCCGCCACGCCCGCGTGCATGCGGCCGGCGCGCATGCGCTTGAGGCCTTGCGCCACCAGGATGCGGTTGTTCGGGTCCAGCCGCACCACGTCGGCCACGGTGCCCAGCGCCACCAGGTCCAGCAGGCTGTCCAGCTTGGGCTGGGTCTGGGCGTCGAACACGGCGCGCCGGCGCAGTTCCGCGCGCAGGGCCAGCAGCACATAGAACACCACGCCCACGCCGGCCAGGTGCTTGCTGGGGAAGCCGCAGGCAGGCTGGTTCGGATTGACGATCACGCGCGCCTCGGGCAGCGTGTCGGCCGGCAGGTGGTGGTCGGTCACGACCACTTCGATGCCGCGCCGGTTGGCCTCGGCCACGCCGTCGATGCTGGCGATGCCGTTGTCCACGGTGATGATGATGTCGGGCTGCTTCTCGCGCGCCGTCAGCGCCACGATCTCGGGCGTGAGACCGTAGCCGTACTCGAAGCGGTTGGGCACGATGAAGTCCACCACCGCGCCCATGGCCCGCAGGCCGCGCAGGGCGGTGGCGCAGGCGGTGGCGCCGTCGCAATCGTAGTCGGCCACGATCACCATGCGCTTGCCGGCGGCGATGGCGTCGGCAAGGAACACTGCCGCAGCGTCCACGTGCAGCAGGCCGGATGGCGGGATCATGGATGCCAGTTCACTCGACAGCTCGCGCACGTCGGTCAGGCCGCGCGCCGCGTACAGGCGCGCCAGCACGGGGTGGACGCCGCCCTGGCGCAGCATCTCGGAGGTGCGGAACGAGCAGGGGCGGGTGGCGATACGGGTCATGTCGATAACTTGGTCAGGGTGGGCTTGCGCCAGAATTTGTGTTGCGCCAGTTTGCTGGTGGTGTAGCTGGCGCTGGTGTGGCGGTGGCTGAGCACCAGCGTGGCGCGGCTGATGCGGCCATCGCGCAGGGCCGCCAGCAGTGGCGCGAACCATTGCTGTTCCAGCGCGCGCATGTGGTCGAGCCAGGCCGCCCACTCGCCGGCGATGGCCGGTTCGATCAACTGGCCCAGCACGGCCATCGGATGCGATTCGCCTTGGGCCAGCAGCGTGTCGAAGGTGGCGTCGCGCAGCGCCGGCGGGCAGAGTGCGCGCAGCCAGGGCTGGCCGGCGATGACGGCGGGTGCGGACGACGGCTGGCCGGCCGATGCGCCGCCCCACAGCCAGAACGAGTTGACCGGCGGCAGACCGCGCGCCTGGCGGGCTTCGTTGACGGGGTGCTCGTACCACAGCATCTGGATTTCATTCTGCAGCTTGCGGGCCGAGACGGCGTGCTCGCCCTCCGGCATCCAGTCGCTCAGATTCATGCCGGTGACGCAGTCGGGGGAGGCCGTGCGCAAGCCCTGCCAATGGTCGGCGCGCATGAACCAGGTGGTGGCGTCGCCGTAGACCAGCGGCTGGCCCAGTTCCTCGAAATAAGGGCGGGCCGATTCGTACAACGCGCGCGATTCCGCCTCCTCCAGCCGCAACTGGCGCGGATCGGCCAGCGTCAGGTGGGTGCGCGCCATCTGCACATGGACGGGGTGGACGATGAACCAGTGGCCATCGGCCGGCGTCGTCCCAAAACCGGCCAGCGCGGCGGCGGCCAGCGGCGCGCCCCGCTCGGTCGGCGGCGTGCCTGGCGTGGCCGGTCCCGCGTGGTTCAGGCCAAGCGTGTGCGCCAGCCAGGTCTCGTAGGGCAACGCGCGGGCGCCCGTGTCTATCGTCTCCCGGCGCTCGGCGGCGGTGCGCGATAGCAGGGCGGCGAGGGCGGGTAGCTCAAGGGCGCGGTGCAGGTCGGGGGCGAGTTCGGACGGGGGCAGGGCGAACGGCAGGGCGAGGGTAATCTGGGTCATGCGGCATTGTAATTTATCTGGGCGACGGGAGGGAGGCTAGCCGGGATGGTCACATGCTTCTTGCAAGTAAGTAATATTGAGAAAAATCAAGAAAGTTGTTGCGTTAGTTGAAAATAAAAGTATAATTCGACAACAGGTGATGTTTATTTGACATTAACTTTCATTTGATAAGTCTGCCAGGGTGAATGACTTTTTGGGCAGGCGATGGCGGCGATTCGTTTGAATTGCCACAACAACAACCTAGGGAGTCCCCATGAAGTTCAACAAAATGCTTGCCGCAGCCGCGCTGTTCGGCGCCACCGTACCGGCGTTCGCCGCTGTCACCGTCTTCGATTTCTCCAACCTCGAATATGTGAGCGGCCACAATACCGGCCTGCTGCCTTCGGAATCGCTCAACAGCGGCTACTGGAGCTGCACCGGCGGCGACATCTGCAGCTCGAACATCGACGGTCGTGGCCACAGTCTGGGCGGCGATCTGGTCTACACCGTGGGCGGCATCAGCGCCACGGCCACCGCCCAGTACCAGAAGCACTCGCATTGGCAGGACGCCACCGTGGTGCAGGACCATGAAAACGGCTACAGCGCCGCCGGTAAGATCGGCGCCGGCCTGGGCGTCTACCATGTGGCCGGCGACAGCGGTGACGACAACATCACCAGCGGCGAGAAACTGACGCTGACCTTCGCCGGCCCGGTCCAGCTCAGCAACGTGATGCTGCGTTCGGACGGCCATGACACGAGCTGGGACCGCAATGCCACCTTCCTGCTGAACGGCACCTCGTACAAACTGGCCGACACCATCTCGCCCGCGCTGACCGGCTCCGTGTTCACCTTCCAGTTCGGCGGCGCCAAGCCGGATCAGTTCTATCTCGGTGGCGTGACCGTGTCGGCCGTGCCGGAGCCTTCGAGCTACGCGATGCTGCTGGCCGGTGTGGGCCTGCTGGGCTTCATGGCCCGTCGCCGCAAGCCGCAAGCTTAAGAGCGCATTAAATCCCCTGATCGCCCCGCCTCCCAGCAGGCGGGGTTTTGGTTTTTGGCTTCGAAAACGGCCCGCCGCGCCCC
The DNA here is from genome assembly GCF_058801745.1 of Rugamonas sp. GW822-FHT03B10. Classification (NCBI taxonomy): domain Bacteria; kingdom Pseudomonadati; phylum Pseudomonadota; class Betaproteobacteria; order Burkholderiales; family Oxalobacteraceae; genus Rugamonas; species Rugamonas sp. GW822-FHT03B10. The sequence goes on along the minus strand of NZ_JBXANP010000008.1, from coordinate 175,980 downwards.
ATGGCCGGCGGTTTATATGGCACACTGCGGGCTCGCAAACATTCCACCGTTTTGGGACCCCATGAGCATCATGCAGAAACTGCCGTTTGAGTGGCTGGTCGGGCTGCGCTACACGCGCGCCGGCAAGCGCAGCGGCCGTAACAGTTTTATCTCCTTTATCTCGCTCATCTCCATGGCCGGCATCGGCCTGGGCGTGGCCGCGCTGATCGTCGTGCTGTCCGTGATGAACGGCTTCCAGAAGGAAGTGACGGACCGCATGCTGTCGGTGCTGGCCCACGTTGAGATCTTCGACGCGCGCGGCTCCATGCCCGACTGGCAGTTCGAGGCCGCCGAGGCGCGCAAGAATCCGGAAGTGATCGGCGCCGCGCCGTTCGTGGAAACGCAGGGCATGTTGATCCGCGACGATGAGCTGCGCCCGGCCGTGATCCGCGGCGTGCTGCCGGAACAGGAACCGACCGTGTCCGACGTGTCGCGCCAGATCAAGCGCGGCAGCTTCGCGGCGCTGGAGGCGGGGGCCTACAACATCGTGCTCGGCATCGAACTGGCGCGCGCGCTGCACGTGGGGCTGGGCGAGAAGGTGACGCTGGCGCTGGCCCAGGGCCAGGCCACGCCGGCCGGCGTGTTGCCGCGCCTGCGCTCGTTCACGGTGGTGGGCATCTTCGAGGCCGGCCACAACGAATTCGACTCCGGCCTGGCCTTCGTCCACATCACGGACGCGCAAAAACTGCTGCGCCTGGACGCGCCGTCCGGCCTGCGTCTGCGCCTGTCCGACATGCACCGCGCGCCCCAGGTGGCGCTGGACCTCAAGCGCAGCATGCATCCGGACCTCATCATGCGCGACTGGTCCAAGCTGAACGCCAACTGGTTCGCTGCCGTACAGACGGAAAAGCGCATGATGTTCATCATCCTCACACTGATCATCGCGGTGGCCGCGTTCAACCTCGTCTCCACGCTGGTGATGACGGTGACGGACAAGCAGGCCGACATCGCCATCCTGCGCACGCTGGGCGCCTCGCCGCGCTCGATCATGAAGATTTTCATGATCCAGGGCGCGCTGGTGGGCATCCTGGGCACCGCCATCGGCATCACCTTGGGCGTGACGGTGGCGCTCAACGTGGACGTGATCGTGCCGTTTATCGAACATTTATTGGGAGTGCAGTTCTTGTCGAAGGATATTTACTACATCAGCACGGTGCCGTCCGACCTGCGCTGGCCGGACGTGTACAAGATCGGCGGCGTGGCCGTGGTGCTGGCGTTCCTCGCCACGCTCTATCCGAGCTGGTGGGCGGCCCGCGTGAAACCTGCGGAGGCGCTGCGCTATGAGTAATCACGACATCCACAACGGCGCGCCGGTGCTGTCCTGCCGTGGGCTGGGCAAGACTTTCACGCAAGGCGCCTATTCGGTGCAGGTGCTGAACGGGATCGACATCGAGGTGCGGCGCGGCGAGCGGGTCGCCATCGTGGGCGCGTCCGGCTCCGGCAAATCGACGCTGCTGCACCTGCTGGGCGGGCTCGATACGCCCACGCGCGGCAGCGTGACCCTGCTGGGCAAGGACTTCGCGAGCATGAGCGAAAAGGCGCGCGGCGACCTGCGCAACGCGTCGCTGGGCTTCGTCTACCAGTTCCACCACCTGCTGCCGGAATTCTCGGCGCTCGACAACGTGGCCATGCCACTGATGATACGGCGCACCAAGCGCAGCGAAGCGCTCGACGCCGCGCAGCAGATACTCACCCGCGTCAACCTGGCCAAGCGGGTGACCCACGTGCCGGGCGAACTGTCCGGCGGCGAACGGCAGCGCGTGGCGCTGGCGCGCGCGCTGGTCACGCAACCGGCCTGCGTGCTGGCCGACGAACCGACCGGCAACCTCGATCACGCCACGGCCCAGCAGATTTTCGATCTGATGCTGGAACTGTCGCGCACCTTGGGCACGGCCTTCGTCATCGTCACCCACGATATCGAACTGGCGCGGCGCTGCGACCGCATCCTGCGCCTGACGGATGAGGGCTTGAAGCCAGCCGAGGACTGATCATGTGGATCGACACCCACTGCCACCTGGACGCGCACGAATTTGGGGCCGAATCGGCCGCCATCGCGGCGCGCGCGCGGGAGCAGGGGGTGTCCATGATCGTGATTCCGGCGGTGGAGCGGGCCAACTTTGGCGTCGTGGCGGCGCTGGCGGGACAGGTGGACAACGCCTGCTACGCGCTGGGTATCCATCCGATCTACGTGCCCCAGGCCGGCGAGGACGACCTCCGCATCCTGCGCGAACAGGTCGCCGCCAGCATGGGCGACGAACGCATGGTGGCCATCGGCGAGATCGGTCTGGACTTCTTCATCCCCATGCTGACCGAGCCGGCCATGCGGGAAAAGCAGGTGTACTTCTTCCGCGAACAGCTCAAGATCGCCCGCGAATTTAAGCTGCCGGTGCTGATGCATGTGCGTCGTTCGCAGGACGTGGTGCTCAAGCACGCACGCCAGATCCAGCCCGCCGGCGGCATCGCGCACGCGTTCAACGGCAGTGCGCAGCAGGCGCGAGGCTATATCGACCTCGGTTTCAAGCTGGGCTTCGGCGGCGCCATGACCTTCACGCGCGCCCTGCAGATACGCCGGCTGGCCGCCGAACTGCCGTTATCGTCCATTGTGCTGGAGACGGACGCGCCGGACATTTCCCCCAGCTGGATCCATCCGGGCCGCAACGCGCCCGAGCATTTACCGCGCATCGGCGCTGTGCTGGCCGAACTGCGCGGCATCAGCGTGGAAGAAGCGGCGGCCGCCACCACCGCCAACGCGCGCGCCGTATTGCCGCGCATTCCACTGATTCCCTGAGCAGCATCAATAGCACGTCGGGCCGGGGCGTGAATTAGCGCCGCGCTTTGGCTACCATTTGCCGGATCGACCCATGCGGCAGCGGGTGACAGGCGGCGGGCAAGCGATGCGGACAACGATACTCGGATTCGCGGTGGGGGCCGCGTTGCTGCAAATGCAGCCGGCTTTGCCGGAATGGCCCGTTATCGAAGTGGGCTTGTTGCTGGCGCTGGCCGGCTATCGGCTGCGTGGCGGCTGGCTGCGCACGGCATTGGTGTTTGGCGCGGGCCTGCTGCTCGGTTTCGGCTGGGCCGCCATGCAGGCGCGCAGTGCGCTGGCCGATCAGCTGGAGAAGGCCGATGAAGGACGCGATATCGTCTTGGTTGGCACCGTCGCCAATCTGCCATTTCGATTCGGCGATGGCGTGCGGTTCAATTTCGCCGTCGAACGGGTGATGGGCGCAGCCATCCACGTGCCGGCCAACCTGTCGCTGGCGTGGTACGCCAACCGCCGTGGTGCAGTAGCCGATGCGCCCGACGCGACTCGCCAATCTGCGTATGGCACGGTCGCGTTTTCGGACGGCGTCGCGTTTGGCGACGTGCAGCCGGGCGAACGCTGGCAACTGGCCGTGCGTCTGCAACGGCCGCACGGCAATGCCAATCCCTATGGATTCGACTACGAGGTGTGGTTGCTGGAGCAGGGGCTGCGCGCCACCGGCTACGTGCGGCCATCGGCGGCGAACCGGCGGCTCGATAGTTTCGTGCTCAGTTTCGGCCATGTGGTGGAACACTGCCGCGCCGTGCTGCGCGACCGGATCCAGCGCGCGTTGCCGGGTAAGGAATACGCGGGCGTCATCGTGGCGCTGGTGGTGGGCGACCAGCGCGGCATCGCGCAATCGGACTGGAAAGTGTTCAACCGCACAGGGATCGGGCACCTCATTTCCATCTCCGGCTTGCATATCACGATGGTGGCGGGGCTGTTCTCGCTGGCCGTCTCCGCGCTCTGGCGTCGCTCGTTCTTCACGCGCTGGCAACTGCCGCTGATCCTGCCCGCACAAAAAGTGGCGGCGCTGACCGGCGCCGGCGTGGCGCTGTTGTACGTGCTGCTGGCCGGCTTCGGCGTGCCAGCCCAGCGCACGCTGTACATGCTGGTGGTGGTGGCCACGGCGCTGTGGCTGGACCGGATCGCCTGCGTGTCCTACGTGCTTTGCGCCGCGCTCGGTGTGGTGGTGGTGCTTGATCCCTGGGCCGTGCTGTGGCCCGGCTTCTGGCTCTCGTTCGGCGCGGTGGCCGTGATCCTGTACGCGACGGTGGGCCGCACCGTCGTCCGTTCGACCAAGGACGCGCCGTTGCCGCGCCATCGGCGGCTGTGGGAGGTCTTGCGGCTGGGCGCGAACACGCAATATGCGGTGACGATGGGCCTGGTGCCATTGTCGATGCTGCTGTTCGCGCAGGTCTCGATCGTCAGTCCGCTGGCCAATGCGGTGGCGATACCGCTGGTCAGTCTGGTCGTCACGCCGCTGTCGCTGGTGGGCAGCGTGCTGCCCATGGCGCTCGCGGTTCCCGTGCTGGGACTGGCGCACCTCATCGTACAGGTGCTGGCGGCTTGTTTGCAGTGGTTCAGTGGCCTGCCGCTCGCCGTCTGGAACGCGCCCACGCCGCCGTTCTGGCTGTTCTGCTGGGCCCTGTTCGGCACCGTGTGGATGCTGGCGCCGCGCGGCTGGCCCGTGCGCTGGCTGGGATTGGCGACCTGGATACCGCTGCTGGCCGCCACGCCCACGCACCCGCGCGCAGGCGCCATGCGCGTAACGGCGTTCGACGTGGGGCAGGGCATGGCGCTGCTGATCGAGACCAGCGGCCACCGCCTGTTGTACGACACAGGGCCGCTGTACTCGGACGTGTCGAACGGCGGCAACCGGGTCATCCTGCCATATCTGGGTGCGCGCGGCATATCGAGGCTGGATGGCATGATCGTCACCCACAGCGACAGCGATCATTCCGGCGGCGCGCTGGCCGTGCTGGCGGCGCTGCCCGTGGGTTGGGTGCTATCGTCGCTGCCACCCGACCATGCCATCGTGCGCGCCGCCCGCCAGCATCGGCACTGCGAGGCTGGACAGCGCTGGGAATGGGATGGCGTACGCTTTGAGATGTTGCATCCGTTGCAAGTCAGTTACGCCGATTCCACGCTCAAGCCCAACGCGCGCGGCTGCACGCTGAAGATCAGCGCCGCTGGCAAATCACTGCTGCTGGCCGCCGACATTGAAGCGCCCCAGGAAGCGGCTTTGTTGCAGCGTGCCGGCGCCGTCCTGGGCGCCGACGTGCTGCTCGCACCGCATCACGGCAGCGGCACCTCGTCCACGCCGGCTTTCCTGTCGGCGGTTCATCCCCGGTTCGCACTGTTCCAGGTCGGTTACCGCAACCGTTATCACCATCCCAAACCTGAGGTGTATGCGCGCTATGGGGCGTTGGGCATACAACGATTGCGGACCGATGAATCGGGCGCGGTAACCTTGACGTTCAGTGACGGCGTGTATGTGGAAGGGTTTCGGGACGCGCACAGGCGTTACTGGTACGGCCGCTGACAGAGGATGGGCGAAATTTAGAGCACCTCCACCAACACCCCCGCCGCGCCTCCATTACAATGAAATGATCACCACCGCACGGAGACCGCCTTGTACCGCAAGGCGTTAGCATAAAAACATGAGCAAGCCCCAGCTGCATTTCGCCCACGCCAATAGTTACCCGGCCGGCACCTACCGCCAGTTTTTTGAACACTTGGGCAAAGAATTCGATATCCAGGCGCTCGACATGCACGCCCATAATCCGCTATATCCCGTCACCGATTGCTGGGATGCGCTGGTGGACGAATACATCGCCGAACTGACGGCGCGCTACCAGGAACCCGTCATCCTGCTCGGCCATTCGCTGGGTGGAATGCTCAGTCTCATGGTGGCCCACAAGCGCCCGGACCTGGTGCGCTGCGTCGTCATGCTCGACTCGCCCGTGGTGGCCGGCTGGCGCGCCTTGTTCTGGCGCGTGATGAAGCTGACCAAGGGCGCGGACAAGTATTCGCCGGCCCGGTTCTCGGCCCGCCGCCGCTTCGTGTGGCCGGACGCGGAGGCGGCCTACCAGCACTTCGTGAGCAAAGACCTGTTCGCGGCCTGGGCGCCCGGCGTGCTGCGCGACTACATGGAGCATGGCCTGAAACCGCACCCGGAGGGCGTGCAATTGCGCTTCACCCGCGAAATCGAGACGGCCGTCTACCGCAGCCTGCCGCACCACCTGGGTGCGATGATGCGTGGCCGCTTCCCCGTGCCGATCGGTTTCATCGGCGGTACGGATTCGTGGGAGACCAGCCAGTCGGGCCTCGACCACACCCAGGCGCTGGTGGGCGAGCATTTCCGCCTGCTGCCGGGCGGGCACCTGTTCCCCATGGAGTCGCCCGAGCTGGCGGCCAAGGCCACGTCCGAGATGATCAAGGCGCTGCTGGCGGACCAACGCCGTGTGCGTCCCCAAAAAAGGCTGCCAGCGCATGCTTGAGCCCATCAAAACCTTCAGCTGAGTGCCCGTTTCGCGTAAAATCGCGTGCAAAAGCGCCGCGCCGGCCCGCGCGGACCAGCCGTTCCCACTTTTGAGGTACCTTTGCAATGACGATTAAGAGCGATAAATGGATACGCCGGATGGCGGAGCAGCACAATATGATCGAGCCGTTCGAGCCCGGCCAGGTGCGCGCGCAGGACGGCCGCAAGGTCATCTCCTACGGCACCTCGTCCTATGGTTACGATATCCGCTGCGCCGACGAATTCAAGATTTTCACGAACATCAACAGCACCATCGTCGATCCGAAGAACTTCGATTCGAACTCGTTCGTGGACGTCAAGAGCGACGTTTGCATCATCCCGCCCAACTCGTTCGCGCTGGCGCGCACCATCGAGTACTTCCGCATTCCGCGCAACGTGCTGACGGTCTGCCTGGGTAAATCGACCTACGCCCGCTGCGGCATCATCGTCAACGTGACCCCGTTCGAGCCCGAGTGGGAAGGCTACGTCACGCTGGAATTCTCCAACACCACGCCGCTGCCGGCCAAGATCTACGCCGGTGAAGGCTGCGCCCAGGTGCTGTTCTTCGAAAGCGACGAAGTGTGCGAAACGTCGTACAAGGACCGCAACGGCAAATACCAGGGCCAGCACGGCGTGACCCTGCCGAAAGCCTAAGCCGGAAGACGATGCCGGGGGCTAGCCCCGGCAGGAAACAGCACCTGCACCCCTAGTCCTCGTCCATCGAGTCCATCGCCCAGTCGTACAGTGGCGCCGTGGGCATCCGCCACGCGGCGCACGATGGACAGTCCCAGGCCGCTGCCCGGTTGATTCGCGTCCGCCAGCCGGAAGAAGCGGTCGAACACGCGTTCGCGCATTGCGGGCGGAATCCCCGGCCCGGTATCGGCCACCTCCAGGCACACTTGCTCCCCCTCGCGGTGGCACGACAGGCGCACCACGCCCGGTTGCGGCGTGTAGCGCATGGCGTTGTCGCACAGGTTACGCAACAGGATGTGGATGCTGTCCGGGTCCAGCATGCAGCGCGCCGGGGATAACTCCGTCTCCAGTTGCAGGCCGTGGCGGCGTGCCTGTTCGCGCAGTGCCGGCACCTGCGCGGCCAGCAGTTGGCACAGGTCCAGCGATTGCAGGGCAGGGTGGGCGCCCGTCTGCGGTTCCAGCCGCGACAGCGTCATCAACTGGTCCACCAGACGGCTGGCCCGGTCCACACTGGCGCCCAGGCCGGCCAGGAATTCGTTGCGCTCGGCGTCGTTGCGGGCGCGCTGGATCACCTGCAGATTGGTCTTGATGGCGGCCAGCGGCGTGCGCAGCTCGTGCGCCGCGTCTGCCGTGAAGCGCTGCTCGTGCTCCAGCGTCAGCCGCACCCGCTCGAACAGGTGGTTGATGGCCCGCAGCAGCGGCTGCACTTCCGTCGGCGCGCCGTCCACGCTCACTTCGCGCAGTTCATTGGGCGTGCGCTGGGCCACTTCACCGGCGCTGCGCTGTAAGGTACGGAAGACGCGGTTGATGCTCCACCAGATGGCGCCGGCCAGTAGCGGCACCGCCAGCAACGCGTAGCCGGCGATGCGGTGGGCGAACTTGTCGCTGATTTCCTGACGGTGACTGGCCGGTTCGGCCAGCTGGATCTGTAGATGGCCCTTGCCGTCCCAACTGGTGTAGGTGCGCCAGCGGCGTGTTTCGATGCTGGTCCATCCCAGTCCGTCGGCTTTTGCGAGCGGCTGCTCGGGTGCGGCGGCGCTTTTGTACAGCAGATGGCCTTCCTTGTCCCACAACTGGAAGATCAGGTACTCGCCGTGCATCAGGTCATCGTGCTCGTCCAGCGCCGTCGGGTCCACGCCCTGGCCTTCCTCCACCTCGTGCGCGGCCAGGGTGAGCAACAGGTGCGCCGCTTCCGTCAACGACTGATCGAACTGTTCCTGGCTCTCGCGATCCGCTTCCAGGTAGACGGTGAAAGCGCTCACGGCCCACACGGCGCAGGTGAGGCTAAGCAGCACCATGAGCAGCGTGCGCCGCAGCGACCAGCTGCGTGCGGCGGGGGCCGCCGTCATGGCGTGGGGCCGGCCGGCGCCGGGTCGATGGTGTAGCCTACCGCATGCACGGTGCGGATCAATTCCTTGCCCAGTTTTCGGCGCAGGTGGTGGATGTGGACCTGGATCGCGTTGCTTTCCACCTCCTCGCCCCAGCTGTACAGGGTCTCCTCCAATTGTTCGCGGCTCAGCACCCGACCCCGGTTCTCCACCAGCATCAGCAGGATGCCATATTCTTTGTTCGTCAGCGGCACGGGCTGGCCGGCGCTGCGCACCTGGCGCGCGGCCGTGTCGATTTCCAGCGTGCCGTGGGTAAGCAGTTCCCGCGTGCGCCCGGCCGCGCGGCGGCTGGCGGCGCGGATGCGGGCGGCCAGTTCGTCCAGGTCGAACGGTTTGATGATGAAATCGTCCGCGCCGCCATCGAGGCCGGCGATGCGGTCGGGCACCTGGTCGCGCGCCGTCACGATCAGGACCGCGCCGGCGTAGCCGTTGGCGCGCAGGGTGCGCAGCACCTGCATGCCGTCCATCTGGGGCAGGCCCAGGTCCAGCAGCACGCAGTCGTAGTGGTGCAGGCGGGCGGCCGTCAGCGCGCTTTCGGCCGACTGCACCCAGTCGACGGCGTAGTTCGACTGGTCCAGACCGATCTGCGTGGCCCGTCCAAGCTGGGGATCATCCTCGACCAACAAGATGCGCATGGCGTCCTTTCCAATAATTTTATGATCTGCCGCGCAGACAGGGCGGGCAGCCTCTCGCTAGCATGATCCCATGGTAGGGCGCAGTTGTTAAGAAGCTCTTAACAAGTTTCGCCCATGATCCGCAGCATTCACCACACATCCACAGGCTGTCATGATATCCATACCTACCCCCACTGGCGCCGCCCGACGCGGTCAATTGTTGCTGCTGGCGTGCGCGCTGGCCATCGCCTCCTGGCCCGCGCGGGCGCAAGCCCCGGCGGAGGAAATCATCAAACTTGACGCGACCCAGCAGCGCCGCGCCGGCGTGCAGACGGTGGCGGCCGGGGCGCCGTCGCCCGATGGCGGCAGCAGCGGCCAGCAACTGGCCGGCACCGTGGTGGCGGCGCCCGAGGGCACGGCTGTTGTGAGCAGCATCGTGGCTGGGGTGGTGCAGCAGATCCATGTGAGCCCGCTGCAGGAAGTGCGCGCCAGCACCGCTGTTGTCACCTTGTTCAGTCAGCAGCTGGTCGAGTGGCAGCGCGATTACCTGCAACTGGCCACCCAGGCCACGCTCGCGCGACGCAAACTGACCCGCGACGAAGCCCTGTTTGCGGATGGCGTGATTGCCCGTTCCCGGCTGGAGGAAAGCCGGGCGGCCTCGATGCAGGCGTCCGTGATGGCCAGCGAGCGGCGCCACGCGCTGCGCGCGGCCGGGATGGGACAAGCCCAGTTGCAGCGCTTGCTGGAAAAACAAGCCATGTCGCCGGCGCTGACGCTGACTGCGGGTGCGGCCGGCACCTTGCTCGATTTGCCGCTGTCGCCCGGCCAGCGGGTGGAGGCGGGCGCGCCGCTGGCCCGCATCGCCAAATCCGGCGCCCTGTGGCTGGAACTGCAGGCCACGCCGCAACTGGCTGCGCAACTGCACGTGGGCGATACGGTGCAGGTGGTCGGATGCGGCGCCGCGCGGGTGCAGGCGCTGTCGCCACACCTGAATGCAGGCAACCAGAGCGTGCTGGTACGGGCGCGCATGGAGCGCGAAGGCTGCCTGAAATTGAACCAGTATGTGCAGGCGACGGTGGCGGCCAAGCCGGCCGGCGGCGTGCTGCTGCCGTCGTCGGCCCTGGTGCGGCGCGGCGCGGCCAACTATGTGTTCGTCCAGCGCACCACCGGCTTCGCGGCCGTGCCGGTGACGATGGCGCCGGCGGGTGCGGACTCCATGTGGGTGCAAGGCGCGCTGCCGGCCGGTAGCCAGGTGGCGGTGCGGGGCGTGGCCGCCATCAAGGGCGCCTGGCTTGGTCTGGGTGCGGAAGGAGCCAAGTGATGCTGGAACGTCTGATTGCATTCGCGCTGTCGCAGCGCCTCCTGATGCTGGTGCTGACGCTGATGCTGGGCGCGGCCGGCGTGCAGGCGCTGCGGGGGCTGCCGATCGACGCCTTCCCCGACGTCTCCGGCACCCAGGTCAAACTGATCATGAAAGCGCCCGGCATGACGCCGGAGGAAGTGGAGGCGCGCATCGTGGCGCCCATCGAACAGGAATTGATGGGCATACCGCGCCAGGTGATGCTGCGTTCGCAGTCCAAATACGCCATCGCCGACGTGACGCTCGATTTCCAGGACGGCACGGACGTGTTCTGGGCCCGCCAGCAGGTCAGCGAGCGGCTGGCCGGCGTGCTCAAGGACCTGCCGGCCAACGTGGTGGGCGGCCTCGCGCCGATCACGACGCCGCTCGGCGAAGTGTTCATGTTCACCATTGAAGGGCCGCTATCGCTGGCCGACAAGCGCACGCTGCTCGACTGGACCATCCGCCCGCAACTGCGCGGTATTCCCGGCGTGGCCGAAGTGAACACGCTCGGTGGCCTGGTGCGCAGTTTCGAGGTGGTGCCCGACGTGACGGCACTGGCGGCGCGCCGCCTGTCGTTGTCGCAGTTGCAGGCCGCGCTGGAGAACAACAACCGCAACGACGGCGCCGGACGCCTTGGAGCGGGCGAGGAATCGCTGCTGGTGCGCAGCGACGGCAATATCCGCACGCTGGACGACGTGCGCGCCATCAGCGTCGCCTCGCGCGACGGCATGACGGTGCGGGTGGGCGACGTGGCCACCGTCCGCATCGGCCAGCTGACGCGCTATGGCAGCGTGACCGAGAACGGCAAGGGCGAGGCGGTGGAGGCGCTGGTGCTGTCCATGCGCGGCGCCAACGCGCAGCAGGTGGTCAACGAGGTGCGCGACAAACTGGCGCTGATCGGCAAGACCCTGCCCGCCGGCACCAGCATCAAGACCTTCTATGACCGCGGCAACCTGGTGGAGCGCGCCGTGGGCACCGTCACCTCGGCGCTGGGCGAGGCGACCGTGCTGGTGGTGCTGCTGCTGTATCTGTTCCTTGGCAACCTGCGCTCGGCGCTGGTGGTGGCGTGCATCCTGCCGCTGGCCGCGCTGGGCACCTTCGTGCTGATGCAAGCCTATGGCCTGAGCGCCAACCTGATGTCGCTCGGCGGCCTGGCGATCGCCATCGGCATGCTGGTGGACGCGGCCGTCGTCGTGGTGGAGAACATCGAGGCGCATGGCAACACGCCCGGCCCCAAGCTGGCGCGCCTGCACGTGATCTACCGCGCCGTGCGCGAAGTGGCGCTGCCGGTGACGGCCGGCATGCTGGTCATCATGATCGTGTTCCTGCCGCTGCTGTCGCTGCAAGGACTGGAGGGCAAACTGTTCGGCCCCGTGGCGCTGACCATCATCTTCGCGCTGGCGGCCTCGCTGCTGCTGTCGCTGACGGTGATCCCCGTGCTGGCCTCGCTGCTGCTGAAGGACCATCACGGCGACGCGCCCCGGCTGGTGCAATGGCTGGAACGCCAGTACCGCAGGCTGCTGGCGGTGGCGCTCGGCCACGGCCGCAAGGTGGCCGTGGGGGCGGTGGCGGCGCTGGTGCTGGCGGCGGTGCTGTTCCCGTTCATCGGCAAGTCGTTCATGCCCACGCTGGATGAGGGCGACATCATCATGCAGATCGAGAAGCTGCCGTCGGTGAACCTGCAGGAATCGGCGCGGCTGGACATGGCGCTGCAGCAGCGCATCCTGGCCCAGGTGCCGGAGGTGTCGCGCATCGTGGCCCGTCTCGGTTCCGATGAACTGGGGCTGGACCCGATGGGCCTGAACGAGACGGACAGCTTCCTCGTGCTGAAGCCGCGCGCCCAATGGCGCAGCCAGGACAAGGAAGTGCTGATCGACGCCTTGCGCGCGGCCACAGCGGGCTTCCCCGGCCTGAACATCAGCTTCACCCAGCCGATCGAGATGCGCACGTCCGAAATGCTGTCCGGCGTGCGGGGCGACCTGGCCGTGAAAATCTACGGTCCCGACCTCAAGCGGCTCGGCGCGCTGGCCGACGCTGTGGTGGCCGCCGTGCAGGCCGTCCCTGGCAGTGAGGATGTGCTGACCATCAAAAACAGCGGCGTGCAGTACCTGCAAGTGGAGCTGGACCGGGCCGCCGTGGGCCGCGCCGGCTTGAATGGCGACCAGGTGCAGAACGACCTGCGCACACTGGTGGAAGGGCGCACGGTAGGGGTGGTGGTGGAGCAGAACCGCCGTGTTCCCCTGCTGTTGCGGGGCGCGGACGATTTGCAGCGCTCGCCCGACCTGTTCCAGCAACTGCGCCTGCCGCAGGAGGGCGGCGACGCGCTGTCGCTCGGCCACCTGGCGGCGCTGCGCATGGTGGACGGCCCGGTCAAGGTGGAACGGGAGAACGCGTCGCGCATGGTGGTGGTGCGCGCCAACGTCCGGGGCCGCGACCTGGTGGGCTTTGTCGACGAGGCCAAGGCGCGGGTGGCCAAGCTGGTGCCGCTGCCGCCCGGCTACCGCATGGCGTGGGGTGGCCAGTTCGAGAACCAGCAGCGCGCGGCGGCCCGTTTGGGCATGGTGGTGCCGGTGGCGCTGGCGCTGATCTTCCTGCTGCTGTTCGCCACCTTGCACAGCGTGCGGCAGGCGTTGCTGGTGTTCGTGAACATCCCGTTCGCGCTGGTGGGCGGCGTGGTGGCCCTGGCCGTGACGGGGCAGTACCTGTCCGTGCCGGCCTCCGTTGGCTTCATCGCGTTGATGGGTATCGCCGTGCTGAACGGGCTGGTGATGATCACCTGCTTCAACCAGTTGCTGGCGCGCGGCATGCCGCTGGCTGAGGTGGTGGTGGAAGGCGCCCTGCGCCGCCTGCGGCCCGTGCTGATGACGGCTTGCATCACGGGCTTCGGCCTGGTGCCGCTGCTGCTGGCCAGCGGACCCGGTTCCGAGATCCAGAAGCCGCTGGCCATCGTCGTCACGGGTGGCCTGCTGAGCGCAACGTCGCTGACCCTGATCCTGTTGCCGCTGCTGTTCCGCCGTTTCGGCGTGGCGCGGCAACGTTAAGAAAAGAGAGTGCAAAGAAAATGAGCATGAGTACCGATATCAAATACGAGGCCATGTTGACGCTGGCCATCCCCGGCGCGCTCGAAGGCGACGTGCTGGACTTCCTGCTGCTGCGCCCCGAGCAGGCGCCGGGCTTCTCCGTGGTGGACGCGCAGGGCATGGGCAAGGGCGCCACCCTGCATACGACGCTGGAACAGGTGCAGGGCCGTTGCCGGCGCAAGCTGGTGCACGTGGTGGGCACGGTGGACGGCCTGAAAGCGCTGGTGGCGGCGCTGGCGGCGGAACTGCGCAATCCCGAAGTGGCGTGGTGGCTCACGCCGGTGCTCGCGTTCGGGAGGCTGGCATGAAACGCTTAGTGGTGCTGTCGATATGCGCGCTGCTGGCCGGTGCGCCAGCCTTCGCCCAGCACGCCGCCGACCCGGCGTTGGCGTTGCTGCCGCCCGAGGCCACGGTGCGGCAGGTGCTGGCCGCCATGCCGCAGTTGCGCGAAGTGGCCTTGCAGGGCGAGCTGGCCCAGGCCAACAAGGCCGGGCTGGAAGCGGGGCGACATGAATGGACGGTGCGCGCCGGCGTGAGCACGCGCAACGAGCTGGCCGGACCCACGTGGCGCGAACAGGAAGTCGCCCTGGAACGCCCCGTGCGCTGGTTCGGCAAGGCCGCGCAGGATGCCGCCATCGGCGCCACCGGTGTGGCCGTGGCGCAGGCGGCCCACGAGGACGCGTGGCACGAAGCCGGCCGCACGTTGATGGCGGACTGGTTCTCCGCCGTGCGCGAGAACGTCGCGGTGGCGCGGCTGGAGCAGCAGCACGCGCTGGCGGGGCAACTGGTGCGCGTCGCCACGCAGCGCGTGAAGGCGGGCGATGGCGCGGCGCTGGAGCAGTTGCAGGCGGAGACGGAGCAGGCACGCGTGGCGGCGCAATTGCAGCAGGCGCGCCAGCGCGGCGCGTTGGCGCAGCAGCTACTGCGGTCGAATTATCCCGGCTTGCCGGCCGCGCCGGCTTCAGACCTGCCCGCGCCGCAGGAGCCGGAAGGCTCGGCCGATAGCTGGGTGGCCAGCATCGTGGGCCACAATCACGAGTTGGAACTGGCCGAATCGTCGGCGCAACTGGCCGCACAGCAGGCGCGCCGCGCCAGCGCCGAGCGCATGCCCGATCCCACCGTGAGCGTGCGCGCCAGCCGTGAACGGGGTGGCCAGGAGCGGGTGCTGGGGCTGGTGCTGTCGATGCCGTTGCCGGGCGCGGGTCGCGGCGCGGACACGCGCGCCGCCACCGCGCGCGCGGAGCAGGCCAAGGAACGGCTCGACATGGCGCGCATCCGCGTCGATGCGGGAGCGCGCCGGGTGGTGCTCGACAGTGGCCATAGCCGCCAGATCTGGCAAACCATGGACAGCATCGCGCAGCAAAGCGAACGCCAGGCAGCATTGATGATGAAGGCGTATGCGGCGGGCGAAGTCAGTCTGAGCGAGGCGTTGCTGGCGCGGCGGCAATCGCTGGATGCGGCGCTGGCGGCCCAAACGGCCCAGCTGGATGCGCTGCAAGCCTATGCACGGCTGAAGCTCGACGCCCATATGTTGTGGGCCTTCGAGGAGTAAGGCCCGCGACAGGGACGCGATGAGGGGGGCCGCTCAGGGCGTGCCGTCCGCCCCCGACGGGTGCCGCTGGCCGATGGGCAGCACGATCTCCACGCACAGCCCACCCTCGGGCCGGTTGCTGGCCGTGATCTCGCCGCCGTGCGCGTGCACCACATGCTGGGCGATGGCCAGTCCCAGACCGTGGCCGTCGGTGTCGTTGCGCGTGTTGGCGGACCTGAAGAAGGGCTGGAAGATGGACGCCAGCTCGTCCGCTGCGACGCCGGGTCCGTTGTCCAGCACCCGGATGCAAAGCTGGCGCGCGTGGGGGCGCGGCCGCAACTGCAGCAGCACCGTGCCGCCCTCCGGGCTGTGCTTGATGGCGTTGCGCACCACGTTCTCGATGGCGCGCGCCAGCAGGTCGGCCTGGCCGATCACCACCACGTCGGCCTCGCCGTCGCATGCCACGCCGCGGCGCTGGCTCGACGCCTCGAAACCGGCATCGTCCACGATCTGCTCCAGCAGGTCGGCCATGCTGATCTCCTCCTGTCCCGCGCCCAGCGCGCCGGCCTCCAGCCGCGATAGCGTGAGCAATTCGCCCACCAGCTTGTCCATGCGTACGCCCTCGCGCTCGATGCGCGCCATCGACGACGCCATCTTGTCCGGCAGCTGGTGCGCCAGCCCGATGGCCGCCTGAAGGCGCGCCAGCGGCGAGCGCAGTTCGTGCGAAACGTCGTGCAGCAAGCGGGTCTGGCCGTCGATCAGGCTGCGCAGGCGCGCGGTCATGCGGTCGAAGTCGCGCCCCAGATCGTTCAGCTCCGTACCGCGCTTGCCGGAGGCATCCACAAAGCGGGGCGCCAGATCGCCGCCGGCCGCCGCTTCAAACGCGGCCCGCAGGGCCCGGATCGGACGCGAGAAATACCAGGCCAGCAGCACCGCAAACAGCAGGCTGGCCAGGATGGCCGCCACGATGGGCACGTACGGCGCCAGCGGCTGGAAGCGCGGATTGCGGCCATCGGGCGGTGGGTTGGCGCGCGGCGGGCCGCCTTCGCCTCCTGGACCGGGTGGCGGCATGCGCAATGCGTCGCCATCGGGCGCCGGCTGTGAGCCATGGTCGCGCGGCTTGGTTGGTGGCCCGCCGGGGCCGTCGCCGGGTCCATGACGGGGCGGCTCGCCCATGTGCGGGTCGCCCAGGCCGGCCAGCAGCGGGTTCGGATAGCCGCCGTCGAAACCGCGCAGCCGTTCGTGCGACGGCAGGAACAACAGGTAGTGCCGGCCGCCGGCATCGCGCGCGTCGCGCACGGCGGGGCGGGCATCGTCCTCTTTCAACAAGGCCCGCGCTTCGGCCAGCATGGCCGGGCTGACCGCGCGGCCCAGCAGTTCCCGGCCCTGGGCGTCGACGGCGAACACCCGGTGGTGGCGCATGGCGGTCAGCAGGCCGCGCAGCGCATCCGCGCCGCCGAATTCGAGCGTGGCGGCGGCCGAGTTGATGGCCATTTCGGCCGGCGGGCTGGTGTCGATGACGGCGCCGGCGTTGTTGGCGGCGTTGCGGTTCTTGAGCCAGACGGCGCCGCCTATGCCCACCGTGGCCGCCAGTTGGGCCAGCAGGATGGAGAGGAAGAACTTCCAGAACAGGCGGCCCACGGCTTATTCCTTGATCAGCTGGTAGCCCTGGCGGTACACGGTCTGCAGGCAGGAGCGGCCATCGGCGATGGTGCCCAGCTTGTGCCGCAGGCTGCTCAGATGGACGTCGATATTGCGGTCGAAGCGGGCCATGGGCCGGCCCAAACCCTGTTCGGACAGGGTGTTCTTGCTGACGGGCCGGCCGGCATGACGGGCCAGCACTTCGAGCAGGTTGAATTCGGTGCTGGTCAGTTGCAGCTTGACGCCGGCCCAGGCGGCGCGGCGCTGTTCCGGCCACATGGTGAGCTGGCCCACGCTGAGCGTGGCGGGGCCGCCGGCATCGGCCGGCGCGGCTTGCGCGCGGCGCAGGATGGCGCGGATGCGGGCCGTCAGTTCGCGCGGGGTACAAGGCTTGGCCACGTAATCGTCCGCGCCCAGCTCCAGGCCCACGATGCGGTCGGTGTCGTCGCCGCGCGCCGTCAGCATCAGGATGGGCAGCTGGCTGCTGTTGCGGATGCGGCGCAGCGTCTCCAGTCCGTTCATGCGCGGCATCATCACGTCGAGGATGGCGATCGCATAAGTGCCAGTGAGCGCTTCGGCCGTGCCGGCTTCGCCGTCGTGGACGGCCTTGACGTCAAAGCCTTCCTGCTCCAGGTATTCCTGGAACATGCTTACCAGTTCGATATCGTCGTCGATCAGCAGGACTTTGCTCATTGCAGCGCGTGTGGGGCAGTGTGGATGCGGCCATCATAACGCAAGCGGGACCGGGGGCGGCCCGGCTTTACCCGCTTTTACACCGCCTTGAACGGCCGTCTTTACACGGTTTTACCTTGTCCTAACGGCGCTTTACACCACCCGGCCGGAAAATGGCGGCTCCAATGCACAACCAAGGACCGCTGTCATGAATATCAAGAGAACGAAGATGCAAGCATGCCTGCTGGCCGCGATGCTGGCCTTGCCCCTGGCCGCCCACGCCGACGTGGCCGCGATGGCCGATGGTGCCCCGGGCGCCGGCCCCGCGTGCGGCCATCCGCCCGGCCCCGGCATGGACGACGGCCACCCGATGCGCGGGCTGGAAGCCATGCATGGCGGCCCTGCCATGCCCGGCATGATGCCGTTCGGCGCCGCTGGCATGGGCGGCGAGCCGCCATTCCTGCGCGCTGTCGAGCTGAGTGAGGCGCAACAAGACAAAGTGTTCGCCATTCTGCATGCGCAGGAACCCTACCTGCGGGACCAGGGCAAGGCCGTCGCCAAGGCACATGCGGCGCTGCGTGAACTGGCGCGCGCGGCGCAGTACGACGATGCCAAGGCCGCATCGCTGGCGCAAGCGGGTGCCCAGGCCATGGCCAACCTCATGCTGCAACACGTGCGCACGGAGCAGAAACTGCTGGCCGTGTTGACGCCGGAGCAGCGCAAGCAGCTGGACGAGCATGTGCGCCCACAGGATCAGCGCCGCCAGCCAACACGGGCACCGCGCCAGTAATCACGCCTATCCATTCCCCGCTCCACCCCAACCAAGGAGAACCCGATGTCGATCAACGCCCTCAGTTCCGGCAGTGCCGTCAACCAGATGACCTTTTTGAACAGAGCCAGTTCCACCTCCGCCGCCGGTGACGGCGGCCCGGTGCGCGGCGGGCCGCCACCGGGAGCTCGTCCGGACGGCGGCGGGTTTGTCGCCGCCATCGCGAACGCGCTCAAGGAAATCGGCGTGACCAGCACCGGTACCGCGTCGGGCACCGCCGCCTCGGGCGGCAGCGCCACCGGCGGTACCGGCGACACGAAGTCCGCCAGCGATACGACGTCCACCGACGGCGGCAACGTGGCGCAGGCGCTGGGCAGCTTCCTGCAAAGCCTGATGGGCGCGCTGCACGCACAAGGCGGCGCCAATGAGGATGGTCCACCCCCTTATGGCGAAGGGCAGCAGGGGCAGCAAGGGCAGGGCATGGGCGGACCCGGTGGCGCCGGTGGACCGGGGCGGCTGGCGTCCGACCTGCAAAGCCTGATCTCCAAACTGGGCAGCGCAACATCGACCTCCACGGCCACCGCCACCAGCGCCACCGACGACACCTCGGCCACGGACGCCACCTCCGACCTGGAGAGCACGTTCAAGAACCTGCTGGACCAACTGGGAGGGACCAGCGGCACCAGCGGCACCAGCGGTACCAACAGCGCCGACAGCAACGACAAGCTGGCCAGCTTCCTGCAAGCGCTGTCGAACAATCTGTCGGGCGCCGGCAGCAGCGGCAATCTGATCAACACCACCGTCTGAGGGCCGCACGATGGAGAACAACCACGAGGCACATGGCCACAGCCTGGCGGACGACCTGTCCGCGATGATGGGCATGCACACCAGCCGGCGCCAGTCGCTGCGCTGGCTGCTTGCGGGCGCGTCGGCGCTGCCGGTGCTGGGCTGCGGCGGCGGATCGTCCGTCACGGATGCCGGCACGGCCAGCAGCGGCACCTCATCGGGCTCCAGCGGAACCACCGCCACGGGATCGGCCGGCTCCTGCGCCGTGATCCCGGAGGAGACGGGCGGACCTTACCCGGCCGATGGCACCAACAGCAACGGCGCCGGCGGCGGCGCCACCAGTGTGCTCGATTTGTCGGGCGTGGTGCGCAGCGATATCCGCAGTAGCTTCAATGGCGCGACGGCCGTGGCGGCCGGTGTGCCGTTGACGGTCAAGCTGCGGATCGTCAACGCCAACGGCGCTTGCGCGGCCCTGCCGGGGTACGCCGTCTATCTGTGGCACTGCGACCGCGACGGCAACTATTCGCTGTACTCCAGCGGCGTGACGGACCAGAACTACCTGCGCGGTGTGCAGGAGGCAGACAGCGACGGCGTCGTCAGCTTCAGCACCATCTTCCCCGGCTGCTACGCGGGGCGCATGCCGCACGTGCACTTCGAGGTGTATCCCACGCTGGCCAAGAGCGTGAGCGCGGCGAACCGGATCAAGACTTCCCAATTCACGTTCCCGATGGCGACGCTGAACGAGGTCTATGCGAGCGCGGGTTACAGCGCCAGCGTGCGCAACCTGGCCCAGATCAGCTACGCGACCGATAACGTGTTTGGCGACGGCACGTCCTTGCAGATGGTGGCCGTGACGGGCAATGCGACCGACGGTTATGTCGTCACCCTGACGGTGGGCGTTAGCGCTTGACGTTGTTACGGTTCTACAGCGCTTAGGGCATGCGGCAAGGCGCCGCATGCCTGTCCCCCTGCAGGCGCGCTTCCTCGCCAGCAATTGTTTCCTTCTCCGGCCCGTGGGCGAAAGCGATTTCGCCGCCACGGCGCATAAAAAGCCCTCTTCCGAAGTTGATTTCGCCGCGTTGGCACGCGTGCTTGCGCGCGCCCGCTGGCATGGCGCTTGCGATGCAATGGACATGGGCGCAAGCGCGCCAGTCCAACCGGAGCACCTATGAACCAGCGACTGCTCGACTACCGTCCTGAGCTTGAATTTCTCGAAGCGTCCAGCGTCGGCGGCCTGGCCAGCGGCGATGAACTGACGCTGGCGGCCCGCCTGCTGGAACTGCGGGGCGGGGCGCAGCTGGACCGCTTCATCGATGCGATGGTGCGGACAGGCGGCGGCCCTGCGCCGCTGGCGGACGCGCTCAAACGGGCGGCCCGGCAAGTGTTGCCACTGCATGGCTGGCCGGGCACTCCGGTGATCGAGTCGTTGCGGCGGCGTGGCAAGAGCGATCCGGTCGCCCGCGCGGCCCGCATCTTCGGCGTTGAGCTGGAGGGCTTGAGCCCCGAAGACAAGGAGTTCGAGCTCGCGCAGCGCTTTGTCCGTTTTGCCCGGGAAGCGATCCGGCTGGCGGCGGATGCGGTCAGGCCCGCCGGTGTCGCGGCGGCGCTGGCCGAGTCGGCGCGCAGCCACGCGCCCGGCCTGCTCCATTGCGAGGCTGGACGGATGGGCCGCTGGCAGCGGCACGGCGACCGCATCATCGTCTACGACTGCTGACAGGTTGGGGAGGGAGAGGCTTAGTGGCGCGCCGGGTGGCCCGTTCGCCCGCGCATTTGTTGTTTGACCAGAGATGGGGAGTTCACCATGCATGACATCGATCGTACAACGCTGGAATTCGGCCAGCAGGAAATGTCCGGCTACGAGTCGGAACAATTTGAATTCGGCCAGGGAGAGTGGGGGGGCGAGATGGGCCAGCAAGGCATGTTCTCGGAAGCGGAGGAGATGGAACTGGCCAACGAGCTGCTCTCGGTCAGCAACGAGGCCGAGCTCGAACAGTTCCTGGGCAGCTTCCTGCGCAAGGCGGCGTCGGTGGCCGGGCAGGTGATCAAGTCGCCGATAGGGCAGGCCATCGGCGGCGTGCTGAAAGGCGTGGCCAAGAAGGCGCTGCCGCTGGCCGGTGGCGCCATCGGCGGCTACTTCGGCGGTCCGCTGGGCGCCAAGATCGGCAGCGGGCTGGCCTCGGCCGCCGGCGGCGCGCTGGGTCTGGAAGCGGAATCGATCGGCGGCGAGGACCGTGAATTCGAGGGCGCGCGGCAGTTCGTCCGATTGGCCGCCGATACCGTCAACCGGGCCGCCGCCGCGCGCGGGGCCGGCGATCCGCGCGCCATCGCGCAGGCGGCGGCCACGGCGGCGGCGCGCCAGTTCGCACCGGGCCTGCTGGCGCGCGCCGGCACGCCGGGTGGCGCGCCCGCCACTTTCGGCGGTGCGCCGGGCATGCACGCCGGCGCACAGGGCGCCGCGCACGGGCGGGGCCAGTCGGGGCGCTGGATGCGTCATGGCCACAAGATCGTCCTGTACGGAGCATGACCGCCATGGCCATCAGCGCATTCGCCGTGTGGATGCTGACGCAGGAGGCGCGGTCGTTGCAGGCGCGTCTCGAGCGCCTGCGGCCGTTCGCGCTGATCGAGCCGATGGTGCCGGCGGCGGCGCTGCTGCCGCAGGCACAGACGGCCATCGAGAGCTATCTGGCGCGCGGACGGCGCGAGCTGCACGGCATGTTGCGCGGGTATCTGGCGTGGTTGCAGGGGCCGGCCCGGCAGATGGCCAGCGCGGCCGATGCGCAGCGCCGCTTCACCTTCCTGCGCCTGCGCTTCAACGCCGCGCTGACCCAGTTCGACCTGTTCAACGAGGTGATCACCCAGCGCAGCGAGCACGAAAACGGCGTCTGGCTGTCCGGCCTCGACGCGGTGGCAGCCGATGCGCTGACGCTGGCCGGGGCGTACTACCAGGCGCCGCCCGTGGTCTGCTACCTCGACCGCGGACCCGGCGCCGCGATACGGCGGGCGCGCACCCGCTTGCCCGGCGGTGGCGAGAACCCGGTGGCCATCGTGCGGGTGCCGCGCGAGCGCATGGTCGGCAGCGGCATCGCCTCGTCGCTGGTGCATGAGGTGGGGCACCAGGGCGCGGCCCTGCTCGATCTGGTCAACTCGGTGCGCCCGCTGCTGCAGGCCATGCAGCGCGGTGGCGCAGGGGCGCCCCAGGCATGGCAGCTGTGGGAACGCTGGATATCGGAGATCGTGGCCGATTTCTGGTCGCTGTTGCGGGTGGGCGTGGTGGCCACGCTGGGCCTGATCGGCGTGGTCAGCCTGCCGCGCGCGTTCGTGTTCCGGCTGAACGCGGACGATCCGCACCCCGTGCCGTGGATACGGGTCAAGCTCAGTTGCGCCATGGGGCGCAGCGTCTATCCGCACCCGCAATGGGAGCGGCTCGAACGTTTGTGGGAATCCTACTATCCGCCGGCCGGGCTGGCGCCGCCACAGTTGCAGGTTTTGGCGCAGCTGCAGGACAGTATGCCGGCGCTGGTCGGCCTGTTGGTGCAGCACCGGCCACCGGCCTTGCGCGGGCGCTCGCTGCTGGAAGCGATGAACGCGTCGGCGCGCCAGCCCGCGCGCCTGCAGCTGCTGTTCCGCTTCTGGAACCGGACGCCGGAGCGCATGTACCGCGCCGCGCCCTCGCTCGTGTTCGCCGTGCTGGGGCAGGCGCGGGCCGACGGCACGCTGGCGCCCGAAGCCGAGGCGGCGCTGGTCGAGCGCCTGCTCACGCACTGGGCGCTGCGCACCACCTTAGACACCAGCGCCGTGTGCGGCGCGCATCAACATCGTTTGTCCACCCTGGAAGGAGCATGAAATGACAACCAAGAACCCGGCGGCCGCCGATATCCGGCCCGGCGCGGTCCAGGTCAGCGTGCATGACAAGGCGAGCGGCGCGGTCGTCGTCAATGCCGCCATCGCCCTGTACCGCGGCACTGGCGACTGCAGCAAGTTCGATCCCGTGAAATGGAGCGGCGCCCAGGAAGCGCCGCTCGACGTGCGCGTGACCGATGCGCGCGGCTACGCCACTTTCCCAGACCTGCCGCCGGCGGTCTACGTTGCCGTGTATGACCATTTTCCCGTCACTGCGCCCCAATGCGCGCAAGTGCACGCGGGCTGCGCCGCCTTGCTGTGTTTCGACCTGGAGGTCGATCCCGAGGTGACGTTGAGTTTCGAGACGCCCGATTGCCAGCCCAGCGATTGCCACACGGCCCGCGTGAGCGACCGCGTGACGGCGCAGGTGGGCTTTTTTGGCGACGCCAGCGACGATGTGCGGTCCCATGTCGACGTGGTGCCGGTCGCGCCATGGACCAAGGTGCGCGGCGAAGACTACCAGTTCAGCTGCACCGTGCGCCGGCCCGGCGTGCAGCGCTTCGAGGCCCAGCTGCTGCTGGGCCGGCGTGCCAACGCGGTGCTGGCCGGCGTGGCCGGGGCGGGCGCGTCCGGCGCCGGCGGGCCGCCGGCCATGATCGCGCTGGCCGCCGAATTCGAAGCCGAGGAGCGCACGCCCCAGCTGATCTCCGGTAACGTGGGCGTGTCGCTGTCGCGCACCGAGACCGAGCCGACCGAGGACCTGCCGCTGTGGACGCTGATCCGCAACAGCACCGAGGCCATGAGCTTCACCAACTACCTCCATTTCATCGACAGCCTGTTTTGCGCCGAACCGGCGAATGGCACCGTGTTCGGCCCGGCCGGCTTCGAGGGCGAGCGTTTCCTGAAGAAGGCCGACCGCTTCCACCATCTGCGTCACCGGCGCGCGCTGCCGTTCACGGACGCCGAGTCCTACCGTGTGCTGAAGGCGGCCACGGAGGCGTTCGTGATGGTCAACTGCGGGGTGCTGAGCAAGCCGCTGGCCTTCAATCCCGACGAGGACAACGCCTATCTGGACCGGCGCGACATCCCGCCCGGCAAGGATCTGGAGACGGTGCTGCTGGACGACTATCTGGAGAAGGTGGACGGCACGGCGACCTTGCCCTACCTGGCCATCATCCGCCGCAAGCTGCCCGACATTCCGATCCAGATCGCCCACGGGCGCGAGCACGACGCCGACCTGTGCTTCGGCATCCTGCAGGACAAGCTGGCCAATCCCTGCCTGCTGGAGCTGATCTGGTCCTACTGGCACGAGGAGGGCATGCTGGTGCAGACCATGAACGCCATCACCCAGCGCTTCCAGAACGTGCGCGGCCCCGGCGCCAACGATCCGCTGGCCAACACCGAGATCGACATGCTGCGCCCGTTGAACAACCTGATCTGGGGTTACACGCAGGATGAGCAGCATCGGCTGACGGTGGTGCGCCGCAACTACGAATATGACCATCATTACGGCGTGCGGCTGGAGGGCAAGGCCGTGCAGCACATGCGCGCGGCCGACACCCGCTCCAAGTTCCTCGAAGCGTTCCACCACTTGCTGCGGCTGTGCACGCAGTTCTACAAGCAGGACGACGACACCACCGTCAAGGCCGACGCCTTCCCCGTGCTGAACGCGCTCAAGGAAGTGCACCTGATCCTGTCGCAGGGCGCGCACAACCAGTTCGGCGACCTGCCGTCCACCGCCCGCATCGAGATGCTGATGCAGCAGTGGCTGCTGGCGCGGCCCGAGTTCCGCGAGTTCCTGCCCACCCGTCTGATGGTGGCCTATCCCGAACCGTGGATGGACCGGGTGGACGCGATGAAGAAGCTGCAGGGCTGGACCGACACCAGCGTGATGCACTTCCGCAGCCTGGCCATGTTCGGGGAACAGGTGCTGCTGTCGGTGCGCTACGGCGCCTGGTCCGATGTCTATGAGCCGACGCCGGCCTTCAACTGGGCCCGCTTCTGGCGGCCGCAGGTGCAGGGCTACATCCACGCGTACCGGGCCGCGACCGGCGTGGACCTGTCGATGGAGAAGCTGGACGCGGTGGCCGAGGCGACCATTCCGTCCGTGCTGCTGCGCCAGCGGCTGGCCGAGCAGGTTCGGAGCACGGCCTGACGCGGCATGGCCGACTTCTGCAGCGCGCTGTATCTGGGCATGCGCCATCCATCGGCCGCGCTCGGTGGCTGGCGGACGTTGACGCTGGGGCGCCCGGCGGCGCTGGAGGAGGCGCCGGGCGCGCGGCCGGTGGCGGCCGGGTTGGCACGCTTGCTGGGCAGCGAAGCGGCATTGCTGATGCCATCCACGCTGCACCTGTTCTGGGATCTGTTCGGCATGCTGGCCGAACAACCGCTGGCGGTGCTGGTCGATGGCGGCGCTTATCCGATCGCGCGCTGGGGGGCGCAGCGGGCCGTGATGCGAGGCGCCGTGATGCAGCAGTTTCCACGCGGCGCGGTGCCGGTGGCGGCGCGGCTGGCGCGGCGCGCGGCCCAGGCAGGAAGGCGTCCGTTGATTCTGGCGGATGGCTATTGTCCGGGTGCGGACAGCGGACCGCCGCTGGCCGATTATGCCCGCATCGCGGCCGAGTGGGATGGCTATCTGGTGCTGGACGATACGCAGGCGTTGGGGGTGAAGGGCTGGCAAGGTGGCGGTTCGCTGCGCCTGCCCGGCGTGGCAGGCCCGCGGGTGATGGTGGGGGCGTCGTTGGCGAAGGGCTTCGGCGCGCCGTTGGCGGTGTTGGCCGGCAGCGCCGCATTTGGCCAGTGGTTCGCCAATCGTAGTGAGGTGCGGCGCCATTGTAGTCCGCCGTCCGTGGCCGTCGTCGCGGCGGCGGCGCGGGCGCTGGCCATCAACCAGCGTTGCGGCGACAGTTTGCGCGCCCGTTTGTGGCGCAACGTGGCGCGGTTCCGGGACGGCGCGGCACTGCGGGGCATGCGTTGCCACGGTGGGGAGTTTCCCGTCCAGACCGTGCCGTTGCCGTCAGGGTGTGCGCCCGCGCGTTTGCAGGCCGCGCTGGCAGGCCAGGGAACACACGCCGTCGCGCAGTGGACGGGACGGCGCGGTGCACTCACTTTTCTGCTGCGCGCGGACCACCGCCCGGAGCATATCGAGCAGGCGCTTGACGCGCTTGCGACCTTGTTGGAGGACCGTTATGAACCACAAATTTGACACGTTGCCTTTCCCGGCCCAGGCCAACGCGGCACAGCCGGAAGGGGAGTTCGAACTGGAGCCGGAGCGCGGCGGGCGAACGTTCAGGGGCGGCGCATACCGCGCGGGCGGCGCCGGCGGCATGGGCGCCAAGGTCGGCAAGGGCGGGTGGGGGCGATGGGGACAGCATGGGCATCACGCGGGCCATCCGTGGCCGCGTCATCGGCCGCACCACCGCGTCTATTACGGTTCCGGCCTGTGGCCCTATGACGATGAGCCGGTATGGCATCCGCCGTACTGCGATTGCTCGCAATGCGGCGGCGCGGCGACCTTCGATGTGCTGCCGTTCGGCGCCCCGGCGGAGGGCCCCGGTTCGCCGTTCAGCGCGGACCGCGAACAGGAGCTGGCGATGGAGCTGCTGTCCGTGTCCAGCGAGGCGGAGATGGAGCAATTCCTGGGCAACGTCTTCAGCAGCGTGTGGAAGGGGGTCAAGAAGGTGGCCTCACCACTGGGCGGCGTGCTCAAGGCCGTCGCCAAGCGCGCCTTGCCCTATGTGGGCGGCGCGCTGGGGACGCTGATTCCGATACCGGGCGTGGGCACGGCGCTGGGGCGGGCGGTGGGCACGGCCGTCAGTCAGGCATTGGAGATGGAGTTCGCGGGCATGGCGCCGCAACAGCAGGAATTCGAAATGGCGCGGCGCTTCGTGCGGCTGGCCGGGACGGCTGCGCAGCTGGCCGGGCGGGGCGACGGCAGCCCGCAGTCCGTGCGCGCCGCCGTGCTGGTGGCGGCGCGGCGCCATGTGCCCACGTTGCCATGATCATCGACTGCCATTGCCACGCCGGGCCGGGCGACGGCTTGAGCGGCCCGTGGGATGCGAACGCGGGGCTGGCGCGTTATCTGCGCCGGGCCGCGCGCGCGGGCATCACGCGCAGCGTGTTGTTCGCCGCGTTCCACTCCGACTATGCGCGCGCCAATCGCGCCGTGGCCCGCATCGTGGCCGCCGCGCCGCACCGGCTGCTCGGTTTCGCCTTCGTCCATGCCACGCGCGACCGGGGCCGCATCCACGCCATGTTGCGCGAGGCGGTCGAGCAGCTGGGCTTCGTGGGCGTCAAATTGCATCGCCACGACGCGCGCATCAATGGCGAAGTGTGCGATGCGGCCCGCGCCTTCCACTTGCCCGTGTTGTACGATCCCGTGGGCGAGGTGGCGGTGGCCGAATTGCTGGCGAAGGACTATCCTGACGTCGATTTCATCCTGCCCCACCTCGGCAGCTTCGCCGACGACTGGAGCGCGCAACTGGCCATGATCGACCATCTGGTCCGGCATCCGAACATCTACACGGACACCGCCGGCATCCGCCGCTTCGACCTGCTGCAGCAGGCCGTGCGGCGGGCCGGCGCGCACAAGGTGTTGTTCGGCTCCGACGGCCCGTGGCTGCATCCGGGGCTGGAGCTGCACAAGGTGCGTCTGCTCGGGCTGTCGCAGGAGGATGAATCACTGATCCTGGGCGGGAATTTGCGGCGTCTGTGCCGGCTCGCCTGACGGTACATGGCGGCGATGCCGGCCCGGTGCCGGCTCATGCTTGCGTGCCATCGGCCGGCCGCGTCTTGCGCCGGATTTGCAGCGCGCGGTCCGTCACGCCCAGCCGCTGGGCGGCGCGCTGGTTGCTGCCGCCTTCCTGTTCCAGCACGATCCGGATCGCCATGTCGGCACTGGCCTGGGTGATGCGGGCCAGGCTCAGGCCCAGGTCCAGCGCGCACCGGATGGCGCCGGCGAACGCGGCGTCCGGCCACGAGGAGGCCAGCGGGGCATCGCAATGCACGCGTTCATCGGGCGGCACAGCGCCCAATGTGATGGGGCCGCAACCGCAATGGCGGTGCCACAGCCGCGCCACGATCTGCCGCAACTCGCGCACGTTGCCGGGATAGTCGCGCGTGAGCAGATAGTCGCGCACGGACGGATCGAGCTCGCAGCCGGGTTGCGGCGCGGCGTGCGCGGCCAGGAAGTGCGTCACCAGCGGCAGAATGTCCTCGCGCCGCTCGCGCAAGGGCGGTGTGCGGCAACGCCAGCCGGCGATGCGGTACAGCAGGTCGGCGCGGAACCGGCCCTGCGCCACGTCGGCCTCCAGATCGCGGTTGGTGGCGCAGATCAGGCGGAAATGGCTGGGCTGCCAGCTGTTGCCGCCCACCCGTTTGTATTTGTGCTCCTGCACCACGCGCAGCAACTGGGCTTGCAGCGGCAGCGGCAGTTCGCCTATCTCGTCCAGAAACAGCACGCCCTGGTCGGCCTGCGCGAACGCGCCATCGCGCGCGCCCACCGCGCCCGTGTAGGCGCCCCGTTCATGGCCGAACAATTCGCTGCCGGCCAGTTCGGGCGATAGCGTGGTGCAATCGAGTACGGTCAGCTCGCCCGCGCTACCGCTGAGCTGGTGGATGGCTTGGGCGATCAGGTCCTTGCCGGTGCCCGTCTCGCCCGTGATCAGGACCGACGATGTGCTGAACGCGGCCACCTCCACCACCTCATCAACGAGGGCGCGCCAGACAGCGCTGCGCCCCACCAGTGTCCGGCGCACGGCGTCCGATTCCGCCAGCCGGGCCACCGCGCGCCGGCGTTCGATGCGGGCCAGCAGCGGCGCCGGATCGGCGTCGTCGCATGGCCACCACAGCACATCGGCGGCCCCGGCAGAGAGTACATTCCAGCATAGGGCGGCGGGCGGCGCTTCAGCGCGGCACAGCAGGGCGAAGACATCGCTGTTCTCGTGCCGTGGCGCGAGCGCCGCCAGCTGCGCGGGCTCCGCGTCGTCCAGCAACACGACCCGGCAGGCGGACTCATCCTTTTCGCCTGCGTGGATGGCGATCCCTTGCCGCGCCCATCGCTGTGCCAGCAACGCGGCCCGCCCGGACAAGGCAGGCGTGGCGGCATGCAGGCAGACGGCGGGTGGTGTCGGATTCATGTGATCGCAGCCAGCGGTACCCAGGACGCGGGCCCCTGTGGCGCCTGCACCACAGGGGCAGGGGCCGATGCCCGGGACCGTGGTGCATTATAGATTGCGCAACCATGCGCACGTTTGCGCTGTGCGTATCGTGCGCGGCGGGTGCGCACGCAAAAAAAATCGGGGATGCTTCACGCCTTGGATAGCGTGGTGCATCCCCGATTGGACGGGCGTGGCCGGCTTACTGTTTGACGCAGTCGACGAAATAGCCGCGCTTGCCATCCACCTCGCGCTTGACCAGCCCGTGCACGTCCGTCTCGAAGCCGGGGAAGCGCTCGTTGAAGTCGCGGGCGAAGCGCAGGTAGTCGACGATGGTCTTGTTGAAGCGCTCGCCCGGAATCAGCAGCGGGATGCCCGGCGGGTAGGGCGTCAGCAGGATGGACGTGATGCGGCCTTCCAGCTCGTCGATCGCCACGCGCTCGATCTCGCGGTGCGCCATCTTGGCGAAGGCGTCCGACGGCTTCATGGCCGGGATCATGTCCGACAGATACATCTCCGTCGTCAGGCGCGCCACGTCGTAGGCCTTGTAGAAGTTGTGGATCTGCTGGCACAGGTCGCGCAGGCCCAATTTCTCGTAGACCGGGTTGGCGGCCGCGAACTCGGGCAGGATGCGCCACATCGGCTGGTTCTTGTCGTAGTCGTCCTTGAACTGCTGCAGCGCCGTCAGCAGCGTGTTCCAGCGGCCCTTGGTGATGCCGATGGTGAACATGATGAAGAACGAGTACAGGCCGCACTTCTCGATGATCACGCCATGCTCGGCCAGGTACTTGGTCACGATGGAGGCCGGGATGCCGGTCTCGGCGAATGTGCCGTCCAGCGCCAGGCCGGGGTTGACGATGGTGGCCTTGATCGGGTCGAGCATGTTGAAGCCCGGCGCCAGGTCGCCGAAACCGTGCCAGGTGTCGCCGGCGCGGATGATCCAGTCGTCGCGCGAGCCGATGCCGTCCTCGGCGAAGTGGTCCGGACCCCAGACCTTGAACCACCAGTCCTTGCCCCATTCCTCGTCGATCTTCTTCATGGCGCGGCGGAAGTCCAGCGCCTCGATGATCGATTCCTCCACCAGCGCGGTGCCGCCCGGCGCCTCCATCATGGCCGCGGCCACGTCGCACGATGCGATGATGGAATACTGCGGCGAGGTCGAGGTATGCATCAGGTAGGCCTCGTTGAAGGCATCCTGGTCCAGCTTGACGGACTCCGATTCGCGCACCAGCACCTGCGAGGCCTGCGACAGGCCGGCCAGCAGCTTGTGCGTGGACTGGGTCGAGAAGATCATCGACTCCTTGGCGCGCGGACGGTCCTTGCCGATGGCGTGCATGTTCTTGTAGAAGTCGTGGAAGGTGGCGTGCGGCAGCCATGCCTCGTCGAAGTGCAGCGTGTCGATCTTACCGTCCAACATTTCGCGCAGCGTCTCCACGTTGTAGATCACGCCGTCGTAGGTGGACTGGGTGATGGTGAGGATGCGCGGCTTCTTGTTGGCCGCCTCGCGCGCGAACGGGTTCGCCTCGATCTTGCGGGCGATGCTCTCGGGCGTGAATTCCTCCAGCGGAATCGGGCCGATGATGCCCAGGTGGTTGCGGGTCGGCATCAGGAACACGGGGATCGCGCCGCACATGATGATCGAGTGCAGGATGGACTTGTGGCAGTTGCGGTCCACCACCACGATGTCGCCGGGGGCGACGGTCGAGTGCCACACCATCTTGTTCGAGGTCGAGGTGCCGTTGGTGACGAAGTAGCAGTGGTCGGCGTTGAAGATGCGCGCCGCGTTGCGCTCGGACGCGGCCACGGGGCCCGTGTGGTCGAGCAGCTGGCCCAGTTCCTCCACCGCGTTGCAGACGTCGGCGCGCAGCATGTTCTCGCCGAAGAACTGGTGGAACATCTGGCCGATGGGCGACTTCAGGAACGCCACGCCGCCCGAGTGGCCGGGGCAGTGCCACGAGTAGGAACCGTCGTTGGCGTAGTGCACCAGGGCGCGGAAGAACGGCGGCGACAGGCCGTCCAGGTAGGACTTGGCCTCGCGGATGATGTGGCGCGCCACGAATTCGGGCGTGTCCTCGAACATGTGGATGAAGCCGTGCAGCTCGCGCAGGATGTCGTTGGGGATGTGGCGCGAGGTGCGCGTCTCGCCGTACAGGTAGATCGGGATGTCGGCGTTCTTGTAGCGGATTTCCTCGACGAAGGCGCGCAGCGATTTGAGCGCGTGGTCGGTTTCCTCGACCGAACCGCCGCCGAATTCCTCGTCGTCGATCGACAGCACGAAGGCCGAGGCGCGCGATTGCTGCTGCGCGAACTGCGACAGGTCGCCGTAGCTGGTCACGCCCAGCACTTCCATGCCTTCTTTTTCCATCGCGGCGGCCAGGGCGCGAATACCGAGGCCGGACGTGTTCTCAGAACGGAAATCCTCGTCAATGATGACGATGGGGAAACGAAATTTCATGCTGTCTCCAGAAAAGAAGACCGCCCCTGACTGTTGTACAGGGGCGGGCTGGGCGCGCGTCGCGGTGGTTCGGCGCGCATAAAAAAATTAAGAACGGGATTCTCGCAGAAATGGGGGCGCCGTGGTGAAAAAATTAGCGCCTTTTTCCGCGATGGGCCCATCCCCGTCAGTGGCCGGCGGCGCCGCCGCCCAGCTTGAGCAGCAGGGCGCCCAGCGGGTCCACGTGCAGCCACGCGAACGCGCCCAGCGCGATGCCGACGCCGGCCACGCCGTAGGCGGCCGCCTGCAGCCATTTTTTCCTTGTCAACAAGGTGATGGCCGCCAGCGAAATGGCGATCTGCTCGGCCGTGGTGGCCAGCGCCCACTGGTGGTGGGCATGCATGGCCTCATCGGACTTGTGGTTCCATTCGGTGGACGATGCCTCCCACTTTTCGGCGTCCTTCTTGATGTCTTCCTTTTCCGCCTTGTAGCGTGCCACTTCCGTCTTGTAGCGCTCCACGTCCACGCCGGGCAGGGTCATGGCCAGTTCGGCCAGGTTCTGCTTGTTGGACTTGGCCTGGTAGTAGTTCCAGCTGTTGGCGGCCTGGGTCTTGTCGATGGCGGCGTTGTTCTTGAACAGGGCCGCGTCGTTCTGGGTGGCGCCGCCCTGGTAGCCGAACATGGCGCCCACGGTGGCCAGGATGGCCGTCATGACGGCGATGTTGTTGGAAAAGCTGTCGCTGCCGTGGGCCGCATGCTCCACCGCGTGGTCGTGCGGGCCGTGTACGTGAAATCCGTGTCCAGACATGGTTTGAAGGGTTCCTCTAAATAAGATGGCGCTGATGGGGGGCGTTATGGCGCGGCGCGGCGGCGCAGCGTGACGAAGGCGTATTCGAGGCCGGCGGCCGAGACATGCGCCTCGCGCGCCGTCTCGACCCACGCATCGGCGGCGATGGCGGGGAAAAAGGCGTCGCAGGAGAAGGTTTGGTTGATGCAGGTCAGATCAAGCTGATCGGCCAGTGCCAGCGCCTGTCCGTAAATCTCGGCGCCGCCTATGATGTAAGCCGGCACGTCTTGCACCAAGGCAATGGCCGCGTCCAGCGAGGCGGCCGTCTCCACGCCGTCGTGGCGCCAGTCGCCGTTGCGGGTGATGACGATGTTGCGCCGGCCCGGCAGCGGGCGGCCGATGGATTCGAACGTCTTGCGTCCCATCAGGATGGGATGGCCGGTCGTGAGGCGCTTGAAATGGGCCAGGTCTTCCGGCAGGCGCCAGGGCAGGGTGTTGGCGATGCCGATGCCGCGCTGGGCGTCCATGGCGACGATGATGTTCAGTTGGCTCATGTGGTGGTGCGAAATAGGTCCATTATCGGTGAATTCGGCCTGCGCCGGGGAACGTCACGGTCGCTTGCGATGTGATACTTAAATCAATCATTCCAGAGTGAAAATGTGTGAGTTTCAACGATGATTTTTTGCGTATTGTACGAGGAAATTGTTAGCGACACGTGGATGGGGATTTAACAAAACCGGGAAACGGCGTGGCAATCAGAAACAATACTGAGGGGGTGCGGAAATGTTGACGAATTTAAAAATCAGAACGCTGGTGATCGGCGCGCTGGCCGTGCTGCTGGCGCTCATGCTGGCCAACGGCCTGATGGGCATCTACGGCGCCGGCCATTCCGTGGGCCTGGTCCAGCAGGTGACCCTGCGCGACCAGCAGAATAGCACTGAATTGAACGCGATGCGGCTCGACATGGAGCAGAGCCGCAGCCAGATCCTGCAAGCGTTGCAGCACAATCCGGAGCTGGGCTGGGCCAAGCTGCACGACCACCCGTTGACCGTGCACTTCGACCTGATCGCCACCTTCACGGCCCGCACGGCCAAGCGCTGGGACGGTTACCTGGCCGGCATCAACTCGCCGGAGGAGAAGCGCCTCGCCGGGCAGTGGTATGCCGACAGCGCGGGCCTGGGCCTGGAGGCCATCAAGGCGGCCGGCGCGGCCATTAAGGGCGGCCAGTGGGACGAGGCCGAATCCATCCTCATCAAGCAGATCAACCCGTCCTACCGCAAGGGCGACGAGGCGCTCAAGGCCCTGACCGATCTGGCCGCGTCCAAGGCCAGGGCCAACGAGGCGGCCGTCGGCGCCAGCCTCGCGGCCACCACCGGGACCATGGTGGCGGTGCTGGCCATTGGGCTGGTGGTGGGGGCGGTCGTGGGCGCTGCGCTGCTGCGCGCCATTTCCGCGCCGCTGGAGCAGGCCATGACGATCGCCACGCGCGTGGCCGGCGGCGACCTCACGGGCCGCATCGAAGCGCGCAGCGACAACGAAATCGGCGCGCTGCTGACGGCGCTGGACCGGATGAAGGGCAACCTGGCCGGCATCGTGCGCGAAGTGCGCGGCAGCACGGACACCATCGCCAGCGCATCGGACCAGATCGCGGCCGGCAATATGGACCTGTCGGACCGCACCGGCGAGCAAGCCGGTTCGCTCGACCGCACCGCGCACGCGATGGCGCAACTGACGGGCACCGTGCGCCAGAACGCCGACAACGCGCGCCAGGCCAACCAGCTGGCGCAGTCGGCCTCGGAGGTGGCCGTCAAGGGCGGCACGGTGGTGGGCGAGGTGGTGCAGACCATGGGGTCGATCAACGAGTCGTCCCGCAAGATCGTCGACATCATCGGCGTGATCGATGGCATTGCCTTCCAAACCAATATCCTGGCCCTGAACGCGGCCGTGGAAGCGGCGCGCGCCGGGGAGCAGGGGCGCGGCTTCGCCGTGGTGGCGTCCGAGGTGCGCAACCTGGCGCAGCGCAGCGCCGGCGCGGCCAAGGAAATCAAGGAGTTGATCGGCGACTCCGTGGAGAAGGTGGGCACCGGCGCGCGGCTGGTGGACGAGGCCGGGGCCACGATGCAGGAAGTGGTGACCAGCATCCAGCGCGTGGCCGACATCATGGGCGAGATCACGCAGGCCAGCCAGGAGCAGACGGCGGGCCTGGACCAGATCAACGCCGACATCGGCCAGATGGACGCCATCACCCAGCGGAACGTGGCGCTGGTGTAGCAGGCGTCGGCGGCCGCCACCTCGTTGCAGGAGCAGGCCGCGTCGCTGGCCCAGGTGGTGAGCGTGTTCAGGCTCGATGGCATGGCCCCTGGCCGCGCCGCCGCGCCGCAACCGTCGCCGGCGGCCCGCCCCGCGCCGCTTAAGCCGTTCAAGCCGGCCGCCCCGCGCGTGGCCGGGGACAGGCCGGCGGCCGCGCCTGTGCGGCCGAAGGCGGTGGCGAACAGCGCCAGGGGAAATGACGACTGGGAAGCGTTCTGACCCGGCCGGACAGCATGATCTGGCGTAAAGCCGGCGCGCGCGGCCCGTCATACGATGGGCATTTCCGTGGACGCGCCGGCCATGTTGTTCAATTCCCACCCATTCCTGCTGCTGTACCTGCCGGTCGTGCTGGCCGGCTTCTTTCTGCTGGGGCGCCGTTCCCCGGTGGCCGCCGCATGGTGGCTGGCCGCCGCCTCGCTGTTCTTTTATGGCTACTGGAATCCGCGCTTCCTGCCCTTGCTGCTGATCTCCGTCGTATTGAATTACCGGCTAGGCGCCCGGCTGCGGCGCAGGCCGGGCCGGCACTGGCTGGCGGCGGGCGTGGCGGCCAATCTGCTCGCCCTCGGCTGGTTCAAATATGCGGGATTGCTCGCCGCCACCGCGCACCTGCCGGCGCCGGACATCGTGCTGCCGATCGGGATCTCGTTCTTCACCTTCACCCAGATCGCCTACCTCGTCGATACCTGCGAGGGCAAGGCCAGCGAGAGCCGCTTTGCCCACTACCTGCTATTCGTGACCTACTTTCCGCACCTGGTGGCCGGCCCCGTGCTGCACCACAAGGAGATGATGCCGCAGTTCGCGGACCGGGCCACCTACCGCCCGCATGCGCTCGACTTCGCCGTGGGCGCGACCATCTTCTTCGCCGGACTGGCGAAGAAGGTGCTGATCGCCGATAACATCGCGCCGTACGCGAATGCGGTGTTCAACCAGGGCGGCAGCCCGTCGCTGCTGCTCGCGTGGGGCGGTGTGCTGGCCTACGCCTTCCAGCTCTACTTCGATTTTTCCGGCTACTCGGACATGGCGATCGGGCTATCCCGCCTGTTCGGCGTGCGCCTGCCGCTCAACTTCGCGTCGCCATACCAGGCGGCCGACATCAGCGAATTCTGGCGCCGTTGGCACATGACGCTGTCGCGCTTCCTGCGCGATTACCTGTACGTCCGGATCGGCGGCAACCGCCATGGCAAGGCGCGGCGCTACGTCAACCTCATGGTCACCATGCTGCTCGGCGGACTGTGGCACGGCGCCGGCTGGAATTTCGTCATCTGGGGCGGCTTGCATGGCGTGTATCTGGGCGTGCACCACGCCTGGGCCGCGCTGCGCCCGCCGCTGGGACGGCGTGCCGCGACGGCGCTCACTTTCATCGCCGTGTGCTACGCGTGGGTGTTCTTCCGCGCCGCCGACCTGCACACGGCCCTGGCCTACGTGGGCGGGATGAGCGGCGCCAACGGCATGGCCTTGCCGGACGCCTTCGCCAGCCGGCTTGGCGGCCTGCTGCCGCTGGCGCAGCGCATGGGCGTGACGTTCTACGGTGGCGGCGGCAGCCAGTTCATCGACACCTGGAGCGCCGTTGGCGCGGCGGCGGCCATCGTGTTTCTGTGCCCGAACACGCAGCAGATCATGGCCCGCTTCGCGCCCGCGCTGGACTGTGGCCGGCACCGCGCGCCATGGCTGGCGTGGGCGCCCACGCGCGCGTGGGGCGTGGCGATCGGGGTGATCGCCTTGCTCGATCTGCTGTCGCTCAACCGTCCCAGCGACTTCCTCTATTTCCAGTTCTGATGGACGCCCACGCCCGCACCTTCCTGCGCACCGTCCTGTCGGTGCTGGCCATGGGCAGCGCCGCCTGCGCGGCCTTCGTGTACGTGGTCGATCCCTACGGCGTGTATGGCGCCGTCAACCGCGCCGGGCTGAACGCGGTCAAGCCGTCGCTCACGCGCTATCAGGAGGAGATCAAGGCCAGCATCGCGCTGCGTTCCGGCGCCGCCAATTACATCTTCGGCAATTCGCGCGCCGAGATCGGATTCGACCCCGACACCTGGGGCGACGCCTATAACCTGGCCATCGCCGGTTCCGTGATGGACACCGTGATCAGCCAGATCGCCACTCTGCGCGCGCATGGCGTGAAGCCGGCCGGCGCCATCGTCGGCATGGAGTTCCTCAATTACGCCGATGCGCCCCGTCCCGCGCGCGCGGTGGCGCCCGAGGTTCCCGCCGACCGCGCGTTCTGGCGCTTCGACACGCTGTACTCGTTCGCATCGCTCAAGGACAGCCTGCGCACGCTGCGCATCCAGCATGACGACTACGCCGAATCCATGAGCCCGCGCGGCTTCAACCCGCTGCGCGAATACCTGGCCTACGCCCGGGTCGATGGCTATCACCTGATCTTCCAGCGGCGCGCCGAGGAGAACGCGGCCACCTACCTGCGCAAGGCGCGCACGGGGTTCAACGCGGAGCGGGCCCGGCGCGATACGCGCCGCATACTCGACATGCTGGCCGACGCGGGCGCCGACATCAAGTTGGTCATCTATCCCTACCACGCCCAGGTGCTGCTGCTGTTCGAGGAAACCGGGCTGTGGCCGTGGTTCGAGGCGTGGAAGGCGATCGTGGCGGAGGAGGTGCGGGCCGCGCGCGCGCGTCATCCCGGCGCGCACATCCTGCTGGCCGATTTCAGTGGATTCGGCGCGCGCCAGTGCGAGGCGATACCGGCCAGCGGCTCGTCCGCCGCAACGCAGTGGTATTGGGAGGGCGGCCACTTCAAAAAGGCGCTCGGCGATGCGATGCTGCATGCGCTGGCCACCGGCGAAGGCTATGATGGCTTGGGCATGGTGCTCGACACGGCCACGCTGGCGGCGAACCGCGCGCGCATCGCCCGCGAGCGCGCCGCCTGTCTGGCGGCGCGGCCGGGCCTGCGGGAGGAAGTGCGCGCCATCGTCGCGCGCCTGCGCCGCGACGCCGCTTCGGCGTAGCAACACCGGCAAAGCAAGCCTGGCACGCGGACTCTTGCATTTTTCCCGTCTTTTCGTAGGAAGTCTCCTACGCGGCCTGCCGAAACACCTGCGTTGCAAGCCACATCCGGCCCATCCTCATAGGGCGGAGGCCGCAAAACCGCTGCGCGCCGCCTGTGGAATTTATTTCTGAAAACATTTCCTGCATGAATTGAAAGAGTGTCGCACGATTAATGCTGTCATTTTTGCCATGATAAGATCAAAAGGCAGTATGTGATCAATCAACGGGGCCTTTGCGCCCCGCTCTACATGGAGGAATTATGACCAAACTTAAATCGGCGCTCACCGCCATCGCGCTGGCCGGCGCTGCCTTGGTGGGTGGCACCGCCGCAGCCGCCGATGTCAGCCAGCCAGCCCAGATGCTCACGCTGGGCGCGGGTGCCAACTTCTTCGGGCACGTGTTCGATATGGGCAATGACGGCAACACCTTCAGCGACCGCTACAACTTCACCACCAGCGGCGCTGGCAACCTGGTGGCGCAAGTGTCGGCCATCAGCCCAGCGCAGACGGACGGCATCAAGATCACGGGCTTCTCCCTGTTCAACTCCGGCGGCCTGTCCTTGGGCGGCAACCAGGTGCTCGATGGCAAGGTTGATCTGTGGACGCTGGTGAGCAGCCATCTGGTGCCCGACAACTACTACCTGCTGGTCACGGGCCAGATCCTGTCCAACGCACCGACCAGCTACAGCGGCACCGTGATCACGTCGGCAGTGCCCGAGCCTGCCACCTATGGCATGCTGGTCGCCGGCGCCATCCTGATCGCCTACCGCAGCCGTCGCCGCAACGACGCGGCGTAATCAACATCGTCTGACCGGACGGAGGCCGCGGGCCGCAGCCTCCGTTTTTGCGTCAGTCCCACCGCAGGCGATACAATCTGGGCTTGCCGCGCCTTGCCGGCCAGCCCAGACCTTGTCACCGCCCCTGCCACCCATGACGTTAGACCAATTACGGATTTTCATCGCCGTCGCCGAGCGCGAACACTTGACGCAAGCGGCCAGCGCGCTGGCGCTCACGCCGTCGGCCGTCAGCGCCGCCATCCGCGCGCTGGAGGACCGCTACGGCACGCCCTTGTTCAACCGGGTTGGCCGGCGCATCGAACTGAGCGAGGCGGGCCGCATCTTCCTGGCCGAGGCGCAGGCCACCTTGGCCATGGCCCGCAACGCCGAGCTGACCTTGGCCGAACTGGGCGGGCTGAAACGGGGCGCGCTGCGCATCCACGCCAGCCAGACCATCGCCAGCTACTGGCTGCCAGCGCTGCTGGTGCGGTTCCGCCAGCACTATCCGCAGATCGAACTCACGCTCACCATCGGTAACACGCAAAGCGTGGCGCGCGCCGTGGTGGAAGGCGGGGCCGACCTCGGTTTTGTCGAAGGCGAGATCGACGAGGCGGAGTTGTCGGTGCAGGTGGTGGCCGAGGACCGCATCGCCGTGCTGGTGGCGCCCGGCCATCGGTGGGACGGGCAAGTCGCCGTGACGGGCGAGGAATTGTTGACGGAGCGCTGGGTGCTGCGCGAGCACGGTTCGGGCACGCGCTCCGCGTTCGAGGGCATGCTGGGTGCGCTCGGCATGGATGGCGAGCGGCTCGACGTGGCGTTGACGCTGCCGTCCAACGAGGCCGTGTGCGCGGCCGCCATGTACGGCGGCTTCGCCACCGTCGTTTCCGAACGGGTGGCGGCCGCCTATCTGCAGGCGGGCTTGCTGCGCAAGGTCGATTTCGCGCTGCCGGCCCGCGCGTTCCGCCTGCTGCGGCATCAGGCGCGCTACCGGAACAAGGCGTCGCTGGCGCTGGAGGCGTTGATCGCCTGAGTTGCCGCGATCGCAGCCAAGGCCGCGGTCGCCGGCGCCACGTCAGGCGATGTGCAGCAACTGGATCAGGGTGGCGCTGAACACGCCGAGCACGACCAGCGACAGCACGACCACGCTGGTGACGCGGCCACCGGCCCGCAGCACGGCGCGCGCATCCACGCCCAGGCCCAGCGCGGCCATCGACATGACGGTCAGATAGCCGGCCCCTTCGTGGGCGACATCCAGCACGGGTGCCGACAGGACGGCGGCCGAGCGCAATCCCATCATCACCAGGAAGCCGACGATAAACCACGGCACCATTTGCGACAGCGGCGGACGCCGTCCCTTGTCGTCGCGACCCAGCAGCGACAGGGTCAGCACCACGGGGCCCAGCATCAGCACCCGCACCAGTTTGACCAGCGTGCCGATATGGACGCTGGTCTGGGACACGGTGGCGGTGGCCGCCAGCACCTGCGGCACGGCGTACACGGTCATGCCGGCGAACACGCCGTACTGCACTTCCGACAGGTGCAGCAGCGGCACCAGCAGGGGCAGGGCCAGCACCACCACCACGCCCAGCACGGCCGTGAAGGCGATCGATGCCGCCACGTCCTTGCCATCGGCGTTGATGACGGGGGCCACGGCGGCGATGGCCGAATTACCGCAGATGGAATTGCCGCAGGCGATTAGCAGCGCCATCTTGCCCGGCAGGCCGCTGGCGCGGCCGATGCCGTAGCTGCCGGTGATGGTGACGGCCACCACCACGGCGATCCCGATCAGCATCGACGCCCCGTGTTCCAGGATGGCGCCCGCGCTGACGGAGGCGCCCAGCAGCACCACGGCCACTTCGAGCAGGGTCTTGGCGCTGAATTTGACGCCGGCCTGGTAGCGTGGCCCGAGGCCGCGCGCCGTGCAGATGATGGTGCCGAGCACGATGGCCAGCACCAGGCTTTCCAGCCACGCCCGGCCAAACAGCCGTACTTCGAGCAGTTCCAGCCCGTGGGCGGCGACCGTGACGGCGCCGCACAGGAGCAGGCCGGGCAGGAGAGCTTGCGTGTTTGTTATTACCTTTTTCATCACCGCTGTCCTCCGTTATTACATTATTTGTGTAACGGATTATCAGGGGTGGGTATTGTTGTGTCTATTGATAAGTTATGGACGTATCATTCGATTTAGACGAACGATCGATGCATAAGCTTATACGAAAACAGCGGGGTAATTAGTTGATGCCGTGAAACTCGCGTAGTGTCGTGGCCAGCGCGCGCGGCGCTTCCAGCGGAATCATGTGGCCGCAGTCGCGCAACATGATCAGGTGGCTGGTCGGGCAGCGCGCGTGCATGGCGCGCAGATCGGCCGGATCGACCTTGTGGTCGTCCTCGGAGCCGACCAGCAGCACTGGGCAGCGCAGTTCGGACAGCCGGTCCAGCAGATCGGCGCGTTCGGTCGACGCGGCGAACTGCGCGAGCAGCAGCGCCTTGCCCAGCTCCAGCGCCATCCGCTGGATCACGCCGACGATGGCCTGATTGCCCATGT
The DNA here is from genome assembly GCF_058801745.1 of Rugamonas sp. GW822-FHT03B10. Lineage (NCBI taxonomy): Bacteria > Pseudomonadati > Pseudomonadota > Betaproteobacteria > Burkholderiales > Oxalobacteraceae > Rugamonas > Rugamonas sp. GW822-FHT03B10. The sequence continues at coordinate 135,253 of NZ_JBXANP010000008.1, read as the reverse complement.
TGGCTGGATGGACGAATTCACGCAGCTGGGCGGCCGACATGCCGGCATAGGCGTGGTTGCTCAGTACTTTGATGGTGCGCTGGCGGCGCGCGATCTCGTCCGCCTCCAGCCCCTTGGCCGAGGCGGCGATCAACACCAGCGAGTTGACGCGCTCGGGATGGGCCAGCGCGTGTTCGAGCGCCAGATAGCCGCCCAACGAGAACGCCACCAGATTGGCGCGCGGCGCGCTGTGGGCGGCGATGGCGTGGCGCATGGCGTCGCGGTCGTGCGCATCCTGCAGCGGCACGAACCGGCAGTCGACATCGTCGCCCAGCAGCGGCGTCAGGCCCGACCACATGCGCGCGTCGCACATGGTGCCGGGGATGAAGTCCAGCCGGAGCACGGTGTTTCAGACCGCCATGGGCGCTGTGATGGGCGCGTGGTGCTGGTAGCCTTCCAGCGAGAAGTCGGACGGCTCGATCAGCTCCAGCCATTCGGGCTGGTACTTGCCCGTCTCGGCGTAGGCCGGCACGCGGTCCGAGATCACCAGCCGGGGCGCGGGGAAGGGCGCGCGCGTGAGCTGCTCCCTGACCATGTCCAGATGGTTTTCGTAGATGTGCGCGTCGCCCACGAAGTAGGTGAACCAGCGCGGCGTGTAGCCGGTCAGGCGTCCCACCAGGTGCAGCAGGGCCGCGCCCTCGGCCAGATTGAACGGCGTGCCCAGGCCGATGTCGTTGCTGCGCACGTACAGGCACAGCGAGACTTCACGCGTGGCGGCGTTGGGGATGAACTGGTACAGCAGGTGGCAGGCCGGCAGCGCAACGGCGTCCAGGTCGGCCGGGTTCCAGCCGTGGAACAGGATGCGGCGGCTGCCCGGATTGTTGACGATGGTGTCCAGGCATTCGCGCAACTGGTCGATGGCCTTGTACAGCAGGACCTTGTCCACGCCTTCGTCCTGCAGCGGCGCGATCAGGCGGAAACCGTTGCGCTGCGCGTCCTCGATCTGCGCCGTCTGGTCGGCGGCGATCAGCTTGTAGCCGGGCCAGCCGCGCCACTGCACGCCGTAAACGGGGCCGAGGTCATCCTCGCCCATGCGGTAGGGGTTGTCCAGCCACTGCTGGTTCTCGTTGGCGTTCTGGTCCCACACTTTGCAGCCCAGCGCGCGGAAGTCGGCGGCGCTGCGCGAGGCGCGCAGGAAGGCGCACAACTCGCCCACCACGGACTTGAAGGCCAGCTTCTTGGTCGTCACGGCCGGGAACCCGTCGTTGAGCAGATCGAAGCGCATCATGGCGCCCGGCACGCTGAGCGTGCGGATGCCGGTGCGGTTGTCCTGCCAGCTGCCGGTGTCGAGTACCGTCTTGATCAAGTCCTGGTATTGCTGCATGCATTTCTCCAACGTGAAGCGGGGGGCGCGCGGCCCGAAAAAGGCGGTTATTGTAGCAGGCCCGCCGCCGGTATTAATTCCGAAGCGGGATCAGCGCGACGGGCCACGGCCGCCCGCTTTGGCCTTGCGCTGGCCGCCCGCCGCGCCGCCGGCCGCTGCCTTGGCGGCGCTGCGCGCCAGCGATTTGGCGCCACGTCCACCGGCCACGATGACGGCGCCGCGCGGCGCGCTGGCGCCAACAGGACTCGTCTTGGGACCGGCGGGCTTGCGCGACGCGGCCGGTGCGGCCGCACGCTGCCCGCCGCCGGCTGCCAGCGCAGCCTTGCCGCCCGCAGGCCCGGTGAAAGGCCGTTTCTTCTTGCCGGGAGCGGGGGCAGGTTTTGACGCCACGCCGGCCGCGCCGGTGGCCGGCACCCGGTGGTCGGCCTCGAAGCCCGGTTCCTCCTCGCGCGCGATCACCTGGCCGGTCAGCTTTTCGATGGCGGCCAGCAGGTCCACCTCGTCGGCGCAGACCAGCGACACGGCCTCGCCCGTGGCGCCGGCCCGGCCGGTGCGGCCGATGCGGTGCACATAATCCTCCGCCACTGTCGGCAGGTCGAAGTTGACCACCTGCGGCAGCGCCTCGATATCGAGGCCGCGCGCGGCCACGTCGGTCGCCACCAGCACCTGCACCTGCGCCGTCTTGAAGCGGTCCAGCGCCCGCAGGCGGGCCGGCTGCGGCTTGTCGCCGTGGATGGCGTCAGCCGCGATGCCTTCCTGCAGCAGCAACTGCACCAGCTGTTCGACACCCTTGCGTGTCTTGACGAACACCAGCACCTGGCCCCAGCGCAGCTTCTTCATCAGATGCAGGAACAGTTCCGGCTTGCGTTTTTTGTCGGTCGGGATCAGCCACTGCTTGACGGTCCTGGTGGCCGTGTTGCGCGGACTGACCTGGATCTCCACCGGATCGTTCAGCAGGCCCTTGACCATGGCGCGGATCGCATCCGAGAACGTGGCCGAGAACAGCAAAGTCTGGCGCGGTTTGGGCATGGCCATCAACAGCAGGTCCAGGTCGTGCGAGAAGCCCAGGTCCAGCATGCGGTCGGCCTCGTCCAGCACCAGCGTTTGCAGCGACTCGAACCGGATCGCCTCCTGGCGCAGCAGGTCCAGCAGGCGGCCCGGCGTGGCCACCAGCACGTCCAGCCCCTTGCGCAGCTTGTTCACCTGCGGCTCGATCGGCACGCCGCCATACGCCACGAAATAACGCAGCGGCAGGTTGCGGCCGTAGGTGCGGAAGCTGTCGTACACCTGTTCGGCCAGTTCGCGCGTGGGCACCAGCACCAGGCAGCGCACGGACTGTGGCGCCACCATGCCGTCCATGGTCAGGCGATGCAGGATGGGCAGCGCGAAGCCGGCCGTCTTGCCGGTGCCGGTCTGGGCGGCGGCCATCAGGTCGCGGCCGGCCAACACGGCCGGAATCGCCTGCTTCTGGACCGGCGTGGGTTGATGGTAGGCCAGCGCTTCCAGCGTGCGCAGTAATGGGTCGATCAGGCCGAGGGATGCGAATGTCATGGTGTACTGAAAAATGAGTTATAGGTTCCGACTCCAGGGTCTGGCCCTGGTTTGCGGCGACGCAGAGCGGGAGACCGCCGAAGTCGCCGCCGGATCAGTTGAGCAAGGCGGCGGCCCACAGGGCCAGGATCTCGCGCACGCGCTCGTCGGACAATGCCAGCAGGTTGTCGCCCACGTACAGTTCGACCACGCTGTGCTCCGGCAGCGCGCCGTGGCTGGCGCGGTTGAACAGCCAGACGCCGTGCCGTGCCGCGATGTCGTTGCGGATGTCCACGGCGCGTTCCCGGCTCACCGGAAGGTGCAGATGCAGCATGTTCGCATGCGGACGGGCCGGATTGACCATCATGTGCGGGTGCGCGCGCAAGGCCTCGTACAGCCATAGCGTGCGACGGAAATAATCCGGCATGGCGGCCAGTCGTTCGTCGAACTGCATGGCCGCCGCCACCACGTACGGCGAGCGGTGCACGATATTGCCGCCCTGGCGGCGATACCACTCGGCCGCCTTGGCGACGAAGGCATGGCTGCCGGCCAGCAGGGCGCCACCGAGGCCGCCTATGCCTTTGTACAGCGAAACGTAGACGCTGTCGAAACCGGCCGCGATGTCGGCCACGGACCGGCCGTAGGCGGCGGCCGTTTCCCACAGCCGCGCGCCATCCATATGCAGGTGGATGCCCTGGTCGGCGCAGTGGCGCTTGATGGCGTCCAGTTCCTCCCAGTTCGGGCATTGGCCGCCGATCTCGCGGGCCGGCAGTTCCACCGCGGCCGCGCCCAGGCGGTCCGGGATCGCTTGCAGTTCCTCCAGCGTCCACGGGCGATGCTGGTCGCCGATCTGGAGCACGTGGAAGTGGTCGAACAGTTGATGGTTGCCCCGCTCATGGCGCAGGATATGGGCCGTGGGATGCAGCGCCACCAGCCGGCTGCCGCGTTCCGCGCAGGCCAGCCGCAGCGCCGTGGCCTGGGCCATGGTGCCGGTGATGCAGAACACGGCGGCCTCCTTGCCCAGCAGCGCCGCCACTTTCGCTTCGAACTGCTGCAGCAGCGCGCCGTCGCCATAGGTGTCGTGCGCCACGCCGTTCGCTTCGCACCATGCCGCCATGGCGGCGAAGGTCTCGGCCGGCGTGGGCTGCCGGTGGCCCGGCAGGACGGTGTGGCATTGCTGGCGCAGCTCCGCGTCGGTCACGTCCGGCCCCCGTTAGTGGACCACGTGGACGTTGTGGAACTGCAGGGCCGCCAGATTGGCATACACGCCGCCCAGCGCCACCAGCGAAGCATGGGTGCCGGTTTCGACGATCTTGCCGTCTTCCATGACGATAATGCGGTCGGCGCGCTGCACGGTGGCCAGGCGGTGGGCGATGATGACGGTGGTGCGGCCCACCATCGCCGCCTCCAGCGCCGACTGCACCAGGCGCTCCGATTCCGCGTCCAGCGCGCTGGTCGCTTCGTCCAGCAGCAGCAGCGGCGGGTTTTTCAGCAGCGCGCGGGCGATGGCGATGCGCTGGCGCTGACCGCCGGACAGGCGCACGCCGCGCTCGCCGAGGAACGACTGGTAGCCTTCCGGCAGGCGCTCGATGAACTCGTGGGCGGCGGCCAGCTTGGCGGCCTGGATCACTTCCGCGTCGGTGGCGCCGGCGCGGCCGTAGCGGATGTTCTCCATCGCGTTGGCCGAGAAGATCACCGTATCCTGCGGCACGATGCCGATCGCGTCGCGCAGCGTGTGCAGGTCGAGGCGGGTGATGTCCACGCCATCGAGCTTGATGGTGCCTTGCTGCGGATCGTAGAAGCGCAGGAACAACTGGAACAAGGTGGTCTTGCCGGCGCCGGACGGGCCGACCACGGCCAACGTTTCACCGGGTTTGATGTCGAGCGACAGCTGTTCCAGTGCCTGGGTGTCGGGGCGCGAAGGATAGTTGAACGTCACGTTCTGCAGCGCCAGCGCGGCGCCATTGGCCGCGCGCGGCGGCAGCGCCAGCGGCTGGGTCGGCGATTCGATGCGCGACTTGGCCGACATCAGTTCCAGCAGCCGTTCGGTGGCGCCGGCGGCGCGCTGGGCTTCACCCATCACTTCCGACAGGGCGCCGATGGAACCGGCCACGATGGAGGCGTACAGGATGAACTGGCCCAGGTCGCCGCCCGTCATCGTGCCTTCGATCACGGCGTGCGCGCCCAGCCACAGCACGAACACGATGGTGCCGAACACCAGCACGATCGCGATCATGGTCAGCAGCGCGCGCGCGCGGATGCGGCGCATGGCCGTCAGGAAGGCGCCTTCGACGGACGCGCCGAAACGATCGGACTCCACCTTCTCATGGGTGAAGGCCTGCACGGTGGGCATGGCGTTCAGGATCTCGCCGGCCATGGCCGAGGCGTCGGCGATGCGGTCCTGCGAATCGCGCGACAGCTTGCGCACGCGGCGGCCGAACATCACGATCGGCAGCACGGTCAGCACCAGCAGGCCGATGATGATGGACGACAGCTTGACGCTGGTGACGAACAACATCGCCAGGCCGCCCAGGAACAGCAGCATGTTACGCAGCGCCATGGAGATGCTGGTGCCCACCACGGCCTGGATCAGCGTGGTGTCGGTGGTGATGCGCGACAGGACTTCGCCGGTCTGCGTGGTTTCGAAGAATTCGGGGCTTTGCGTGACGACGTGCTTGTACACGGCGCTGCGGATGTCGGCCGTGACGCGCTCGCCCAGCCAGGACACGGTGTAGAAGCGGGCCGCCGTGGCCAGCGCCAGCACGGTGGCGACGGCGAACAGGGCCAGGAACACCAGGTCCACGTGCTGGATGCTCTTGCTGCCGGCCGCGCCGCCGAAACCGAGGTCGATCATCTGCTTGAAGGCGGCCGGGATGGCCAGCGTGGAGGCGGCGGCCACCACCAGCGCGATACCGGCCATCATGAACTGGCGGCGGTACGGCAGCAGGAACGGTATCAGGCCCTTGAAGGCGGCCAGGCTGCCTTTCTTCAGTTGACGCGATTCTGCGGGCGCCGCGGCGGACGGTGTGCTGGCGGTGGTGCTATTTGTCATCGTGTTGGCAGTATTAGTGGTCATCGTATTCAAAGTTTCATGGCCCCCGCATACCCGGTCAGTTCCAGGTAGGCGCGGCCCACGGGCTCGCCGTCGCGGTTGACCGTGACGGCGCCTTCCCAGTACACGGCGCCGGTCGAACGCCGCGAGTCCAGCTCCTGGTCGTCCTGCAACGGCACGATCTGCCATGCGGTGCGACCGGTGGTGAGCAGGGTGGCAACGGGATACTCGGCATTGGTGCGGGGCGAACGCCACCGCCGCTGCGGGGTAAAACTAACCTGGTCCGGCGCGTAATCCGTGATCTTACCGGATGCGTCGCGCCATGTCGCGTGCGCCCATAGTTTACCACCTGTGGCGCTTCTGATCTGGAAAGCCATCAGGGCGCCGCCGTCGTCCAGATTGGCGCCCACCCAATCCCATCCCGAGGCGGCCGGATCGAGCACCTGGGACGACCATTCGTGATCGAACCAGCTGCGCCCCGTCACGGCCAGCGTCTTGCCCTGGCGGGTGATGGTGCCGCTGGTGGCCAGTTGCGGCGCGCTGTAGTAGTAGCTGGCCTGGGCCGGCTGCGGGCCCTTGCGCGAGTAGCCGCCGTCGCCTTGCAACAACAGCGGCTGGGTGGGCGTCAGGCGCAGCGCCAGCGTGAAGCCGGTCGTGTCCACGCTGATGCGGTAGCTGTCGTCGGCCTCGCGCACCATGCGCCAGGCATCGAGCTTGACGTCGGTGTCGCCCAGCTTCGCGTAGGCCAGGCCGAAGCCCTCGCGCGCGCTGCGCTGGTCGTGCAGCAGCTTGCCGTTGGCCGGATCGGACAGGGCGGCGTGGCCGATGATCATCTGTTTGGGTGCGAAGCGGCTCGGGTTGGCGCGGTCATGCGGCGTGGCGCTGCGGAAGAACGTGACCTGGTAGCCGAGCGGCTTGCCGTCCGCGCCCTTGAGCCAGCCGGTCACGTACCACCATTCGGTCTTGAACCCGGGATGGGCGCCGTAACTGGCGGGGAAGGGCAGCGGCGTGGCCAGCGGCGTGACGGCGGCGTAGTGCGGCGGCGCGGCCAGGGCCGGCGCGCACAGCACGGCCAGCAGCGCCGCGATGATGATGGAAGCCAGACGTTGCAGCATTACCAATCCTCCCGTACGGCCCGTATCGGTCCGCCGGACAGCGCCTGGCGCCCGGCCAGTAGCGCCGTCAACGCGGCGGCGCCCAGCAGCAGGCCGGCCACGATGGCCAGCAGGCCCCACGGCAGGTGCAGTTGCATGGTCCAGTGGAACGATTGCGGATTGATGACGAATACGAGGATCAGGCTGATGACCCAGCCCAGCGCAAAGCCAGTCACGATGCCGAGGCCCGTGAGGGAACCGCCCTCGATGGCGAGGATGGCCAGCACCTGCCGCCGCGTGACGCCGACGTGGCGCAGCATGCCGAACTCGCGCGCCCGCGCCAGCGTCTGGGCCGAGAACGTGGCCGCCACGCCGAACAGGCCGATCACGATGGCGATCGCTTCCAGCAGATAGGTGATGGCGAAGCTGCGGTCGAACACCTGCATGCTCATGGCGCGGATGTCGGACGGCGCGCCGAAGTCCAGACGGTCGCCGAACGGCAGGCGCTTGGCCCGTTCTATCGTCTGCGCGGTGGTGGTGCCCGGCGTCAGCCACAGGGCCGCATCGCTGACTTCCATGTCGCCGGTGATGGCGCGGTAGTCGGATAAACGCATCTGGATCGAGCCGGTGGGGCGGGCGTAATCGCGCCACACACCGGCCACGAAGAATGCATGCGACTGTCCGGCCAGCGGCAGGGCGATGCGCTGGCCGGGCGTCATGCCATACAGGTCGACCATCGCTTCGGATACCCAGACCGGCGGCACGCCGGCCGGCGCGGGCAGGGCGGCGCCGACCAGCGGCAGCAGGCGGCCCGGATCGGTCGCATCGATGTAGCGGGCCATCAGGGCCACGTTGGGACGCTCGGCCGCCAGCGACAACGAGCGGGCGCGCAGGAAGTCGGCCTTTTGCACGCCGGGCAGCGCGGCCAGCGCGGCCTGTTCCGGCGGCCGCAGGCCGGCCGTGACGCCGCCGCTGGCCGAGCGCACATACAGGTCGGCCGGCAGCAGGTGCTGCAGCCAGTCGTCGAGCGACACGCGGAAGCTGGCCACCATGATCGCCATGGCCACCATCAGGCTGAAGCTCGACAGCACGCCGCCGAGCGCGATCCCGGCCTGGCCGGAGGCGTTGGCCAGGCGCGCCAGCGTCAGCGTCACCACGGGCGAGGCGTCTGGCCGGTGCGCGGTGGCGGCGCTCCAGCGCGCGTGCGCGGCGCGGAACACGGCGGCGGCCAGCCGCGGCATGAGGGCGATGGTCCCGACCAGCAGCAGCGCGACGGACAGATAGCCGAAGATCGGCAATTCCAAGACGGGCGGCGCGCGGCTCAGCAGCGCGGCCAGCGCCAGGCAGGCGATGGCGGGCCAGGCGGTGTCCAGGCGCGCGATGGTGGCTTCCTCGGTGCCCGATTTGAGGGCCACGGCAGGCCGTGCGCGGGCCGCCTCCAGCGCCGGGGCCGCGCAGCCTAGCAGGGCCACGCCCACGCCGAGCGCGAAATAGACCAGCGCCGCCACCGGCGTGAAATGCACGGATGGCTGGACGCCGGCGAACAAGCCCGCGCCCAGGTCGGCGCCGAAAAAGCGCAGCATGGCGGCCGCGATGCCATAGCCGGCCACGATGCCGATGGCCGAACCGACCACGCCCAGGCACAGGCCTTCGAGCAGGATCTGGCGCAGCAGACGGTGGCGGTCCATGCCCAGCACGCGCAGCAGCGCGAACTGGCTGCGGCGCCGGATCACGGACAAGGCCTGGGTCGAGAACACGAGGAAGGCGCCGGTGAACAGCGCCACCAGCGCGAGGACGGTCAGGTTGACGCGGTAGGCGCGGCTCACGCCTTCGTTGCGGCTGTTCTGTTCAGCGTCGTTGGGCTGGCCCACGCGGAAGCGGCCCGGATAGCGGCGCTCCAGATCGCGCGCCAGCCGGGTCTTGAACGCTTCGCGGTCGACCCCGTCGCGCAACTTGAAGTCGATGCGCGACAACTGGCCCAGCTTGTTGAAGCGCCACTGGGCCGCGCCGATGTCCATCACGCCCAGGCGCTGGCCGGCGCGCGCATGCAGCAGCGGCCCGGCCACGCGCAGGCGCACGGTGTCGGTGCCGTTTTGCACGGCCAGCGTGCCGTTGCGTTCGAGCTTGAGCCAGGACAGCGCGGCCGGCGCGAGGAAGATCGCATCGTCGGCCAGCGTGTCGTAAGGCTGGTCGTCGGCGGGCACGCCCAGCAGGTCCGGCGTCACGAACGCGGCCCGCATGGCGTCCACGCCGATGATCTTGAGCGCGCTGCGCTGGCCGGGCAGGGAAGCGTCGAATTCCAGCACGGGCGAGGCCACGGCCACGCCGTCGCGGGTGGCCAGATCGGGATAAACCGTTTCGTCGAAAAACGCCTCCGTGCCGCGTACCTGCACGTCGGCCACGCCCGACAAGCCCTTGATGGCGGACGAGAATTCATTGAACGCGGCGGCGTTGATCAGGTGGATGGCGAAGCCGAGCGCGATGCCGACGGCGATGGCGGCGATGGCCGTGATGGCGCGCAGCGGGTGCGCGCGCCATTCGCCGAGCAGCAGCCAGCGCGACAGCCGGCGCAGACCGGCGGCCATCGTGCGGCGATCGGGTGGGGCTAGGACTGCGGACATTCGAGCGCCAGTTTGTCGGCCGCGTACCGGGCCCGCCGTTGCGCATGGTCGGCGGCCTTGCCGCTGGCGCTTTTCGCCGCATCGTCGGCCATCTGACGTTGCAGCGTGAGACGGCCACATTTCAGTCGTCTGGCTTCGGCGGCGCGGTCGGCGCGTGCCTGCGCGCGCGCGTCGGCTTTCTCACGTTGCAGACGTTCCTTTTGCAGCGCGTCCGCCTGGCGCCTGGTGTTCGCCAGTTCGGCGGCGGCGCTGGCCGCCGCGTCGGCCGATGGCGTGGCCGGCGTGTCGAGTACGGCACCGCGCCCATCCGCGCACGGTTCGGCGCCGTAGCTGATCTTGCCGTCGGCGGACGTGCATTTGTAGACCGGCTGCGCGCAGGCGCCGGCGGCCCACAGCAGGCCGGCGGCGAGCAGCGGGCGCGCCAGGGCGCTCACAGGATCTTCCCCGGGTTCATGATGCCCAGCGGGTCCAGCGCGGCTTTGATGGCCCGCATCAGGTCCAGTTCCACGGCGCTCTTGTAGTGGGCCAGATCGTCGCGTTTGAGCGCGCCGATGCCGTGTTCGGCCGAGATCGAACCGCCGAATCTGGCCACGCTGTCGTGCACCACGCGGTTGACGGCGGCCTGGTTGGCCAGGAAAGCGTCGTGGCCGACACCGTCCGGCGGCGCCACGTTGAAATGCAGGTTGCCGTCGCCGAGGTGGCCGAAGCACACCAGCTGGCAGCCCGGGAACGCCTGCTGCAACAATGGTTCCGTGATGGCGATGAATTCCGCGATACGCGAGACGGGCAGCGAGATGTCATGCTTGATGTTCTTGCCGGCCGCCGCCTGGGCCAGCGGAATGTGCTCGCGCAGTTGCCACAGTCCGGCCGACTGCGCGATCGAGCTGGCCACCACGGCATCGTCGATGACGCCCTGTTCCAATGCCGCGCCGATGGCGTCTTCCAGCAGGCCCACCGCGTGCTGTTCGGATTCGTTGCTTGATAACTCAAGTAATACATACTGCGCGTGGGGCGCCGTGAATGGCTTGGGCAGCAGGGGGAAATGCTGCGCCACCAGCGCCAGACAGAATTGCGACATCAGCTCGAAGCCGGTCAGGCTGGCGCCGCAGCGGTCCTGCATCAGGGTGAGCAAGCGCAGCGCGTGGCCGGGCGTGGGCATGGCGGCCAGCGCCGTGATGCAGGCTTTCGGTTGCGGATACAGCTTGAGCACCGCGCCCGTGATCACGCCCAGCGTGCCTTCCGCGCCGATGTACAGGTCGCGCAAGTCGTAGCCGGTATTGTCCTTGCGCAGACCGCGCAAGCCATCCCACAACTGGCCCTGCGGCGTGACCACCTCCAGGCCCAGGCACAGTTCGCGCGTGTTCCCGTAGCGCAGGACCGCGGTGCCGCCCGCGTTGGTCGACAGGTTGCCGCCGATGCTGCAGCTGCCCTCGGCGGCCAGCGACAGCGGGAACAGGCAACCTTCGGCCGCCGCCGCCTCCTGCACCTGCTGCAGGATGCAACCGGCATCGACCGTGATGGTGCGGTTGACGGGATCGACGGCGCGGACACGGTTCAGGCGCGCCAGCGACAGCACCACGGCACCGCCGCTGGCGTCGGGCACGCTGCCCAGCACCAGCCCGGTGCGCCCGCCTTGCGGCACCATCGGCACCCGCCACTGCGCGCAGGCCGCCACCAGCAGGCGCACCTGCTCGACCGTCGCGGGGCGCAGCACGGCGGCGGCTTTGCCGGTGAAGCGTCCGCGCCAGTCGGTCAGATAGGGCGCCATGCCGGCATCGTCGCAGACGACGAAATCATCGCCCACCACGCCGCGGCAGTGGGCCAGGAAGTCGTGCAGGAAGGTGGCGGGCAGGCTCATTTCGCGCGGTTGACCTTTTCCAGCAGTTCCTTGGCCATGCGTTTGGCGGCCTTCTTGTACGGGCGCAGGTACATCACGGCGCACACGAAATAGATGCACACGATGGCGGCCTCGCCCCAGCCCAGCCAGGCGGACATGGTGCCCTTGTCGCTGTAGCCGCGCACCACGCCCTCCGTGAAGTACAGCAGGATCATCATGGACGACCATTGCAGCGTGTAGATGTCGCGCTTGAACACACCGTACAGGGGGATCAGCAGCGGCACGGCCTTGAGCACCACCCACGAGCCGCCGGGATGCAGCGGTGCCAGCACCATTTCCCACAGCACGCACCAGATGATGAGCAATACCAGGCTGGCGATGGCGCCAAGGTGGAAGTAGCGATGCAGCTTATCGTTGACCATCATTGCCCCCGCAGTTTGACGGCCGTTTCGGCCAGGCGCCGGCCCAGCGCGATGGCCAGCCGCTTCTCATCGTCCGTGATGGCCAGTTTGCCATCGAGTCCGGCCCAGTGGCTTGCGCCATACGGCGTGCCGCCGCTGGCGGTGGTCATCAGTTCGGGCTGGGTGTAGGGCAGGCCAAGCACCATCATCCCGTGGTGGAACAGCGGGATCATCATCGACAGCAGCGTCGCTTCCTGGCCGCCGTGCAGGCTGCCGGTGGAGGTGAACACGCAGGCGGGCTTGCCGGCCAGCGTGCCGGACAGCCAGTCGGCCGAGGTGCCATCCCAGAAATACTTCATGGCCGAGGCCATGTTGCCGAAGCGCGTGGGCGAACCCAATGCCAGCCCGGCGCATTCCCGCAAGTCCTCCAGTTCCACGTAGGGCGCGCCCTCGGGCGGCACCTCCGGTTCGGTCGCCACGGTCACGGTGGAGACGGCCGGCACCGTGCGCAGGCGCGCATCGCAGCCCGGAACGCTCTCGATGCCCTGGGCGATCAGCTCCGCCAGTTTCCTGGTGGCGCCGTGACGCGAGTAAAACAATACGAGAATAATCAGATTGGATCGGTTCATCATTGTTATTATATGGCCCTTTAGCGGGTGGCATGACTGCTACTTTTGCATCCTGATTATCGAGTCCATGCTTTTAAAATACGTTCCCATGTTCTGGCACTTCCTGAAACAGCGCTGCACCGGCGGCGCGGAGGCGGTGCGTTCGCTGTCGTGGCAGGAAATCCGCGACCTGTTGCTGTTCGCGCGCCGCCGCCTGCGCGAGGAGAGCCTGACCCAGGTGGCCGGCAGCCTCACGTTCACGTCCGTGTTCGCGCTGGTGCCGCTGCTGACGATCGCGCTGGCCATCTTCACCACTTTCCCGATGTTCAACACCTTCCGCAAAGCGCTGGAAGCCTATTTTATCCAAAGCGTGATGCCGAAGGGGATAGCCAACACCATCATGAGTTACCTGACCGGGTTCGCGTCCAAGGCCACGCGGCTGTCGGCCGTGGGCGCGGTGGCGCTGGTGGTGACGTCGATCGCCATGATGGGCACGATCGAACGCGTGTTCAACCGCATCTGGCAGGTGCGCCGCGGACGGGGCTGGACCAAGCGCATCCTGGTGTACTGGGCGCTCATCACGCTGGGACCGCTGCTGATCGGCGGCTCGTTGACCTTGTCGTCGCACTTCTTCATTGCCACCAGCGACCTGGTGGGCGGCATTCCCGTGCTGGGCGCCTTGATCTATACCATCTTGTCGATCGCCCTGACGACGGCCGGATATACGCTGCTGTATGTGGCCGTGCCCAACCGCGAGGTGGACTGGCGCGACGCGGCCTGGGGTGGGCTGGTGGCTGGCGTGGCATTCGAGGTGGCCAAGCGCGGCTTCGCGGTGTTCATCATCCAGTCGCCCACCTATTCGAAGATATACGGCGCGCTGGCGGCCTTGCCCTTGTTTCTGCTGTGGGTCTACGTGTCGTGGCTGATCACGCTGGTGGGCGCGCTGCTGGTGGCGGCGCTGCCGGTGGTGAAATACGAGCGCTGGTGGCACGAGGCCGTGCCCGGCGGCGAATTCGTCGATGCGATGGCGATACTGAAAGTGCTGTACGCGGCGCGCAAGGCCAGCGACACGGCGCTGGTGAACGCCGGCACCATCCGCCGCGCCACCCGGCTGGGCTTCGATGAGATGGATGTGTTGTTGGAGAGGATGGCGGCCGAGGGCTGGGTGGGGCGGATGCAGACCGAGGCGCCGCGCCGGGTCCAGTGGGGCAAACGGGTCAGCGACAGCGGCGACCATTGGGTGCTGCTGGCCAACGTGGACCGGCTGACGCTGGCCGACGTCTACCGCTTGTTCGTGTTCGGCGGCATGCCTGTCAACGCCGGCGTGGTGGCCGATGGCGACGATGAGCGCGACGCGCGGGCCGCGCGCGATGCGGCCTCGCTGGCGCGCGCGGTGGAGGGCGCCGTCGAGCAGGGCTTGGGGCGCACGTTGGCCGAGCAGTTCGGCTAGCCGGCGCGCCGGCGCGCCGCGGCGCCGGCCGGGCTCGGACTTGCCAGACCCTATTGGTTGACGAAGCCGTACAGCGCCTCGCGCACCGCGTCCGGCTGTTCGCTCATCAGCGAGTGGCCGCTGTCGACCTGCACCACCTTGCCGTGGGCGATGGTGGAGGTGAGCAGCTTGGTCGAGCGGGGTGGCGTCATCATGTCCTTGCGGCCGAACAGGAACAGGGTGGGGCAGCGCACCGATTGCGCGGCCGCTTCGCCGTTGGCGTAGCTGTTGCAGGCCGAGAAATCGGTGTGGAACACCAGCGCCGGGTTGATGGCCGAGATGCGCTGCATCAGCCGCCGCGCGCCATCCATGACGGACATGCCCGGCCCCGCGTTGGACGGCTTGCGGGTGGCCGACGAATGTGACCAGATGTTGACCATGTCGATGGCCTCCGCCTCGTTGGTGCGCGCCGTCTCCAGCAGCGCGTCCGACACCTTCATCGGGTAGGTCGAACCGATCATGCCCAAATGCGTGACGCGCTGCGGCGCCCGGAACGCGGCCTCCAGCGCGATCAGCGATCCCATGCTGTGCCCGAACAGGGCCGCCCGCTGTACGCCGGCCGCGTCCAGCACGGCCAGCAGCCAGTCGGCCAGCGCCTCCACGCTGGCCTTGGCCGCGCCCTGGCTGCGGCCATGCCCCGGCAAGTCCACGGCCAGCACGCCGTGGCCATGGTGGGCGAAATAACGGGTCTGCAAGGTCCACACGCTATGGTCGTTCTGCGCGCCATGGATGAACACCACGGTCGGCAGCGATGGGTCGAACGGCTTGCCGCCCGTGTAGCAATAGGCGTCCACACCTTCCACGTTGAGCAGCATGTCAGGCTCCTTTCTGCGACAGTTTGAGGCCGCGGGCCAGGTCCTCGATCAGATCGTCCGCATCCTCCAGCCCGACGGACAGGCGCATCGTGCTTTCCGTGATGCCGGCGGCGGCCAGCTGCTCGGTCGGCACGCGGAAGTGGGTGGTCGAAGCGGGATGGATCACGAGCGACTTCGCGTCGCCCACGTTGGCCAGGTGCGAGAACACTTGCAGACTTTCGACGAATCGCTTGCCGGCTGCGCGGTCGCCCTTGATGCTGAACGAGAGCACGGCGCCGCAGCCCTTGGGCAGCAGGGTCTTGGCCAGTTCGTAGTCGGGATGGCTGGGCAGCTCAGGGTAGGACACGGCTTCCACGGCCGGATTGGACAGCAGGAACTCGGCGACCTTGCGCGTGTTGGCCACGTGCCGTTCCATGCGCAGACCCAGCGTCTCCACGCCCTGCAGGATGGCGAATGCGTTGTGCGGACTCATGATGGCGCCGAAATCGCGCAAGCCTTCGCGCCGCGCGCGCAGCGCGAACGCGCCGACGGTCGATTCTTCCGTGAACACCATGCCGTGGAAGCCGTCGTACGGCTCGCACAGCTCGGCGAAGTGGCCCGTCTTGTCGTGCGCGGCCTGCCAGTCGAAGGTGCCGCCGTCCACCAGCAGGCCGCCCATGGCCGTGCCATGGCCGCACAGGAATTTGGTGGCCGAGTGGAACACGAGGTCGGCGCCCAGTTCGCAAGGGCGCAGCAAATAGGGCGTGGTGAAGGTGGAATCGACCATCAGCGGCAGGTGGTGCTCATGCGCCAGCGCCGCCACTTGCGGCACGTTGAGCACGTCCAGCCCGGGATTGCCCAGCGTTTCGGCGAACAGCAGCTTGGTGTTGGGTCGGATGGCGGCGCGCCAGGCGTCGAGGTCGCGCGGATCGACGAAGGTGGTGTCGATGCCGAAGCGCTTGAGCGTGTAGGCCAGCAGGTTGTGCGAGCCGCCGTACAGCGCGCGCGAGGCCACGATGTGCGAGCCGGCGCCGGCGATGGTGGTCAGGCCCAGGTGCAGGGCGGCCTGGCCGCTGGCCGTGGCGATGCCGGCCACGCCGCCCTCCAGCGCGGCGATGCGTTCTTCCAGCACGGCGTTGGTGGGGTTGCTGATGCGCGAATACACGTGGCCGGCCCGCTCCATGTTGAACAGCGACGCGGCGTGGTCGGCGTCCTGGAAGGCGAAGGCGGTGGTGAAGTAGATCGGGGTGGCGCGGGCGCCGGTGGCCGGGTCGGGTGACGCGCCGGCGTGCAGCGACAAAGTATCGAAGCCAGGGTAGTGGGGGCCGCTCATGTTGTCTCAACTGGTGGTTGGAATGCTGGGCATCCTACCTTGAAACGTGCCGTAGCAACAGTGGCAAACAGTGTTGCGATTTGATTATCCGCAACGCTGGATTTTTTGCCGGGCTTAGGCTACATTCGCTATAAGGCTACGACAAGTAGAAATCTCATTCATATAGCCCATCACACAGCGGATAGGACGGCCCAAAATGAAAGTTTCCGAAATTCTCCAGGTTAAAGGCAATATTCTTTACACCATTTCCCCCGACCAGCCACTGGTGGAAGCGGCCAACACCATGGCTGAAAAAGACATCGGCTCGCTGGTGGTGATGGAGTTTGGCGATCTGGTTGGCATGCTGACCTTCCGCGAAGTCCTCAAGGCCGTGCACAGCAACGATGGCGCCGTGGGCGGCGGCACCGTGCGCAAGCACATGGACGACCATCCGATCACCGTCACGCCGGACACTGAAGTGAACGAAGTGCGCCGCATCATGCTGGAAAAGCACGCGCGCTACCTGCCGGTGATGAACGCCAAGACGCTGCTGGGCGTGATCTCGTTCTACGACGTGGCGCGCGCCGTGCTTGAAGCGCAGAGCTTCGAGAACCGCATGCTCAAGGCCTACATCCGCGACTGGCCGGCCGAAACGACGGAATGAGCGTGCGCGCCGCCACGAGGCGGCCCGCGACAAACGGGGCGATGCCACCTGCGGGTGGCATCGCTTTTTTTACGCCCCGGTCCACACCGCGTAGACCAGCGCCACCGGCAGCACCGCGACGGCCCATGCCAGCAGCCGCCGCAATGTGACGCGGACCAGCAGCATGCGCCCCGCGAGGTAGCCGGAGAAGGCGCCGCTGGCCAGCAGCAGCGCGCTGCGGGCGGCCGGCAGCCAGTCCAGGTTGATGCGCTCGGCCTTCAGGTGGCCGGCCGTCAGCAGGAACAGGCCGGTGAAGATGCTCGCGCCGGCCAGCGGCACCAGCGCCAGCGCCAGCCGCTGCCACGACAGGTCGGGGAGGCTGGCGATCCGCGCCGCCAGCCGCAGCGCCAGCAACACGGCCGCACCCAGCGCCAGGCCGCCGCCCAGGATGAACAGCAGCACGCAGATCCCGTCCAGCCACGTGAACACATCGTTGGCGGCCGGGTAGTGGGTCAGCAGCCACCACGGCGCGTTGTCCTGCAACAGCACGAAGCTGTCGCGCGCGATCAGCCAGTCGGCCAGCAGGGTTTTCAGTTGCACGAAGCGGGCGCTGGCCGACCACTGGAACGCGGCCGTGGCGATGCCGATCACGCCCAGGCCCAGCATCAGCGCCTCGGCCGTGGTGGCGTCCTTGTTGGTGGTGGCGAGGATCTCGCTGGCCGGCGTCCGCAGCGCCAGCGCGACGGCGTCCTTGTGGCCGCTGCATCGCCCGCATGCATGGCAGGCCGATGCGCTTTTCATGTGCCGGATGTCGATCAGCGGCGCGCAATCGACGGCTGGCGTGCGGGTCGTGTCGCGCTGCCACGCTTGCGCATCGACGCGGTAGTGCAGCGGGGCGATCTTCGCCAGCAGCCCGAACACGCCATTGGCCGGACACAGATAGCGGCACCACACGCGCTTGCCTTTGCCGTACACGAATCCGACCGTGACCGCCACCACCGTCGAGCCGCCCAGCACCAGCAGCGCCGCTTGCGGGTATTCGTACACGCTGACCAGTTGCCCGTAGACGGTGGTGCAGACGAAGGCCGTCAACGGCCAGCCGCTCCAGCGCATCCAGCGCGGGATCGGCCGCCCCAGCCCGCGCCGGCTGGCGAATTCGGACAGCGAACCTTCCGGGCAGAACACGCCGCACCACACGCGCCCCAGCAGCATGGTGCCCAGCATGACGAACGGCCACCAGATGCCCCAGAACAGGAACTGGGCGAACAGGCGCAGGTTGCCGTACAGGTGCGCATCCTCGGGCGGGATCGGCATGAACGCCGGCACCACCAGCAGCACCAGATAGAACAGCACCACCATCCATTGCAGCGCGATGATGACGCGCCGGTGCCGACGCATGGCGTGGCCGATGGCGGCCAGCCGCCCGGCCGGCGTGGGGGGCGGATCTTGGGCCCCGGTACGGCCGGCAGCGTGTGCTGCGGCATGAGTGGCGGCATGGGTGCTTGCATGGGCGGCGGCATGGGCCGCGGCGGCGCCGCGCGCAGCCTCGGAGCGGACCGGAACGATGGGGATGCTACGCATGGCGGGCAAGACGGCGTTGGGTGGCCAGCACCGCGATCCAGTACAGCGCATAGAAGACGGCCAGCGTCAGCGACGGGCGCGCGCGGTAGCCGGTGAAGGCGGCCACCAGCGCGCCGCCGGGGCTGCCGTCGTCGAGCAGCGCCGCGCTGTTCCACAGGGGATCGACCAGCGCCGGCAGCCAGCCGCCGCCGATCAGGCGGTCCACGGCGCTGCTCAACAGCGCCGCCGCGAACAGCAGCAACAGCGCGCCGCTGATGCGGAAGAAGCGCCGGTAGTCGAGCAGGCCCAGGCCACTGCTGACGATCCATGCCGTCAGCAAAGCCAGCCCCAGTCCGGCGACGGCGCCGGTGGCCATGCGGCCGGCCCCTTCGGCCACACCCATGCCATACAAGAAGATAGCGGTCTCCGCGCCCTCGCGCGCGATGGCCAGCGCGGCGATGACGGCGATGCCGGCCGTGCCGGCGCGGGCCGTGGCCCGTTCCAGTCCGCTTTCGAGTTCGCGTTTCATGTGGCGGCCATGGCGCTGCATCCACAGCACCATCTGCACGATCAGGCCCGCCGCCACCAGCAGCATGGCCAGTTGAAACCATTCGAGCGTGGCGCCGGACAGCTCGTCCTGGGCCGCCACCATGGCCCAGCCCAGCAGCGCGGCCAGCGCCGCGCCGGCGGCCGAGCCGGTCCACAGCGCGCCCAGTCCACGGCTGCCGTTGCGGCGCACCCAGGCGTGCAGCACGCCGATCACCAGCATCGCTTCCACGCTCTCGCGCCACACGATGAACAAGGCGTTACCCATGCGCGGCCTCCCTCATTTGACGACGATGCGGCCTTGCGCCGTTTGGGGGTGGAAGTCGCCGAAGAATGGATAGCTGCCCGGCTTAAGCGGCATGAAGATCAGGAAGCTGGACGCGCCGGGCGCCAGCACCTTCTCCTTGCGCAGTTCCGTGCTCTCGAACTCCTCCGCACCCGGTCCCTCGTTCTTGATCAGCAGGCGGAACTTGGTGTTGGCCGGGGCCTCGATGACGGCGGGGACGAAGCGGCCGTCGCGGATCACGAGGTTCAGCGTGGGCATGTCGCCCGCCATGGCGGCCGGCGCGGCCAGCAAGGGAAGCAGGCAGGCGGCCAGCCAGGCGCCGGCCAGCCAGCGGCGCGGCGCGTTGATGTGCGGTAGTGTAAGCATGGGTTCCTTCAATAACTGAGTTGGGCGCGCAGGCCGGCGATGGTGATGGCCGCGGCGCCGGGCATGGCGGCCGGATGGCTGATGTATTGCAGCGTCGGCGACAGCTCGAACTGGCGGCTGATGCGGTAGCGGTAGTAGAGCTCCGCCACCCGTTCCGCGCCCGTCGCGCCGCTCAGCGCGCGGTACGGGGCGCTGCTACGTAGCCAGCCGAAGGCCACGCCTACGCTGTCGCCACCCCGGCTCCAACTGCTGCCGTTGACTACGGCGCCGGCCGTCAGGGCGCGGTCGAAGCGCACTTCGCCGCGCGTCTGCTGGCCGTAACGGGCAAACACGGTCACATCGTCGCCCACGCGCTGATCCACGGACGCGCCCCAGCCCCGGTGCTGGTCCGGCGCCGCGTCGGCCTCGTCCAGATGGCTGGCCTGACTGTTGCGCCAGGCGTAGAGCCGGTAATTGCCGGCCAGGCCGCCGAACAGGCGCTGTTCCGTCTCGGCCTGCGCCAGCAGCAATGGCGAGCGCAGCGTGTGCTGGTAGTTGGCGCCGGTGGCGCCGGCGCCGAACACTCCCAGCGACAGGCGCCAGCTTTCCGGCTTGCCGGCCGTGTTGTGGTACGACAGGCGGAAGCCGGGCGCGAAGCCGTTGGCGTCCACGCCGATGTCGCCGCCCGCGTCGAGCAGTGGATTGTGGACGAAGATGGTGTTGGTGAACTGGCGCGTTTCGTCGCCGGCCACGGCGTTCTGGTCGAAGAACGCGAACGGGTCCATCTTGCCGAAGCCGACTTCCAGCGTCTCGCGCGAGCGCGGCGCGTGGCCGCCGAGCGGCAACGGCAGGCTGGCCTGGTACCAGGCCTGGGCCAGCACGGCCACGGCGTCGTCCGGCCGCACGCCACCCAGCACGCGGAACGCGGTGGCGTTGGGTTTGGAGAAGGAGGGCAGGTCGTTCAGCCCGTCGCCCTGGCCGATGCGGAACTGCGCGTAGACGCGTTGTTCGACCGTGCCCAGGTTGGCCAGCGGCAGCGTGACGAAGGCATCGGCCCGGTAATTGAGCTGGCTGTAGGTGTTGGCGGCGCTGCTTGGTTTCTGGGCCATGGTCGTGAGGCTGAAGCCGGCGTTGATGCCGTCCAGTCCCTTGAGCTTGCGCAGCGTACCGCGCGCGCCTTCGGCCTGCATCTCCACCGCCTTCAGGCGCGACGTCAGTTCCGGTTCATTTTCGCTGATGCGGTCGCTCTCCAGGCTGGCGTCGGCCAGATGCTGCTGCGCTTCCAGCGTGGCCACCCGTTGTTCGAGCGGGATGGCCGGTGTGGCCGGGGTGGCCGCCGTGGTCGTCGTCGCGGCGGCGGGCTGCCCGGCGCGCAGCGCCTGTTCCAGCTCGGCATTGCGCTGTTCCAGTCGCTCCATGCGGGCGCCAAGCTTGGCCACCAGCTGGCGCAGGGCCGCCACGTCGGCGCGCGCGCCGGACGCGGTGGGGGCGGCGGGTGCGGCAATGGCGGCCTGGGTCAGGCCCGCCAGCACGAGGGCGCCGCACAACTGGCGGGGCAGGGGATGACGCATGGCTCAGTACCCGCCCTTCTTGCCGATGCCGACGTAGGTGAAGTCGAACTCCACGTCGAACGGCTTGAACCACGGGCGCACGCCCGTC
Organism: Rugamonas sp. GW822-FHT03B10; assembly: GCF_058801745.1. NCBI lineage: Bacteria > Pseudomonadati > Pseudomonadota > Betaproteobacteria > Burkholderiales > Oxalobacteraceae > Rugamonas > Rugamonas sp. GW822-FHT03B10. Next base: position 114,113 of record NZ_JBXANP010000008.1, on the reverse strand, counting down.
AGCCGGTCGGTGTGGCGGCCGAAATGGCTGTGCTTGCTCTCGGAGGGCGGCAGGATGGTGTAGCGCACATGGTAGCGGCCCGGGCCGAACAGTTTGATGTTGTCGCCATAGTGGGGACCGTCGTTGGCCACCATCGGCATGAATTCGCCATTGACCTTCTGGGCGCTGCCATCCTTGCTCACTTCAAACTTGACCATCAGGTAGGGTATCCAGGCGCCTTCCTCGAAGCCGTTCGGATTACCGCCCAGCGCGTGAATGTCGGCCTCGATGTGGATGTCCGATTCCTCGGCCCGTTTCATCATGCCGTCCGGTTCCATCACGACCGGTTGCAGGTAGACGGCGCCGATCTCCATGCCGGCGCGCTGCTGCGGCGTGCCGATCGGGTATTCGACGGCGCTGGCCGGCGCGGCGGCGGCCAGGGCGGCCAGGGCCGCGACCGCGAGGCGGGCGGCGGGTGGGGCGAGGTGGAAACGCATACTGATCCTTTGCAAACTCGAATTGAGTGCAAATGATAAGCGTTCGCATTTACATTTGTAATTGACCCAGGTTAAGAATTTCCAGCCTGAGGGCCGGGAATCGCCACGCCGGACGCGGCGGGGTGACGAAGGGAAGGGGCAGGGATGGCGGCGGGCGCCGGCGGCGCCCGCCCGGGTTCAGGCCGCGCCTTGCAGCGCGTCGTCGGCGAGCCAGCTGGCCAGTACGGGCGCCGTCATCGGGCGCGCGAACAGGAAGCCCTGGGCCAGCGGGCAGCCCAGCGTTTGCAGGATCATGGCCTGGCGTTCGTCCTCCACGCCTTCCGCGATCACCGCCAGGCCCAGGTTGCGGCCGAGCTGGATCACCATCTCGGCGATGCTGCTGCCGCGCGCGGAGCCGGTGATCTCGGTGACGAAGGCGCGGTCTATCTTCAGGCGGTCGATCTGCAAGCGCTGCAGATAGGACAGCGACGAGAAGCCGGTGCCGAAATCGTCGATCGCGATACTGACGCCGGTCTGCTTGATCTGGCCCAGCATCTTGATGAGCAGGTCCGGCTCCTCCATGGCCATCGACTCCGTGATTTCGAGTTCCACGAATTCGGGCGGCGCCTTGGTGTCCTCCAGCGCCGCGCGCAGCATCTCCAGGAAGTAGGGGTGGCGGAACTGCACCTGCGACACGTTGATCGACATCATGAAGTTGTCGTGGCCGGCCGCGCGCAGCAACACCAGCTCGCGCATGGCGGTGCGCATCACCCACTCGCCCAGGTCGATGATCAGGCCCGAATACTCGGCGATGGGGATGAAGCGGTCCGGCGAGATGAACTTGCCGTCCGGCGTCTGCCAGCGCAGCAGCGCTTCCGCGCCCATCGGCCGGCGGGTGACGAGGTCGATCTGCGGCTGGTAGACGACGAACAACTGGTCCTGGCCGAAGGCCGTGCGCAGCGCGTGCATCATGCGCACCCGCTCGCGGATCTCCACGCCCATGCTGCGCGAGAAATAGAAGTGGCCGGCGCGCTGCTGCAGCTTGGCGCGCTTGAGGGCGATGTCGGCGTCCTTGAGCGCATCGGCGCCGCTGCCGTCATGCTCGTTCAGGCGCACCAGGCCCAGCGTGGCCGACAGCCGCACATCCTGGCCGTCGATGTTGAACGGGGTCTGGAACAGGCCGAGGATGCTGGCCGGATTGACCTGGGTCGAGTCGCCCAGCACGCAGAAGATGTCGCCGCCGATGCGCGCCACCGTCAGCTGGTCGCCCAGGCGCGACTGCAGGCGCTGGGCCACGGTCACCAGCAGCGTATCGCCAAACTGGTGGCCGAGCGCGTCGTTGGTTTCGGCGAAGTGGTCGAGGTCCACCAGCGACAGGGTGGACGTCTCGCGGGCCGGGCTGGCCAGCATTTCGTCCAGGATCTCAATCAGGCGGGTGCGGTTGGGCAGCTTGGAGAGCTGGTCGTAGAAGGCCGCGTTGTGCAGGTGCGAGACCAGCTCCACGTTGTCGAGGCCGACGGCCACGTTGCTGCAGAACACTTCCAGCAGGCGCTCGTCGATGTCGGTCATGGCGCGCTGCATGTCGAGGAAGGCGACGAAGTCGCGGCTGGCCTTGCCGGCGAAGTAGAGCGTGATGTAATCGGGGCCGTACAGGTTGCGCCGTTCCGTCAGCGACTGTTCCATCGCCGCGTACATGCGCGGGTCGGCCTTGGCCGTCAGCTGCAAGCCTTCCAGGTGGCAATAGTTACCGGCCGTGGCCATCACCAGCCACTCGTCGCAGCCATCCTCCGGGCACTCGCGCACGCACAGTGCGCCGCTCGCCTGCTGGCCCATCAGCGAGGCCGACTGGTGCAGCACGCCGGCGGCGAAATTGTGCACGCCGTGCAGCGTCATCAACTCGGTGCTGGCCTGCACGATCTGGCTCAGGCCGCGCCGGCTGTCGCTGATCTTGCGGATTTGCTCGTAGGAGCGGATGGCCGCCGTCACCGTCGTGTACAGCTTGATGCGGGTCAGCTCGGACTTGGTCTTGTAATCGTTGATGTCGAAATCGCGGATGGCGTCGATCTCGGGCGCGTAGCCGGGCTGGCCGGTGCGCAGGATGATGCGCACGTCGGCCAGTTTCAGCGTTTCGCGGATGTAGCGCACCAGGTGCAGGCCGGCGTCGTCCTGTTCCATCACCACGTCGAGCAGGATGACGGCGATTTCCTGTTCATGCTGGAGCATCTCGCGCGCCTGGCTGGCCGAATACGCGTGCACGAATTCGAGCGGCCGGTGCTGCATGTCGAGGTTGCCCAGGGCGAAGGTGGTGGTCGAGTGCACGTCCTCATCGTCGTCGATGATCATGACCCGCCAGACACTGCGCACACCGCCAGCTTCCGTCGTCGCCGGGTGCTCTTCTAAGAATACCAGATCGTCGTGATCGTCCTTGGATTGCTCAAGGGGGGTGATCGATGGGGGCATGTGTCGCATCTCCAGGATATCTTGGTGTTCTCGGATTAAGTATATAGCGAATTGTTCCAGAGAACGACGTTTTCAGCAGTTTCCGGGCGGCATAAAGTGTCAAAGTGCAAGTTTTGTCTGAAAGGCGACAACAAACGCGGCCGCGAATTTGGTACTGGTGCGTACCATGTTGTCAAAATGCCGCCTGGCGGGCACGTCCGGGGCTGTGGACTGGTAAAATGACCGCTTCCTACCTTCCACCATGACGATATCTATGTCCGGCAATACCTTTGGCAAGTTGTTTTCCGTAAGCACTTTTGGTGAATCCCATGGCCCCGCGATCGGCTGCGTGATCGACGGCTGCCCGCCGGGCCTGCCCCTGACCGAGGCCGACATCCAGCCCGAGCTGGACCGCCGCAAGCCCGGCACGTCGCGTCATGTGACCCAGCGCCAGGAGTCGGACACGGTGGAGATCCTGTCGGGCGTGTACCAGGGCGTCACCACCGGCACCCCGATCGCGCTGCTGATCCGCAACGAGGACCAGCGCAGCAAGGATTACGGCAACATCGCGGAAAGCTTCCGTCCCGGCCACGCCGACTACACCTACTGGCACAAGTACGGCGTGCGCGACCCGCGCGGCGGCGGGCGCTCGTCGGCCCGGCTGACGGCGCCCGTGGTGGGCGCGGCCGCCATCGCCAAGAAATGGCTGCACCAGCAATACGGCACCGTGTTCAAGGGCTGCATGAGCCAGCTCGGCGACATCGCCGTGCCGTTCCAGGGTTGGGAGCACGTGGCCGACAACCCGTTCTTCGCCGCCAGCGGCGACGCCGACCTGATCGCCCGCATGGAGGCGGCCATGGACGAGCTGCGCAAGGCCGGCGACTCGATCGGCGCGCGCATCGACGTGATCGCGCAGAACGTGCCGGTGGGCCTGGGCCAGCCGATCTACGACAAGCTCGACGCCGACATCGCCTACGCCATGATGGGCATCAACGCCGTCAAGGGCGTGGAGATCGGCGCCGGATTCCGCTCCGTGGCCCAGAAGGGCTCCGAGCATGGCGACGAGCTGACCCCGCAAGGTTTCATCGGCAACAACGCCGGCGGCGTGCTGGGCGGCATCTCCACCGGCCAGGACATCAGCGTCTCGGTCGCCATCAAGCCCACCTCGTCGATCCGCACCCCGCGCCGCTCGATCGACAAGGACGGCAATCCCGTGATGGTGGAGACGTTCGGCCGCCACGATCCCTGCGTCGGCATCCGCGCCACGCCGATCGCCGAGGCCATGCTGGCCCTGGTGCTGATGGACCACGCCCTGATGCACCGCGCCCAGTGCGGCGACGTGCACGTCACGACCCCGGACATCGCGCTGACGGCGCGCTAAGCGCCCCCCGAAACCGGGGTCAGGTCATGCCCTCGCGCAAGTTGCGCGAAGGCATGACCTGACCCCGGTTTTGGCTGCGCGCCGCGTAGGGCACTCCATGCCCGCACAAGCCATCAGCTTCGCCCTGTTCCTGTGCGCTTACTACGCGCACGCGGGCACCTTCTCCACCTACGCCACCCTGTTCTTCGCCGGCAAAGGCATGAGCGTGGGCCAGATCGGGGTGCTGATGTCGATGATCCAGGTGCTGCGCATCGTCGGTCCCAACGTGTGGGGCTACGTGGCCGACCACAGCGAACGGCGCGTGTGGGTGCTGCGCATGACGGGCGTGGCCGCGCTGACGGCGTTCTCCGGTTTCTTCTTCGGCCAGACCTTCGTCCAGTTCCTGCTGGCGATGGTGCTGCTCAACCTGTTCACCAGCGCCCAGGGGCCGCTGTGCGAGGCGCTGATGCTGTCGGAGATGCGCGGCGACCTGACCTATTATGGCCGCATCCGCCTGTGGGGCTCGATCGGTTTCATCGCCAGCGTGATGGCGGCCTCGTACGCGCTCGACGCGTTCGGCATCATGGCCCTGCCGTGGATCGCCGGCGGCCTGTTGGTGTGCGTGCTGCTGGCCAGCCTGCGCCTGAAGGACGTGCCGCGCCCGCGGCACAAGACGGTCCCGCCGCCGTTGAGGACCTTGCTGCGCCGGCGCGAGGTGATCGCCTTCTTCTGCTCGACGGCGCTGATGGTGTCGGCCCACACGGCGCTGTACACGTTCTACTCGCTCTATCTGGAACGGCTTGGCTACAGCAAGACCTTCATCGGCACCATGTGGTCGCTGGGGGTGGCGGCGGAAGTGCTGCTGTTCTATTTCCAGGCGCCGCTGTTCCGGCGCTGGGGCGCGCGGCGCCTGATGTATGTGGCGCTGGCCGTGGGGGTGCTGCGCTTCGCGCTGATCGGCGCCGCGCCGCGGCACGTGGCGCTGCTGGCGGGCGCCCAGTTGCTGCACGCGGCCACGTTCGCGCTGCACCACTCGGCGTCCGTGACCACCTTGCAGCGCTGGTTCTCCTGGCCGCTGCAGGCGCGCGGACAGGCGCTGTTCATCAGCCTGTCGTATGGGATAGGCGGCTCGCTCGGGGGCTTGTTCCTGGCCCAGTGCTGGCAGCGCATGGGGCCGCAGTCGGTGTACTACGTGGCGGCGCTGATGGTGATGGGGGCGGCGCTGGCGGCCACCCTGTCGTTCCGCTGGCAGCGCGTGGACGGTCCGCGTTAGCCGGGCCGGCCGCCGCGCCGCTCAGACGCCGCGGTTGATGACCACCGCTTCGAGCTTGTGGCGGCGCTCCACGGCTTTCACCACCAGCGCGCGCATGTCGTTGAGCAGCGCGAATTCCGTCTGGCTCAGCTGGATGGCCGGGAAGCTGTCGTCCCAGTCGCCGTACAGGAAGCCGGCCGGCTGGCCGTTCGACGACAACGGCAGGATGACGAAGCTGCGCGCGTCGGCCATGGTGTCCTTCCACCACTGCGGCAGCTTGGCGGCGAACTTGGCGTCCTTGGCGTTCTCGATGAAGATCACGCGGTCGCTGTTGAGCGCCGCGTGGAACACGTTGGGCTCGTAGCTGTCGGAGAAGGTCATGGCCGGCAGGCGTTCCTTGACGCCCTCGCCGAAGCAGATCTTGGCCGCGTACTGGCCTTCCCGGCGGTTGCGCACGAAGGCCACGGCGCGCGAGAAGTCCAGGCCCTGGTAGGCGGTTTCGAGCGCGATCGACACCATCTGGCCGGGGCTGGCCGTGTCGAGCACGTCGCGCATGTCGGCCAGGCCGGACATGAGGATCTTGTTGCCCTCGGCCCGCTGGCGGGTGCTGGCCAGCGCGCGGGCGCGCCGTTCGGCCGGGCGCGACAGGGGGGCGATGGTCAGGTCCTCGGCCGCCACGATCTTGGCCTGCTCGATGGCGGCCATCAGGTGGTCGGGCTCCACGCCGAGCATGCCGGAATAGCGTTCCGTCAGTTTCTGCACGGCGGCCGCGCCGGCCGCGTCGTCGTGCCACAGCGAGTCGGCGCACAGGGCCGACATGGTCGACAGGCCGGCGATCCAGTCGGTGGGACTCACGTCCGCGCCCGGTTCCACCGGCTCCAGCTTGCGCATGCCGTTGATCAGGCTTTGCGGCAGGCCCCAATGGCGGGCGGCCGCGTGGCCGATGTCCTCCAGGCTCAGGCCCAGCACCTCGGGCGCGATGTCGTCCACCGTCGAGCCTTCCGCGTCGGCCCGCTGTTGCAGGTCGTGCCAGCGCTCGGGCATGTAGAAGGTCAGCATCATGCGTCCCAGCGTGTGCAGCATCGAGCACACCACGGCCTCCTCGGCATGGCGGCTCTCGGCGCTGGTGGCGATCTGCTGGGCCACGATCCCGGCCAGCACGGCCTTTTCCATTTCGATGTGGGCGATGCCGGTGTCGGGCGAGGAGGCCGACAGCTCCTCGATCAGCTTGAGCCCCAGGGCCAGGTGGCCGATGGCCTCCGTGCCCAGCACCAGCACCGCCTTCGAGACGGTGTTGACGTGCTGGCCGAAGGCCGAATACATGCCGCTGTTGGCCAGCCGCAGCACCTTCTGGGTCAGGACGGGGTCCGACAGCACGGTGCGCGCCATGTCGAATTCCTGCTCGTCCTCGCCGCGCATGGCGCCCAGGATGGCCGTGATGGCCTTGGCGAAACCGGGCATGTCGCCCTGGCGGCGCGTGCAGTCCCACATCTCGGCCAGGGTTTTGTCGCCCAGCGGGGTGGGGGCCTTGAAACCGGCGTTCATTGGTGCACCTGGCGCAGTTCTTCCGGCAGCAGGTTGGCGTAGGTGCTCTCCTTGAGGGCAGTCATCGCCACGTTGGCCGGCATGGGCTTGCCCGTCAGGTAGCCCTGGATGTACTGGCAGCCGCGCTCGTCGAGGTAGTGCAGCTGTTCTTCCGTCTCCACCCCCTCGGCCACCACCGACAGGTCCAGGTGCTTGGCCAGATCGAGCACGGCGTTGCAGATGGCGCCGTCCTTCTGCGAGCCGGGCAGGTCGCGGATGAAGGTGCGGTCGATCTTGAGCACGGAGATGGGGAAGCGCTTGAGGTAGGCCAGCGACGAATAGCCGGTGCCGAAATCGTCGATCGCGATGCGCGCCTTGCGCAGCGCCATTTTCGACAGGATGGTCTCGGCATGGACCGGGTCCACCATCAGGGTGCCTTCTGTAATTTCTAAAACCAATTGCTCACCAGATAAGCCAGAGAATGCGAGCGCGTCATCGAGCACGTCAAGGAACTTGTCGTTGCGGAACTGGCGCGGGCTGATGTTGACGGAGATGTACAGGCGCCGCTTGGCCACTTCCTCGAACTGCTTGAGCTGCACGCTGGCCGCCTTCAGCGCCCAGGCGCCGAGCAGGTTGATCAGGCCATTGGTCTCGGCGATCGGGATGAAGCGGGCCGGCGGCACCATGCCCAGGGTCGGGTGCTTCCAGCGCATCAGGGTTTCGAACCCCTGGATCTCGCGCGTGCGGGCGTCCACGATGGGCTGGTAGTACAGCAGGAATTCGCCTTCGCGCACGGCCTGGAACATGGCCGCCTCCAGCGAAATGTCGTGTTCGGGCGGGCCGCTGTGCTTGGGGCTGTAGACCACGCAGCGGGCCTTGCCCGTCTCCTTGGCGCGCGACATGGCCGCGTCGGCCAGCGCCACCAGCCGCACTTCGTCCTCGGCATGGTGGGGATAGACGGACACGCCGACCGAGGCGCCCACGTAGATGGTGTGGCTGTCGACCTCGAACGGCGATTGCAGGGTGGCGATCAGGCGCCCCGTGACCAGTTTGATCTGGGCCTCGGTGCTGGTGCCGGGTAGCACGGCGACGAACTCGTCGCCGCCTACGCGGGCCAGGGTGTCGCTGTCGCGCAGCGTCTTGCGCAGGCGCGCGGCGGCCATGCGCAGCACGGCGTCGCCGACCGGGTGGCCGAGGCCATCGTTGACTTTCTTGAAACCGTCGAGGCCCACCGTGGCCACCGCGAAGCCCTGGCCGGAGCGGCGCGCGTTGGCGATCACCATGCGGATGCGGTCCGACAGCAGCAGGCGGTTCGGCAGTTCGGTCAGGCCGTCGTGGGTGGCCATGTGGCGCAGCCGTTCCTCGGTCGCGTGCTGGACCGACATGTCGCGGCCCACCACCAGCAGTTCGGGCACCTGGTCCAGATTGAGGAAGCAGGACACGCGCAATTCGAACCACACTTCATGTTCCGGCGTTTTCAGGCGCACTTCGACCAGGCTGGGGGCCAGCGATTGCAGCACTTCGGCCAGCGCCGCCTTGAGCGCCGGCTGGTCGGGGGACGCCACGTGGGCCGCCAGCAAGTCGCCGTGCAGGTCGTGCGGGCTGGCGATCAGGGTCACGGCCCGCTTGCTGGCGAACAGTACCTGACCCGGTTGATTGAGTCTGAAAACAACATCGCCTGCCTCTTCCATGAGGTGATCTAATTCATGCCGCAGATCGCGTTGGGGCAGGGATGGGGAACTGGAAAGCATCGTAACGATCTAATCTCTCATTTTGTCACGTAACAAATTTTACAACGTTTGGCTGCGTACCACCGGGCGGGCGGCACGGCTGACTTGCAAAACCAGAACGAAATGTATCACTGATGGGAACGCTTTCACATGAAAAAAGACAACATCTGCGCATGTTTTGATGAAATCGGCCCGCTTCTGCAGAAAAATCAGGCGCCAGAGGGGGAAGGGCTGAATATTTTTTAAAATTTCGTCCACTCTACGAGCAAATGCTCGGTATTTGCGCTGTGCCGGGGCTTGTCTAAAATCAAAGAAGCTGAAGGTCTTTTTTATTTATTCAAGCAAGCGCTTGATTCGTTTATTCTTCCGGGCTAGGCTGTCGACATCGCCACCCCGGCCCTGGTCCCTATTTTATTCTGGAGCAAAAGATGAATGCCTTCGACACCCACGCCGTCAGCAACACGGTTGCCCCGTTCGAGAACGTCAACCTGTTTGCCTGCGACCCCGCGTTGCGGGAGGCGCTGGAGCGCGAAGGCGGCGCCAGCCAGACCGCGTCGCTGCATGCGCTGGGCGAGCGGCTGGGACGGGCCGAGGTGCTGGACCTGGCCCGGCTGGCCAACCTGCACACGCCGCGCCTGCACAATTTCGACCGCGGCGGCCACCGCATCGACGAAGTGGAATTCCATCCCTCCTGGCATAGCCTGATGGCGCTGCTGATCGAAAACGGCGCCCATGCCTCGCCGTGGGAGGGGCAGGGCGCCGGCGGCCAGGTGGCGCGGGCGGCCCGCTACATGCTGTTCGGGCAACTGGAGAACGGATCGCAGTGCCCGGTGACGATGACCTACGCATCCGTGCCGGCGCTGCGCCAGGCGCCGAGGATCGCCGCCAAGTGGCTGCCCAAGATCCTGTCGCGCGAATACGATCCCCGTTCGCTGCCGATCGAGCAAAAGCGCGGCGCGCTGGTGGGCATGGGCATGACGGAGAAGCAGGGCGGCTCGGACGTGCGCGCCAACACCACGCTGGCCGAGGCCCTGCCGCCCGGGGAAGGCCGGTGCCTGTTCGGCGACGACGGCGAGGACGTCTGGCGCATCGTCGGCCATAAATGGTTCTTCTCGGCGCCGCAGAGCGACGCCCACCTGATCCTGGCGCAAACGGAGGCGCAGGGCAGCGCGGGCCTCAGCTGCTTCTTCGTGCCCCGTTTCCTGCCCGACGGCCAGCGCAACGCCATCCGCGTGCAGCGCCTGAAGGACAAGATGGGCAACCGCTCCAACGCCTCGTCCGAGGTGGAGTTCACGGGCGCCTATGGCTGGCTGGTGGGCAAACTGGGGCGCGGCATCCCGACCATCCTCGAGATGGGCAGCCACACGCGGCTCGATTGCGTGCTGGGCAGCGCCGGCACCATGCGCGCCGCGCTGACCCACGCGCTGCACCACGCGCGCCGCCGCCACGCGTTCGGCAAGGCGCTGTCCGAGCAGCCGCTGATGCGGAACGTGCTGGCCGACCTGGCGCTGGAATCGGAGGCGGCCACCGCGTTCGCGCTGCGCCTGGCGCGCTGCTACGACGAGGGCGCCGATCCGGCCCAGGCCCTGCTGGCGCGCGTGCTGACGCCGGCCGGCAAGTACTGGATCTGCAAGCGCGGCCCGGCGTTCGGCGCCGAGGCGATGGAGGTGATTGGCGGCAGCGGCTATGTGGAGGACTGTCCGCTGGCGCGGCTGTACCGCGAACTGCCGGTGAACTCGATCTGGGAAGGATCGGGCAACGTGATGTGCCTGGACCTGCTGCGCGCGCTGGGCAAGACGCCGGCCGCGCGCGACGCGCTGGCGGCCGAACTGGCGCTGGCCGGCGACGCCAACGCCGACTACGCGCGCTACACCGGCGCGCTGCTGGCCGACCTGGGCCGGCCGCAGACGGACGAATACGGCGCGCGCCGGCTGGCCGAGCGCATCGTGGTGGCGGTGCAGGCCGGGCTGCTGCTGCGCCACGCGCCCGCGTACGTCGCGCAAGCCTTCGTCGCCTCGCGCCTGGCGCATGACGTCGGCGGCGCCTTCGGCCGGCTGCCGGACGGCGTCGATTGCGCCGCCATCCTCGCGCGGGCGCTGGTGGAGGCGGCATGAATGGAATTAATTTTCATGAAACAGTTCCCTCGTGGCGTGCGGGCTGGGATAATGCGGCATACAACCGATGACGGCAACGCGCCGCCGTCCCGTACCCCTGGGCACGGCGGCCTCCGTCCACCTATTGCGAGCCCATAACAATGAAACAAGATCCGCGTTTCCCCAACCTCTACATCACCAACCATCCCCTGATCCAGCACAAACTGAGCCACATGCGGGCCAAGGACACGTCCACCCGCACGTTCCGCGAGCTGTTGAAGGAGATCACGCTGTTGATGGGCTATGAGATCACGCGCGATCTGCCGCTGACCACCCGCACCATCGAAACCCCGCTGATGACGCTGGACGCCCCCGTCATCGCCGGCAAGAAACTGGCCATCGTGCCCGTGCTGCGCGCCGGCATCGGCATGAGCGACGGCCTGCTGAACCTGATCCCGTCGGCCCGCGTGGGCCACATCGGCGTCTACCGCGACCCGGAAACCCACCAGCCGGTCGAATACCTGGTGCGGCTGCCCGACCTGGCCGAGCGCACCTTCATCCTGTGCGATCCGATGGTGGCGACCGGCAATTCGGCCGTGCACGCGGTGGACGTGCTCAAGTCGCGCGGCGTGAAGGACGAGCAGATCATCTTCCTGGCCCTGGTGGCCGCGCCGGAAGGCATCACCGTGTTCCAGAACGCCCACCCCGGCGTGAAGATCTACTGCGCCGCGCTGGACTCGCACCTGAACGACCACGCCTACATCGTGCCTGGCCTGGGCGACGCCGGTGACCGCATCTTCGGCACCAAGGGCTGACCGAGCGCCATGGCCACGCTGACCGACCAGGAGTTCCACGCCCGCATGCAGGCGCTGAGCGACAAGTTCGCCGCCACCGTCCCCGTCACGCTGGACAAGATCGCGCACGCGCTGGACGCCTGTCGCGCCGACGGGCCTGCGGGGCCCGGTGCCGGCCATTTGCATGCGTTGCACGAATTGCTGCACGGGGTGGCCGGCTCGGCCGGCACCTTCGGCTATGGCACGCTGGGCCAGTATTGCCGCGTGGTCGAGCAGCAGATGCGTGCCGTGCTGGCCGGACAGGCCGAGTGGCCGGTGGTGGCGGTTCAGGTGGAGGCGCTGCTGCAATGGGCGGCCCGCGATCCGCGCGCACCGTCGTGGTAATCCGGTCAAGTGTGGCGCGTTAGCCATTCTTTTTGATTCAGCTCAAACCTAACGCCGATTTTCGGGCTATAGTGACACTGTTACCTGTTAAAAGAGCAAGGCTGAGGTCGCTAAAGGGCGCGAAGTTGCTGGTCATCGACGCGCTAAGTGCCGGTTTTTACAGCTGTTTTTAGCCTCTTGCATTTATTTTTGCGAAAACGTGCTTTTCTCTTGTAATTGGGTATAATGCGGGATCGTTTAGATTCAAGAGTAGTGCAGTTTGTCTGTCATTTCTTTCTTGCCTCAAACGATATCACGGGCGCAAGCCCAACTTAACTGAAATAGGAATTGTAATGGCAACTGGTATCGTAAAATGGTTCAATGACTCGAAGGGTTTCGGCTTTATCACCCCTGACGAAGGCGGCGAAGATCTGTTCGCTCACTTCTCGGCGATTCAGTCGACCGGCTTCAAGTCGCTGCAAGAGAACCAACGTGTTTCTTTTGAAGTGACCGCTGGCCCTAAGGGCAAGCAAGCTTCGAACATTCAGCCACTGTAATACGCTGAGTCAAACGACATAAAGAAATCCTCGGTATCCGAGGATTTTTTTTCGTCTCAAGGTTTTGGTTTTGCCATCCCTCGCCATTATTTCCATGCCTTGCGCCAATAATCGGGCTGGGCATAGGTGTGGCGCAGGAAGTCAACGAAGGCGCGGATGCGCAGCGGCAGGTGACGGCGCTGCGCGAACACGGCGTAGATGTCGTTGCCCGGCGCCGAATACTGGTCGAGCACCGTCTGCAGCTGGCCCGACTCGATCTCGCTACCCACTTCCCACATTGAACGCCAGGCCAGGCCCTTGCCGGCCAGCGCCCAGTCGTGCAGCACCTGGCCATCGTTGCAGCCCATGTTGCCCGTCACCTTCAGGGTCACGATCTTGCCGGCGTCGCGGAAGGTCCAGCCGCGCTGGCTGCCCTCGCTGCTGATGGCCAGACAGTTGTGCTTGGACAGCTCGGCCAGGGTCTTCGGCTCGCCGTAACGCTTCAGGTAGCTGGGCGCGGCCACCAGCACCCGCTCGTTGTCGGCCAGTTTGACGCTGACCAGGTTGGAATCCGACAGGCTGGCGATGCGGATCGCCACGTCCACCCCTTCACCGATCAGGTCCACCACGCGGTCGTTCAGGTTCAGCGTGCATTGCACGTCGCGGTGCTCGGCCAGGAAGGAGGGCAGCAGCGGCGCCACGTGCTGGCGGCCGAAGCCGGCCGGCGCCGAGATCATCAGGTGGCCGCTGGCGCGCGCGCTGCGCTCGGCCACGGCCGATTCCGCATCCTCCAGTTCGGCCAGGATGCGCTGGCAATCCTCAAGAAAGGCCGCGCCCTCGTTGGTCAGGGCTAGTTTGCGCGTCGTGCGTTGCAAAAGTTTCACACCCAGACGGGCTTCCAGCGCGTCGAGACGGCGGCCTATCATGGCCGGGGCGATGCCCTCGGCACGGGCGGCGGCCGACAGGCTGCCCTTGGAAACGACTTCGACGAAGGTGGAGATTTGCCTGAACTGACCCATGGATGCCTGTTGCCTGTCACTTGTGTGAAAAACGCAAAGATGAAGTGATTTTTAGTCTTGTTTGCATAACTAAATAGTGAATATACTTGAAAACAGATCGTGATGTAACCGAGTCGGAATACTAAAAGAATCGGTGAGCAACAAGATTAGCAACGCTTATACTTTCGGATAGCAGTTCACTTTACCTTATACGGAGAGACATCCATGACGACCATCAACGTACCGGCTGGTATGCAAATTACGGGTGAGATCAAGCCCGGCTACGAACAGATTTTGACGCCGGAAGCGCTCGCCCTGGTGGTCAAGCTGTCGCGCGCGTTTGAACCGCGCCGCCAGGAACTGCTGGCCGTGCGCGTGGAGCGCGCCAAGCGCCTGGACGCCGGCGAGCGTCCCGACTTCCTGCCCGAGACGGCCCACATCCGCAACGGCGACTGGAAGATCGCCCCGATCCCCAAGGCGCTGGAATGCCGCCGCGTGGAAATCACCGGCCCGGTCGAGCGCAAGATGGTCATCAACGCCTTCAACTCGGGCGCCGACAGCTACATGACCGACTTCGAGGATTCGAACACCCCGAACTGGGACAACCAGATCACCGGCCAGATCAATATGTTCGACGCCGTGCGCCGCACCATCTCGCTCGAGCAGAACGGCAAGTCGTACAAACTGAACGACAAGATCGCCACCCTGGTGGTGCGCCCACGCGGCTGGCACCTCGATGAGAAGCACGTGCTGGTCGACGGCAAGCGCATCTCGGGCGGCATCTTCGACTTCGCCCTGTTCATGGTCCACAACGCCAAGGAGCAACTGGCCCGCGGCGCCGGTCCTTACTTCTACCTGCCGAAGATGGAATCGCACCTGGAAGCGCGCCTGTGGAACGACATCTTCGTCATGACCCAGAACGAACTGGGCCTGGCGCAAGGCACCATCAAGGCCACCGTGCTGATTGAAACCGTGCTGGCCGCGTTCGAGATGGACGAGATCCTGTACGAACTGCGCGAACACAGCTCGGGCCTGAACGCCGGCCGTTGGGACTACATCTTCTCGTGCATCAAGAAATTCAAGCTGGACAAGGACTTCTGCCTGGCCGACCGCGCCAAGGTGACGATGACCTCGCCGTTCATGCGCGCCTACGCCTTGCTGCTGCTGAAGACCTGCCACAAGCGCAACGCGCCGGCCATCGGCGGCATGGCCGCGCTGATCCCGATCAAGAACGATCCGGAGAAGAACGAAGTGGCGATGGGCGGCGTGCGCAACGACAAGGCACGCGACGCGACCGACGGCTACGACGGCGGCTGGGTGGCCCACCCCGGTCTGGTCGACCTGGCCATGGCCGAGTTCAAGAAAGTGCTGGGCGACAAGCCCAACCAGATCGAGAAACAGCGTCCGGACGTGAACGTGACGGCCGCCGAGCTGCTGGACTTCAAGCCGGAAACGCCGATCACGGAAGCGGGCTTGCGTTACAACATCAACGTCGGCATCCACTACCTGGGCAGCTGGCTGGCCGGCAACGGTTGCGTGCCTATCCACAACCTGATGGAAGACGCGGCCACGGCCGAGATCAGCCGCTCGCAAGTGTGGCAGTGGATCCGTTCCACCAAGGGCGTGCTGGAAGACGGCCGCAAGGTCACGGCCGAGATGGTGCGCGCCATGATTCCGGAAGAGCTGGCCAAGGTCCAGCGTGACGCGCCAGGCGGCGAAGGCCCGACCTACCCGCGCGCCGCGCAGATCTTCGAGGAAATGTCGACGTCCGAATCGTTCGCCGAGTTCCTGACCCTGCCGCTGTACGAAGAAATCTAAGGTCCCGAGCCTAAAGAAACCGGGGTCAGGTCATGCCGTCACGCAGCTTGCGTGAGGGCATGACCTGACCCCGGTTTTGCGTTTGGTGCCCGGATCCGCGCGGGTGGCCGTCAGAAGTCGTTCTTCCACAGCCGCAGGGCCGTGAACGTGGCCAGCGCCGTGTCGCCCGGGGACAGCCGGTCGGCCTTGACCAGTTGCGCGGCGATGGCCGGGTCGCGGTAGCGCAGGAAGGGGTTGGTGGCCTTCTCCACGCCGAGCGTGCTCGGCACGGTGGGCACGTCGTGCTCGCGCCGGTCCGTCTCCACCGCCACGCGCTCCTTCAGCGCTTCATTGTCCGGGTCCACCACGCGCGCGAAGCGCAGGTTGGACAGCGTGTATTCGTGGGCGCAGAAGATCTTGGTGTCGTCGGGCAGGGCGGCCAGCTTGCCAAGCGAGCTGATCATCTGTGCCGGCGTCCCTTCGAACAGCCGGCCGCAACCGCCCGCGAACAGGGTGTCGCCGCAGAACAGCCACGTCGGTTCGTCATCGACGGGCTCGCGCACGTAGGCGATGTGGCCCATGGTGTGGCCGGGCACGTCCAGCACGGACAGGCGCAGGTCCAGGCCGGGCACGTCGATGCGCTTGCCTTCGCCCACCGGCAGCGTGACGCCGGCGATGCGTTCGTTGCGCGGCCCGAAAACAGGAACCGGATAATGCTGCAATAATGCAGGCACACCTCCGATATGGTCAGCGTGGTGGTGGGTGAGTAAAATGGCAGTGAGCTTGAGGTCGTGCTCCTTCAGCGCCGCCAGGATGGGCTTGGCGTCGCCGGGATCGACCACGGCCGCATGCTTGCCATCATGTATCAGCCACAGATAGTTGTCTTGAAAAGCAGGGACCGTGAGGACGTGTAACGTGTGGGGAGATGAGATGGTCATTGGGTCACGAAAGGCTAGACATGGATAACGCTGCATCCGACCAATCCATTATAGCGCTGGACGGCTGGCTGCAAACCCCGGCAGGCAGGTACTTGTGTGCGTGGGAACAAACCTGCCTTGATAATCTGACGGCGGACATCTTCGGTTTCAATGCCCTGCAGATCGGCATGCCGCAAATTAATGCGCTGGCCGCCAACCGCATGCCTTACCAGTGGCTGGCCGACAACCGCGTGCGCCCGCGCAGCGTGGGCGCGGCGCCGGAGGACATGCCGCGCCAGGTGGCCGTGGCGCTCGACTACACCGAATTGCCGTTCGCCTCGCAAAGCATCGACCTCGTCGTGCTGCCCCACGTGCTGGAGTTTTCGACCGAGCCGCACCAGGTGTTGCGCGAAGTGGAGCGGGTGCTGATTCCCGAGGGCCAGGTCATCATCTGCGGCTTCAACCCGGCCAGCCTGTGGGGCGCGCGCCAGGCCGTGGGGCGGGTGACGGGCTCCGATTTCCTGCCACGGGCCGAGGAGCTGATCTCTATGCCGCGCATGCGCGACTGGTTGAAATTATTGAATCTGGGCGCCAGCCAGAGCCACTTCGGCTGCTATGCGCCCGCCTGCCGCACGGAAAAGTGGCTGCACCGCTACGCCTTCATGGATAATGCGGGCGCGCGCTGGTGGCCGTATCTGGGCGGGGTCTACATCGTGCAGGCCATCAAGCGGGTCAAAGGTATGCATTTAATCGGTCCGGTATGGACCAAACGAACGGCGGCGGCCCCGGTGGCCGTGCCGGTCACTAACAAGAGGCGGAAACAGCAGGATGGATAAAGTCGATATTTTTGCCGATGGCGCATGCAAGGGCAATCCCGGCACGGGCGGCTGGGGGGCGTTGATGGTGGCCGACGGGGCGGAAAAGGAAATTTTCGGCGGCGCGTTGAACACCACCAATAACCGGATGGAATTGCAGGCCGTGATCGAGGCGCTCAACGCGCTCAAGCGCCCGTGCGCCGTCACGCTGTACACGGACAGCCAGTACGTGCAGAAGGGCATCAGCGAATGGATCCACGGCTGGAAGGCGCGCGGCTGGAAGACGTCGGCCAAGGAGCCGGTCAAGAACGAGGATTTGTGGAAGGCGCTGGACGCGGCCCAGGCCGTGCACCAGGTCGAATGGCGCTGGGTGCGCGGCCACAACGGCCACCCCGGCAATGAACGGGCCGACATGCTGGCCAACCGCGGCGTCGATTCCGTGCGCAGCAAGCGCTAGGCAGGCGCCTTCGCGCCAGCACGGGGCCGCGCTTTGTTATACTGCGCGGCTCGCTTCAGCAACCGATCATTCAGGCAGACCTCATGCGTCAAATCGTACTCGATACCGAAACCACCGGCATCAATCCCAAACTGGGCAACCGCATCATCGAAATCGGCTGCGTCGAACTGCACAACCGCATGTTGACGGGCAATAACTACCACGTCTACATCAACCCGGAGCGCGATTCGGAAGAGGGCGCGTTGAACGTGCACGGCCTGACGACGGAGTTTTTGAGCGACAAGCCCAAGTTCCATGAGATCGTCGAGGAATTGCGGGCCTATGTGGCCGGGGCCGAGGTGATCATCCACAACGCGCCGTTCGACCTTGGCTTCCTGAACCATGAATTCAAGCGCCTGAACCTGCCGGACTTCACCGACCACGTGGGCAAGGTGATCGACACGCTGGTGCAGGCCAAGGAGCTGCATCCCGGCAAGCGCAACTCGCTCGACGCCCTGTGCGACCGCTATGGCGTGTCGAACTCGCACCGCAAGCTGCACGGCGCCTTGCTCGACGCGGAGTTGCTGGCCGACGTCTACCTGGCCATGACGCGCGGCCAGAACAGCCTGGGCATGGATGTGGAGGAGGAGGTGAGCGCCGGCGGCGCCAGCCTGGAGCCGGTGGCGCTGGCCGACATCATCGTCATGCCCGCGTCGGAGGCCGAACTGGCGGCCCACGAGGATACCTTGAACGGGCTGGACAAGGCCGTCAAAGGCAGTTGCATCTGGCGCGCCCTGAGCGCGCCGCCGGCCGCATGAATGAAATTTTCGGGAATTTTGGCGGCAGCCCTTCCATTTTCCTGAAGTTGTATGCGATAATTCGCCCCGCTTCGGGAGGTTAGCTCAGGGGTAGAGCACTGCATTCACACTGCAGGGGTCGCAAGTTCGAAACTTGCACTTCCCACCAGAATTCATGAAAAGGCTTACGGTTGATTCCGTAAGCCTTTTTTCATTTCCGCCGCCGTGCCGGGTTGGCTGTCGCGCGAGAAAGGATGAGAATTCGGCGCGCCCAATATGGTTATAATTGAAAAATTGAATTAACGATCAATCTTTTCCGTTCAACCTCACTGGGTAGCCGAGCATGACCACCATCGTCGCCATTCCCGCCGGCCGCACGGCCCCCTACACGCCATCCGCCGCCCAGGCGCTGGACCAGGCCGCGCCCGCGACTGCCGGTCCCGCGCCCGCCGGGGCGGTCAAGCTGAGTTCTGAAGGGCTTGCCGCCATCCGGCGCGACGCCGTTCAGGGGGCGGACCCGGACGCCACACCGCTGCTGTGGGAATCGCCGGCGCGCGACAAGGTCACTTCGCTCATCGCCCGCAACTTCTTCGCGCCTTCCGTGGCCGGACGCTTTCATGGCTTGGGCAGCGCCTTGCTGGAGCGCTTCTACGGCGACGGCGCCGATGTCGCGCAAGCGGCGCGCCAGCCCCGCAACGGCCCCGATCTGTATTCCCCGGCGGCGGCCGCCGCCCTGTCCCGGCCTGTTGCGCACGGGCAGGGCGACAACCAGGTCGCGCTCACCATCGCCACCACGAGCGGCGCGCAAGTGCAACTGATGCTCGACAGCGGCGACGATGCCCTGGCCGTGCAGATGAAGACTGCGGGCACCCTGAACCAGGCCGAGCGCGAGGCGCTCGCCAAACTGGCCGACGCCTTCCAGAACGCCATCGATGGCGTGGCGCAGAACCCGCCCCAACTGAAGCTGGGCGGTTTGCTCGAGTTCGATCCGACCGTGCTCGCGTCGGTGGACTTGCACTCGGTGGTCAAGGTGGCGACCGAGCCGGAAACCACGCAGACGCTGGCGTTGCACGCCGACAGCGCACACCGCAAAGTCAGTTTCAGCGGAACCGCCGGTGCCGTGAACGTCAACGTGGACATGAGCCAGGTGGCCGCCCTGGGCAACAAGGCGCAGCAGGCGAAGGCGGTCGGCAGCTACCTGCAACAGGTCGATCTGGCCGCCGTGCGCGGCCATGGTGATGCGGGGCTGGTGGCGATGTTCAAGGATGCGTTCGCGGAAATGAACAGCGGTTACGACGCGGCCAGCCTGCCCGTGGCCGACAGCGGCCGCGCCGGCAAGCTGACCCTGTCCGGCGAGGACCATGCGCTGCTGACGGGCCTGGCCGATTTCGACGCGGCGATCACGCAAACGTCGAAGTCCATCAACCGCATGCGCCCGACCGAGTATGACGGTTTTTCGTATCAGGTATCGCAAACCACCAGCATCGGCGGGCGCAGTCAGGGCGACCGTTTCATCGCCCAGCACCAGCGCGCGCAACTGAGCGCCAGCTACCACATGCCGGCCGTACCCGGCGGCCAGCTGCGGCTCGATGGCGGGGCGGAGGACCAGAACTACGATTACTATCAGATCAATGACAATGCCAGTTCGGACGCGCTGATGGCGTACGACCAGGGCAAGCTGAAAACGGCGTCGCTGCGCCAGTCGGCCACGCTGTCGTCCCACGTGATGAAGTACGCGATGGGGCACCTGATCGCGGACCGCACCACGCCGGGCCAGCGCAGCGTGCAGCGCGACCTGGTGGAGGCGCTGGCGCCCGATCTGAAGGGCGAGCGCCAGCGCTCGTTCGATGAGATCCAGCGTCGCCAGCAGCAGTTGCAGGAGGTGGCGGGCCTGGTGCCGTTGCAGGCTTACGGCGCCGAACCTGGCAACTAAGTAAGCGTGCAACATACATTTTTTCGGCAATGTTGAAAAATGGTCTTCCCAAGCTGCTCGATTATGTGTGATAATTCGCCCCGCTTCGGGAGGTTAGCTCAGGGGTAGAGCACTGCATTCACACTGCAGGGGTCGCAAGTTCGAAACTTGCACTTCCCACCAGAATTTAAAAAAAGGCTTGCGTGCGAACGCAAGCCTTTTTTCATTTCCACGGCCGCCAGCTTAATGCGCGGCGGTTGGCGCGCCCACCGTGTCCTTGATCAGTTTGACGAACTCGGGATCGACCGCGCCGATCTTGCCCGTGCGTCCCAGCACGCGGCCGTCGCTGTCGAGCAGCACCAGCACGGTGCTGTGGTTGTATTCGCCGCTTTCCAGCCGGCGGTACTGGATGTCGAGCGTGGCGGCGATCTTGCGCACGCTGGCCGCGTCGGTGCGGGCCACGGTCCAGTGGGCCGGGTCGAGCTCGCGCTGGCGCGCCACCTTCTTCAAGGCCTTGATGTCGTCGCGGGCCGGGTCGAAGGTGATCAGCAGCATCGCCAGGCGGTCGCGGGTGTCCTGGTCCAGCGCCTGCTGGGTCTGGCGCATGGTGTCGATCAGCATCGGGCAGACGAACTCGCACGAGTTGTAGAACATGCTCACCACGACCGGATGGCCGCGCAGGTCGCGCAGCTTGAACGGCTTGCCGTCCTGGTTGTTCAAGGTGGCCGGCAACTGGTAGAGCGAGGTGGCCGGCAAGGCCGCCGCGGGCGCCGCCGGCGCGTCCGTGGCCGACGCGGGCAGGGCCAGCGCGCACAGCGACGACAGCAGCAGGGCGGACAGATGGGTACGGACAGTGGGGTTCATTTTTCTTCCTTGGTCATGGTCAAGCTGCGGGCGCAGCGGAAGCCCAGGTCGTTGGTGCTGTCGGCGCCTTTGAGCGAGGACAGCAGCGCCACCCGCATCAGGATGGCGAAATTGTCGCGGTCTTGCAGGCTGATGGCGCCCGCGCCGCAGTATTGCAGTTTCTCCGGATCGCCCTGGTCGCGGCTGTCGGCGCTCACCAGCAGGGCGTTGAAGTCGTCCACCCATTCCCAGATCAGGCCGTGCACGTCGCGGATGCCGTAGTAGTTGGGCTGTCCGCCCACCGCACCATGGCTGCCGTTCGACGCCTGCGAATACCAGGTCAGGATGCGGGCCCGCCAGGCGGGATCCTTGCGCGCGTCGGGCCGGTGCTCGTCGGCCGCCGCCACGTATTCCCATTCGTACCATGTCGGCAGACGGGCCTGCTCGCTTTCGCAGAACGCCTGCGCCGCGAACCAGCTGACGTTGGTGACGGGCTGCCGGGCTAGCCCTGCACCCTCGCCGGCGCCATCGTACTGGCGCAGATAATTCGCGTCGACAAAGATGGGGGGCGCCGTGCCGCGTTGCCATTCGGGATGGCTGGCGATGAAGGCCTGGAACTCGCTGTTGGTCACCGGCTCGCTGCGCATGGCGAAGCGGTCCACCTTGACGGGCGGGTTGCCGGCGTTGCCGCCGGAGAGCACGGTTTCAAACCGGCCGGCCGGCACGGCCACGTAATCGGCCGCGCCACTATCGGCCCCCGGCGCCAGCAGCGATGCCGCCAGCGCCAGGGGGAGTGCCAGGTGCGAACGCAGGTTCACGGCGCGATCCCCATCAGTGGGCGGCCTGCGCCTTGGGCGCCGGCTTGGCCCGCACCGCCTTCACCTCGGCGGCCTTGATCTGGCCGCCCTTGTTGTCCCAGCTGTTGAGCACGTAGGTGAGGATGTTGGCCACCTCGTCGTCGTTCAACTGGTTCATCGGCGGCATGACGGAGTCATACTGCTTGCCGTTGACCTGCACCTTGCCCGTCAGGCCGTGCAGCACGATGCTCATCGCGCGCTTGGGGTCGGCGTTCAGGAAGTCGGACTTGGCCAGCGGCGGGAACACGCCAGCCAGGCCCTCGCCATTGGACTGGTGGCATACCGAGCAGGTGCCGGCGAACAGCGACTTGCCGGCGTTGATCTGCTCCTGCACGGTCAGGTTGCCGCTGGCGGCGGCGGCGGCGGCCGTCGTCACCGATTTCAGGTTGGGCGCGGCGCGGTCGCCGAGGTAGACGGAATCGACTTCCTTGCCGGAGTAGATGGTCTTGTCTTCCGGTCCGTCCACCTTCAGGATGGCCAGCGCGCCCTTGTTGAAGGCGCGGAAGATCGAGTGGTCGACCATCACATAGCTGCCCGGCACCTTGGTGGTGAATTCCGCGATGGCGGCGCCGCCGGCCGGAATCAGCGTGGTCTGCACGTTGGTCTGGCTGTTGGTGCCGCCCTCGAAGCGCACGCGGTCGAAGATGGCGCCGATCACGTGGAAGCTGGACACCATGTTGGGGCCGCCGTTGCCGATGAACAGGCGCACCGATTCATTGGTCTTGGCCTTGATCGCGTTGTCGCCCGTGAGCGCGCCCTCGGCGCCGTTGAACAGCACGTAGGTGGGCCGCTCGTCGATGGCTTTTTCCATGTCGAACGGCTGCAGGCCTTTTTCGCGGTACTTGCCGGTGGTGTAGAAGTCACCCTGCATCACGTAGTACTCGTGATCGACGGGCGGCAAGCCTTCCGGCGGTTCCACGAGGATCAGGCCGTACATGCCGTTGGCCACGTGCATGCCGACCGGGGCCGTGGCGCAGTGGTAGACATAGATGCCCTCGTTGAGCGCCTTGAACGTGAATTGCGATTCATGGCCGGGGGCCGTGAAGCTGGAGGCGGCGCCGCCGCCGGGGCCCGTCACGCCGTGCAGGTCGATGTTGTGGGGCATCTTGCTCGATGGATGGTTCCGCAGGTGGAACTCCACGGTGTCACCCTGGCGCACCCGGATGAAGCTGCCGGGCACGGAGCCGCCGAAGGTCCAGAACGTGTAGCTGACGCCTTCCGAGATTTGCATCTGCTTTTCCACCACTTCCAGGTTGACGATGACCTTGGCCGGGTAATGGCGGTTGGTGGGCGGCGGCACCATGGGCGGGCTGGTCAGCACCGCCGTGATGGGCGCGCCCTGCGGCGGGCCGAAGTCGCCCGGGAATTTGCCGGCTTCGGCCGCGCGGGCCGAGGGCAGGGCGGCCAGCAACGCCGCGCAAAGGCCGGCGGCGCGTAGCAGGGTGGACATGGACAAGATCGAAGTTTGCATAACGGTACCCCTTTTCTTATAGTGTCGGCCTGACCGCGCCGGTTACGTTGGCAAGCTTTTAAATATCATGTATACAACGTTGGTCTTGATGCGTGTCAAAGACTGCTACAGGTATACCTGATGGGTTGGTGGGAAAAGTTGACCCAGATCAAATCGGCAACAGATCGGCACGTCCGGGAGGGATTGCGCTGCGGCAAAGATACAATCTATTACATCTTTCAAATAAAACCTTGTCTACCTGAAATGTTTGGATTTCGTTTAGTCCATAACCAGACCGCACGCAGGGCACGCGCCCACGGCGGACTGGGCATGACCAACAATGGCCAATAGCCACAACATTGAAGAAATGGGAAAAGACATGATGAAAAATAAGAACATCGCCCTGGCGGCGCTCGCCCTGTGCGCCTCCTTCTCCGCCGCCGCCGCGGACGAAGCGATCAATCCCTCCTGGTACATCCAGCCCAGCGTCAACGCGATGAAGCCGGACGGCGATTTCGGCGTGGACAAGCACGGCTTCGGCGCCGGCCTCAAATTCGGCAAGGCCGTGAGCGACAACTGGGACGTGCAACTGGGCACCACCTACGCCCGTTCCCGCGACAACGGCCAGCGTTACCAGCAAAACACCTTCGGCGTGGATGGCCTGTATCTGTTCTCCCGCTCCGCCTTCCGCCCGTTCCTGCTGGTGGGTGCCGGCATGGAGCATGACAAGGCCAACCTGAACACGGTGGGCCAGTTGTCCAAGAATTCCCCGTTCCTGAGCGCCGGCCTCGGTTTCCAGGCGTCGCTGAACGACCAGTGGGCGATGCAGGCCGACCTGCGCGACGTGCATGGCTTCATCCGTGGCGATGAATTCGGCACCAGCAAATCGAACAACTACTACCTGACCGTGGGCCTGAACTACGCGTTCGGCAAGCCCGCCGCGCGTCCCGCGCCGGTGGCGCCCGTGGTGGCGCCGCAGCCGGTGGCTGAAGTGGCGCCGCCGCCACCAGCGCCGGTCGCGCCGCCGCCACCACCGCCAGCGCGCTTTGAGAAGGTGACGATGTCGGCCACCGAACTGTTCGACTTCGGCAGCGACAAGCTGCACGCCGGCCAGCCGAAACTGGACGACATGGCCCGCTTCCTCAACGATAACGCCAGCGTGGAGCACGTGGTGGTGACCGGCTACGCCGACCGCCTGGGCAGCAGCAAGTCCAATCACGCGCTGTCGCTGCGCCGCGCCGAAGCCGTCAAGGCCTACCTGGTGGGCAAGGGCGTGGCGGCCAGCCGCATCAACACGGCCGGCAAGGGTGAGGAACAGCCGGTCGTCAAGTGCGACAACAAGAAGCAGAAGCGCGCCGACCTGATCAAATGCCTGGAGCCGAACCGCCGCGTGGAGATCGAGCAGATCACCGTGGAACGCCGCGTCAACTAAGTAACACGGCCCGCGCCGCGCCACCTGGCGGCGCGGGCCGCCACCACCTCACCGAATCTGGAGTATCACATGAACAAGCAATCCATCCTGCTGGCGGCCATGCTGGCCACCGCCTTCGTCACCTCGCACGCTTCGGCGGCCAGCCAGGGCGCCAGGGACGCGGCGGCCCGCTATGACAGCGACAAGAAGCTGTGCGCCGATGAACGCGAAGCGTCGCTGCGCATGCAATGCCTGCGCGACGCCAAGGCCACCTACACCAAGGCGATGGAAGGCACCCGCGCCAACGGCCACGCCGTGTGCGCCGATTGCGGCAAGGTCACCTCGGTCCACGTGACGGAGCAGGCCGGCCAGGGCGGTGCGCTGGGCGTGGTCGCCGGCGGTGTGGCAGGCGCGCTGCTGGGGCACCAGGTGGGCGGCGGCACCGGCCGCGATCTGGCCACCGTGGCCGGCGCGGCGGGCGGCGCCTACGCGGGCAACAAGGTCGAGCAGAAGATGACGGCCAAGAAAGTGTGGACCGTCGCGGTCCAGTACGAGAACGGCCACCAGGCCCGGTTCACGTTCGAGAAGGACCCCGGCATGGTCGCCGGCGACAAGGTGAAGAACGCCGGCCACAGCATCGTGCGTTACTGATCGACCGCTACGCGCATCCCAGGGACAGCCCCTCGGGGTCTGTCCCTTTTGCCGGGCCATTCGTCCGATGCGACGATGTGCATGGCGACGCCTGCGGTTACACTGGTGGCACCAGTCAATCACCAGGGGACACAACGCATGGGCATACTGTCGGGCATACGTATCATCGAAATCGCCGGGATCGGACCGGCTCCCTTCTGCGGCATGCTGCTGGCCGACATGGGGGCGGAAGTGATCCTGGTCGAGCGATCAACCGGCAAGTCCGGCGATCCGCTCGACATGGGCGACAAGAACATCACCAACCGTGGCAAGCGCTCGCTGGCGCTGGACCTGAAAGACCCGCAGGCCATCGCCACCGTGCTGACGCTGATCGAAGGCGCCGACGCGCTGATCGAAGGCATGCGTCCCGGCGTGATGGAGCGCCTGGGCCTGGGCCCGGAAGCCTGCCTGGCCCGCAATCCCAACCTTATCTACGGCCGCATGACCGGCTGGGGCCAGGACGGCCCGCTGGCCAAGGCGGCCGGCCACGACATCAACTACATCGGCCTGTCCGGGGCGCTCTGGTATAGCGGGGCGCCCGACCAGGCGCCGCTGGCGCCGCCCACGCTGGTGGGCGACATCGGCGGCGGCGCGCTGTACCTGGCCATGGGCGTGCTGGCCGGCGTGCTCGGCGTGCGCAACGGCGGCGCCGGCCAGGTGGTCGACGCGGCCATCGTCGACGGCAGCGCCAACATGATGAATTTGCTGTTGTCGCTGCACGCGGCCGGCATGATGCCGATGCGGCGCGGCGAAGGTCTGCTGGACGGCCCGCACTGGTACGGCAGCTACGTCTGCCAGGATGGCCTGAGCGTCACCATCGGCGCGCTGGAACCGCAGTTCTACGCGCTGCTGCTGGAAAAACTGGGACTGGCCGGCGATCCCGAGTTCGCCCGTCCCTACGACAAGCGCTGCTGGCCGTCGTTGCGCCTGAAGCTGACGGCGCTGTTCCTGTCCCAACCGCGCCAGCACTGGAACGACCTGCTGGAAGGCAGCGACGCCTGCTACGCCCCGGCGCTGTCGCCGGTGGAGGCGCAGGCCCATCCCCATATGGCGGCGCGCGCCATCTACAGCGAACGCGATGGCGTGCTGCAGGCCGCGCCCGCGCCCCGGTTCTCGGCGGCGTCCCATGTGCCCGGCGCCGTGCCCCGGCGCGGCGAGCATGGCGCGGCCATCCTGCGCGAAGCCGGGTGCACGGAGGCGCAGATCGCCGGACTGCTCGCCCCGCGCGACTGACGGACCGGAACGCAGTGCAGCATCCGGCCCTGTGGATGGCCGCCAGCCGGTCATGAAATGGCAAGCCATCGTCATGAAATGGATGGGCGGGGCGGGGCGCGGGCCGCTACCATGGAGGGGATTTTCGCAACACCACACTGGGGAAAATTCGGTCTTCGGGCTGTAACATGGGTCGTAAAATTGACATCGGGCCGCGAAAGCCCCAGACTTCCTGTCGGAAATGACGCACTGCGGCATAATATGTCCGTCCCGGCGCCCGCGCGCCGGCGTGCACCAGCCCTTCGATTACCCGCTTTTAAGGAATTATCATGATTAAAGACGTAGTTGTACTGAGCGCCGCCCGTTCCCCCATCGGCACCTTCGGCGGTTCGCTGGCGGAGATGGAACCGGCCGAACTGGCGGGTATCGTGATGAAGGAAACCATCGCCCGCTCCGGCGTCGAGGCCGCGGCCATCGGCAACGCCGTGGTCGGCACCTGCATTCCGACCGATGGCCGCTATGGCTACGTGTCGCGCGTCGCCTCCGTGCAGGCCGGCATGCCGATGGACTCCATCGCCATGCAGGTCAGCCGTCTGTGCTCGTCCGGTCTGCAGGCGATCGTGACGGCCGCGCAGGGCGTGATGCTGGGCGATTTCGAATACGGCATCGGCGGCGGCGTGGAAGTGATGTCGCGTGGCGGCTACATGCTGCCGGCGCTGCGCTCGGGCGCGCGCATGGGCGACACCAAGGCCATCGACATGATGACCTCGATCCTGACCGACCCGTTCGGCGTGGGCCACATGGGCATCACGGCCGAGAACCTGGCCGTCAAATACGGCATCACCCGCGAGCAGCAGGACGCGTTCGCGCTGGAGTCGCAGCGCCGCGCCGCGCTGGCCCAGGCCGAAGGCCGTTTCAAGTCGCAGATCGTGCCCATCGTGCGCCAGACCCGCAAGGGCGAAGTGGTGTTCGACGCCGACGAGCACCTGAAGCCTGCCACCACGCTGGAATCGCTGGCCAAGATGAAGCCCGCCTTCAAGAAGGACGGCACGGTCACGGCCGGTAACGCCTCGGGCATCAACGACGGCGCCGCCTTCATGGTGCTGGCCGACGCCGCCCTGGCTGCCCAGCGCGGCCAGACCCCGATCGCCCGCATCGTCAGCTACGCCGTCGCCGGCGTGCCGAACGACGTGATGGGCGAAGGCCCGATCCCCGCCAGCCGCAAGGCCCTGGCCAAGGCCGGCCTGAAGATGGACCAGATGGACGTGATCGAGTCGAACGAGGCGTTCGCGTCCCAGGCGCTGGCCGTCGGCAAGGTGCTGGAACTGGATCCGGCCAAGACCAACCCGAACGGCGGCGCGATCGCGCTGGGCCACCCGGTTGGCTGCTCGGGCGCCTTCATCGCCACCAAGGCGATCTACGAGCTGCAACGCACCAACGGCCGTTACGCGCTGGTGACGATGTGCATCGGCGGCGGCCAGGGCATCGCCGTGGTGTTCGAACGCTGCTGATCGACGTTCGTTAGCGTCGGACCGGCGCCGCGCCGGATGTCCGCTTCAGGCGGCATCCCGCGCGGCGTCTTTTTTTTCCGTGGCTCGTGGGGTCGGCTATACTGCCCCGCAGGCCCGGCGCTCCACCCGGGCGACGTTCAACCAACTGAAGGAACCGCAGTATGAATTTGACTGACAAGGTAATCATCGTGACGGGCGGCGCCCAGGGTATCGGCCTGGCCATCGCCGAGCGCTGCGCCGTGGCCGGCGCCAGCGTGGCCATCTGGGACCTGCGCGCCGACGCCATCGAGGCGGCCGTGGACCACGTGCGCGCCAAGGCGGCGGGCGCGCAGGTGGCCGCGCAGGTGGCCGGTTACGCGGTGGACGTGTCGGACCTGGCCAGCGTGCAGGCGGCCGCCAAGGCCACGCGCGAACACTTCGGCCGCGTCAATGGCCTGGTCAACAACGCCGGCGTGGTGGCCGACGCCCAGCTGACCAAGATGAGCGAGGCCCAGTGGGACCGCGTGATCGACATCAACCTCAAGGGCGTGTTCAACTGCGCCAGCGCCAACGTGGACGCGCTGCTGGCCACGGCCGGCGCCATGGTCAACATCTCGTCCATCGTGGGCTTGTCGGGTAATTTCGGCCAGACCAACTACGCGGCCGCCAAGGCCGGTGTGCTGGCCATGACCAAGACCTGGACCCGTGAACTGGGCCGCAAGGGCGTGCGCTGCAACGCCGTCTGCCCCGGCTTCGTCAACACCCACATCGTCAAGGACATTCCGGCGCCCGTGGTCGAGGAGATGCTCAACATGATCCCCCAGCGCCGCATGGGCCAGCCGAGCGAGATCGCGTCGGCCGTCGTGTTCCTGCTGTCGGACGAGGCCAGCTACATCAACGGCGCCACGCTGGAAGTGGCGGGCGGCCTGACGCTGTAAGCCGCCGCACCGGCCCGCCGTTCTAGTCGGACTGGCGGGTCGGCAGCGGCGAGGCGGAAATGCGTTGCACCGTCATCACCAGGTCGGAATAGCTGCTGCGGTAGTTGTGGCCTTTCGCCTCCACCGACCTGGTGTCGATCAGTGACACATCCTTGCGGTGCACATAGCCCAGCCGTGGCGCCATGTAGAACTGCACCGTGCGCGGCACGGAGCGCACCACGTTCTGGGTCTTGCCTTCGCAATTGCTGGACACGCATTCGAGCGTCTCCACGTAATCGATCACCACGTCCACGTTCACGTTGTAGGTGCCCACGCTCAGGCGCACCGGGCTGCCGGGTAGTTGCGTGAGCATCAGCCGCAGCTTGCCGTTCTTCGAGGACTTGAGCTCGAACACGCCGAGCGCGTTGGGCTTCTCCTTGAAGCCGGCCTGGATCTCCGACAGCTTGAAAATCTGGAACAGGTTCTTCTGATACGACATCAGGCGCCGCGTCTCATCCTCCACTTCCTGTCTTTGCACGGCTTGCCGGGCCTTGCTTTCCTCCTCATCTTCCGTCGCCGGCTGTTGCGCGGGCTGCGGCGCCGGCGTAGGCGTGGCGGCGGGGGGGCGGCGCGGCACGTCGGCCGGGTTACGCGGCGGCAGGCGGGTAACCTGTGGCTCCTGCGTGGCGCAACCGGCCACCAGCACGGCCAGACTGATGCATGTTGTTCGATACAGGACGTTCATGGAGGCCTTTCTCGTTCGTCAGTTAGCCGTTGCCGGTGGGGGCGCGGATGCGGCGGGCGTTCTGGCCGCAGCGGGCGCGTTCCTCTTGCTGGATCGGGCGGCGCCGGGCGCACTGGCCGGGGCTGAGGCCGCAGTTGCGGCAGCGGAGGCCGGGCCAGCCGCCGCCGTCGCCGCGGCGGGCGACGATGCGGCCGATAGGACCGATGCGGCCGGTGCCGCGGATGCCGCGCTGGCCGTGACCGGCGCCGGCGCCGGTGCTGGCGGCGTGCGGGCGATGCGGAAGCCCACGCGCGGATCGGTGCTGGCGCGGTCGCCGAAGGTGCGCGCCACCGGGCGCACGTCGCCGGCGGTGGAGTCGAAGGCGCCGCCTTTCTGCACGCGCTTCTTGCAGGCCGCCGTGGACTGGGCCGGCGTCATCTTCGGATCATCGGCGTGGCTGGCATGCCAGCAATCGTCCACCCATTCGTAGACGTTGCCCACCATGTCGTACAGGCCGGCGTAGGCTTTGAAGCTGCCCACCGGCGCGGGCCGATGGAAGTCCAGGTGGCTGGCGCACTGGCCGCAATGGGCGTTGTCCTGGCCCGCGCGGTCGCCCCACGGGAACGTGGTGCCGGCGCCGGCCCGTGCCGCGTATTCCCATTCCGCTTCCGTCGCCAGACGGTAGCTGGCGCCTGTCTTCTTCGACAGCCAATCGGTGTAGCCCTTGGCCGCATCCCAGCTGATGCCGGTCACGGGCAGCTTGTCCAGGTCCGGGCCGGACATGCCTTGCGGCGCCGGGCAGGCCCGCTCCTTCACGCACAACTGCCACTGCGCATAGCTGATTTCCTGGGCCGACAGCTCGAAGGCGGCGACCGGGGCCGGTTTGCCGCCCAGTTCCTCGGGCAGCGTGCCCGGCTCGCCGGCCAGGGAACCCATGCGGTAGGTGCCGGCCGGGATGGCGACCATGGCCGGGCAACCGGGCGTGCCGTCGGCCAGCTTGAGCGGGCAGGGCGGCGGCGGCGGCGGGGCCGGCGGCGCCTCTACGACGGGGGCCGCCGCTTCCGCCGGGGTGGACGCGGCGGCGACGGCCGGTTCGGCCGGCGCGGGCTCGGGGGCCGCTGCCACCACGGGCGGCGGCGGGGCGACCGCCGCCACCGGCGCGGGCTTGGCGCCGGGCGGCGGGGGCAGGTAGGGGATGTCGAACGGCAGCGCGTTGTTCCACCACAGCCAGCCACCACCGCCGCCGGCGCCGAGGACCGTCAGGCCGAATACGCTGAGCAGCACCGCCTTCCAGCGGCTTTTGCGCGGCGGCGCGGCCGGCGGCGCCTCCGTGGCTGGCAGGCCCGTGGTGCGGGATTGGGTGGGGCTGCCCGTGCGACCGGCGCCGCCCTGGGTGGCCACGCCCGGTTGCGTCACGGCGCCCGACTGGGTGGACAGGGACCGTGGCGCGGAGGCCCGTTGCGGCTGTTCGATGCCCAGCAGCGTCCGGAACTCGCCCACGTTCTGCGGCCGCTGTTCGGGCCGCACGCCGAGCGCCACGTCGATGGCGCGCAGGAATTCCGGGCTGTAGCGGTCGGCGGCGCTCTCGGACAAGGGCGTCAGCGAGTCGGACACGAGGCGGGTGAGGGCGGCCGGCGGCACCTTGTCGGTGATGATGAAGTAGACCACCGAGGCCAGCGCGTAGAAGTCGGTCCACGGCCCCTGCGACATATTGGTCATGTCGCCGTACTGCTCGATGGGCGCGTAGCCGGGTTTCAGGATCACGGTCAACGCCTGCGTCATGTCGCCGATCACGCGCCGCGCGGCGCCGAAGTCGAGCAGCAGCGGGCGGTCGTTCTCCAGCATCAGGATATTGTCGGGCGCGATATCGCGGTGGTAGCACTGTTTCGCGTGCAGCACCTCCAGCGCGTCGAGGATGTGGGCCAGGAAGTTGCGCAGCCAGTCCTCCTGCGCCAGCATCTGGTGGTCTTCCTTGAGCAGCTGCTTGAGCGTGGGCGCCTGGTAGAACGGCATCGCCATGTAGCCGGTGCCGTTGGCTTCCCAGAAGCGGTAGACCTTGACCAGGCACGGATGGTCGAACTGGGCCAGCAATTGCGCCTCGTTGACGAAGCTGTGCAGCCCGACCTGGAACGTCTCGGCGTAGTGCTCCGACAGCATGGTGACCTGGGTGCCGCCCACGCGGCCGGCGAAAGCGGCCGGCATGTATTCCTTCACCGCGACGTCGCGTCCCAGCGAATGGTCCTTGGCGTGGTAGACGATGCCGAAGCCGCCCTGTCCGACCACGCAGGTGATCTCGAATTCGCCCAGCTTGGTGCCCGGCTGCAGCGCATTGGGGAATGCGGAGCCGGAGGCCAGGACGGTGTGGTCATTGTCACTGTTAGGTGGTGGGTTCATATGATACTTAACCGTGTGAAGGTTGAATTCATCGCCACCGCGCCGGCCAGTGCCACTGTGCCCGTACGATGGAAAAACCGGCGCTACCAGTACCAATTGCTTGCAGACTGCGAGCATGCTGTTCAAATGCTCATATGGTCCGTTAGGCACGAGTATAAACGAAGACTTGCCCGCCCAAACGAGTTGTGCGCATAATTGCTGCGAATATAAGAAAAGCAATGGCGCAGGCCAGCCTCCCGCCCGGAAGCGGCTTACCATCCTCAAGTCACACGGACCGATTGATGCCCATTACATTGACCGTGCAAACCCATCGTGCCGCGCCTCCGGCGGAGCCCTTGTCGGCCGTTTTCGACCGGCTGGGCGGCACCATTGGACGGTCGCCCGGCAATGGCCTGGTGCTCGAAGATCCGGGAAAGTACATCTCCCGCAATCACGCCAAGATAGAGTTCCAGGATGGCGCTTACTGCCTGGCCGATATCGGCGCCAATCCGAGCCTGGTCAACGGCCGGCCAGTGGGCAACGGGCGCCAGGCGCCTCTCAACGACGGCGACACGGTGGTGATCGGCCCTTATCTGCTGGCGGTGGTCGTCACGCCGGAGCCGGGCATGGCGGGGCAGGGCGCGGCCGGCGGTGCGACCATGTACGGCGCCGCCGCCTCATCCGCCGCGCCGGCGCTCGATGCGCTGGCCGCTTCCAGTCTGCTCGACTGTGCGGTGACGCCGGGCGCCGATCCACTGAACGTGGATTGGCTGGCGCCGCAGGACGCGGTGACGCGTCAGGTGACTGTGGCCAGACCCGTGCCCAGGGTGGAGGTGCGGCCCGCGTTTCCGGCTGCCGACAGCCCTGTGGCGCCGGCCCAACAACTGTACCCGCAGCCGTCGCCGGTGGCCGCATCCCCCGCGCCGTCGTTCGCCATTCCCGACGATTATGATCCGCTGGCGGATCTGCTGCGGCCCGCCGCGCCGCCTGCGCAGGTCGCGCCGCCTGTGCCGCCTGTGTCGGTCGCGCCGCCGGTGCCGCCTGTGCAGGTCGCGCCGCCAGTGCCGCCAGTGCTGCCAGTGCAGGTCGCCCCTCCCGCAGCCGTCAGTGTGGTAATGGATGAGCCGCCCGATCTGCCGGCCGCGCCCCCAGCGGCCCCCTTGGCAGGAGAACAGACGCCGGCCGTCGGCACCGCACCGCTGCCACCAATAGAAGCGTCGCGCGTTGTGGAGGCGCCGGCTGCCACCAGCGTCGCGCCGCCGGTGCCTGCACCAGCATCGGCATCTGCGCCGGTATCTGCACCGACACCGGCCGCTGCGCCGGCATCTGCGCAGGCACCGGCCGCTGCGCCGCCGGGCGCCGCGCAGCAAAGCGCCGCCGATGCCGTGCTGCTCGACGCGCTGCTGCGTGGTCTGGGCATGACGGGGATGAAAGTCGAGCGACCGGCCGCCGAATTTGTCGAACTGGTGGGCGCCATGCTGCGCGCGGCCACCACCGGGACCATGGGCGTGCTGCTGGCGCGCACCATGACCAAGCGCGAAAGCCGCATGGCCGTCACCATGATCGCCAGCCAGGCCAACAACCCGCTCAAGTTCTTCCCCGACCCCACCAGCGCGCTATTCCAGATGCTGGGCAAGCCGGGCAAGGGCTATATGCCCCCGGTGGCGGCGTTCGAGGGCGCCTTCGACGACATGAAGGCGCACGAAATGGCGCTGCTGGCCGGGATGCGCGGCGCGCTGGAGGGCATGCAAGCCCATTTCGATCCGGCCGAGATCGAGCGCACCATGGCGCTGCCGTCCGTGATGGACAAGATGTTGCAGGCGAACCGCAAGGCCAAACTGTGGGACCGCCACGTCGAATCCTACCGCCAGTTGGTGCAGGACGCCGACGAGGAATACCAGCGCCGCTTCAGCGAGCAGTTCGCGCGCGCTTACGAGGAGCAGATCGCGCGCATGCGCAAGAGCCGGACCTGAACACCACAACCGAACGTCGTGCCGTCATCCGCTTACCGGAGGTCATGTCATTGTGAGTACCAACGATCCGCAGCCGCCGTCGCCCGACGACGAGCGCACCATCCTGATTCCCAGCCCCGGCGGCAAGCGCGGTGCCGCCGCCTCCGCGCCCGCGCCGCAAGCGCCACCACCCCAGGCCGCGATGCCGTCACCGGGTTCGGCACCCAGCGCGGCGGCCGGCATACCCGCCATGCCCCGCATCGGTGGTTATGGCCTGAATCCGCTGGTGGCGGCGGCCAGTCCCCTGCTCGACCTGGTGCTGCCGCTGCGGCACATGGCCGCCTATCCGCAGGTGGAGCACCTGCGCCAGCAACTGGTCGCCGGCATCAAGAGCTTCGAGCAAACCGCCAAGGCGGCCAAGGTGCCGACCGACGCGATCGCCGTGGCCCGCTACTCGCTGTGCACCTTCCTCGACGAGACCATCTCCGCCACGCCGTGGGGCAGCGGCGGCGTGTGGTCGAGCCGCAGCCTGCTGGTGACGTTCCACAACGAAGCCTCGGGCGGCGAGAAATTCTTCCTCGTCCTGCAGAAGCTGTGCCAGGACCCCGGCACCCACATCGACGTGCTGGAGCTGATGTATTTGTGCCTGTCGCTGGGCCTGGAGGGCCGCTACCGCGTGCTCGATGGTGGCCGGGGCCAGCTCGAAATCCTGCGCGAACGGCTGCTGGAACTGATCGCGAGGCAGCGCGGCGCCGTGGAACCGGCCCTGTCGCTGCACTGGCGCGGGGCTGGCGGCAAAGGCGAGGCGTTGTGGCGCATGCTGCCCGTGTGGGTGGTGGCGGCCATCGCGCTGTCGGTGCTGGTGCTGCTGCACATGGCCTTGAGCTTCAGCCTGAGCCGCGCTTCCACGCCGGTGCACGCGCGGCTGCACGGCATCGCCGTCGCGGCCTGGCCGGCCACGGCCGCCGCCGCGCCATTGCCCGCGCCGGCACCGGCCGCGCCGGCCAGGGTGGCCAAGTTCCTGGCGCCCGAGATCGAACAGGGACTGGTGAGCGTGAGCGAGCTGCCGGACCGCTCCATCATCACGTTGATGGGCAATGGCGTGTTCGCGCCCGGCAGCGCGGAAGTGACGCCCAGCTTCGTGCCGCTGCTGCAGAAGATCGGCGACGCGCTGCGTCCCGTCGATGGCAAGGTCAAGGTGGTGGGCCACACCGACAACACCACCGGCTTCTCCACCCGCTATCCGTCGAACTGGGATTTGTCCAAGGGCCGCGCCGCGACGGTGGCGCGCATGCTGGGCGAGCGGGCCGGCCCGCCCGAGCGCTACAGCGTGGAAGGGCGCGGCGACACGGAGCCGGTGGCCCCCAACGACAGCGCGGCCAACCGCGCGCGCAACCGGCGCGTGGTGATCATGCTGCTCGTGCCGCCATCGGCCTGACCCTTCCCGCAACCGAAAACTGGACGAATACAACGATATGAAGCGTATCTTTTCCTGGTTGTTGCGGCCCGCGCCGCTGTCGCTGATCGGCGTGCTGCTGTTGTCGCTGGTGATCTGGTTCGAGGGGCCGCTGCTGGCCTTCAACGGCAAGGAGCCGTTCGCGTCGACCGGCGTGCGGTGGTTCTGGATCGTCCTGCTGCTGTTGATCTGGGCCGGCTACTTCCTCTACAAGTGGATCGCGGCCCGCCTGGCCAACGCCAGGCTGGCCGCCGGCGTGGCGGGCGCGCAGCAGGCTGCGAGTCCGGAAACGCTGGAATCGCAGGCCGAGGTCACGCTGCTGGGCAAACGCCTGCAGGAGGCGATGGAGATCCTGCGCAAGAGCAGTGGCCGGCGCGGCGGCCAATACCTGTACCAGCTGCCCTGGTATATGTTCGTCGGCGCACCGGGCGCGGGCAAGACCACGGCGCTGGTCCAGTCGGGCCTGAACTTCCCGCTGGCCGACGCGCTGGGCAAGAACGCGCTCGGCGGCGTGGGCGGCACCCGCAATTGCGACTGGTGGTTCACCGACGAGGCGGTGCTGCTCGACACGGCCGGCCGCTACACCACGCAGGACAGTCACGAGGAGGTCGACCAGGCCGCGTGGCGCGGCTTCCTGCAACTGCTGCGCAAGCACCGGCGGCGGCGGCCGATCAACGGCGTGATCCTGGCCGTCAGCGTGGCCGACCTGCTGCAACAGGGCGAGGCGGCCCGCAAGCAGCAGGCGCTGGCGATCCGCGCCCGCCTGCAGGATTTGCATGAGCAGCTGGGCATGCGCTTCCCCATCTACGTGATGGTCACCAAATGCGACCTGCTGGCCGGCTTCACGGAATTCTTCGGCGAGATGGGCAAGGAGGAACGGGGCCAGGTGTGGGGCATGAGCTTCCCGCTGGTGGAACCGGAGCAGGTGATGGCCTCGCTGAACGCGTTCCCGGCCGAGTTCCAGTCGCTGGAGCGGCAACTGCAGGCGCGCCTGCTGCAACGCATGCAGGGCGAGCGCGACATCCAACGGCGCGCCCTGTTGTACGGCTTCCCCCAGCAATTCGCCGGCCTGGGCGACGTGCTGCAGGCCTTCCTGACGGACGTGTTCCAGTCCACGCGCTACGAAACGGCCGCCTTGCTGCGCGGCGTCTACTTCACCAGCGGCACCCAGGAAGGCCACCCGATCGACCGCGTGATGGGCGCCATGGCGGCCGCCTACGGGCTCGAACGGCAAGCCTTGCCGGCCAACGCCGCCAGCGGCCGCAGTTACTTCCTGACCCGGTTGCTGCGCGAGGTGATCTTCGCGGAAGCCGAGGTGGCGGGCGTGAACCGCCAGTTCGAGCGCCAGCGGCGCCGGCTGCAATGGGGCGCCACGATCGCGATCGGCCTGGTGCTGGTGCTGGGCGCGGCCGGCATGGTCACCAGCTACGCGCGCAATAGCCGTCTGGTGAGCCAGGTCGACCACAAGGTGCCGGAGATCGCCAAGCTGGCGCAAGCCGTCACGCCAGACACCAGCGCCGCGCAGACCTTGCCGCTGCTGGACGCCGTGCGCGACCTGCCGGCCGGTTACGCGGCCCAGGGCCAGGACGTGCCGTTCCTGATGACGCTGGGCCTGTACCAGGGCGACAAGCTGGGCGCCGGCGCACAGTCGCTGTACCTGCGCACGCTGCGCGCCACGCTGTTGCCGCGCATCGTGCACCGCATGGAGCAGCAACTGCGGCGCGGCAGCGCCAACAACCTCGACTACCTGTACGAAGTGCTGCGGCTGTATCTGATGCTGGGCGACACCCGGCACTACGACGCCGCCTCCATCGCCGGCTGGGTGGAACTGGACTGGCTGCGCAACATGAACGACGCCAGCCCGGCCCAGCGCGAGGCCCTGATGGGCCACGTGGCCGCGCTGTTGAAAGCCTATCCCAGCTTCGAGCTGCCGCAGCAGCTGGATGCCCAACTGGTGGCCGACACACGCCTGGCGCTGGCCCGCATGCCATTGGAGCAGCGCCTGTACAACGGCCTGAAACGATCGCTGGCCCGCGCCCAGCTGCCTGAATTCAGCGCGACGGCGGCCGGCGGGCGCGACGCGCCGCAAGTGCTGGTGCGCCGCAGCGGCGAGGCGCTCACGCGCGGCGTGCCGGGTATGTTCTCGGTGGCCGGCTACGCCAAGTTCCTGGAACTGAGCGGGCAGGCGATGGATGACGTGAGCCGCGACAACTGGGTGCTGGACCGTCAGGAGGCCGTGACGGGCAAGGCCGGCGACGAGCAAATCCGGGCCGCGCTGCTGCAGCTGTACTACAACGACTACATCGCGGCATGGGACCGTTACCTGGCCGACCTCAGCATCGTGCCGTTCGCCTCGCTCGACCAGGGCGCGCGCGTGACGTCGATCCTGTCGAGCGTCGATTCGCCGCTGCGCAAGGTGCTGGTGGCGGCGGCCCGCGAGACGACACTGACCACCAGCGCGGCCAAGAAGCCCGAATCGTCCGTGCTCGCCTCGCTCAAGGACAAGAGCGACAGCTACAAGAAGCGCCTCGAAGGCGTGCTTGGCATGGGCGAAGGCGACGGCGCCCCGGCCGCCGCCGCCCAGCAAAATCCCGTCGACGCCCATTTCGACGACCTGCACCGCATGGTGGCCGGTTCGCCCGCCCCGCTGGACGGCTTGCTGGCCATGCTGCGCGACGTGGCCACCTATTTCGACGCGGCGGCCGCCGCCAAGCGGGCCGGCCAGCCGCCGCCGCCGGGCGACGCGCTGGCCAAACTGAAGCGGGAAGGGGACGGCAAGGCCGCGCCGCTGGGCCAGATGCTCAAGAATATCGACAGCGGCGGCGCCGGCCTGACCATGGGCAGCGAGCGCGAACGCCTGAACGCCTTGTGGACGGCCAGCGCCGCCCAGTTCTGCCGCCAGGCCATCGCCGGCCGCTATCCGCTGGTGCGCCGCGCCGCGCAGGAAGTGACGCAGGACGACTTCGGCCGGTTCTTCGCGCCCGGCGGGATGGTGGACCAGTTCTTCCAGCAAAACCTGCTGCCCTACGTGGACATGGGTGGCCGTCAGTGGCGCTGGCGGCCCAACGGCGACAAGGTCACGCTCGGCATTCCGCAGGACGTGCTCGACAACTTCCAGCGCGCGGCCCAGGTGCGCGACGCCTGGTTCGCCAGCGGCGGCAAGCAGGCGTCGATGCGCTTCGACCTCAAGTTGCTGAGCGCCGATCCGGCGCTGAGCCAGGTGACGCTGGAGATCGACGGCCAGCCCGTGCCGTTCGGCCCGCCGGCCACGGTGCGCGGCGCGTCATTGCAAGTCCCGAGCGGCAAGGGCAGCGGCCTGGTGCGGCTGGAGACCACGCCCGCCGGCCGGACGTTGCGCACGGAAGGCGCGTGGTCATGGTTGCGCATGGTCGATCAGGGCACGCTGGAGCCGACGCCGCAGGGTGAGCGCTTCAAGCTGACCTACGATCTGGACGGCCACAAGATCAGCTACAGCCTCACGGCCAGCAGCGTGATCAATCCGTTCCGGCGCGAGGCGCTGGAGGGCTTCCGCTGCCTGGACCGGCTGTGACGGCGCCCGGCGTCGAGGCTTCAGGGCGGACAGCCGCCGTCGTCGCACGGCAGGCCGTCGCGCCCGTACTGGTTGCGGGGGTTCCACAGCATCCAGCCGTTGCTGCCGGCCGCGCGCGCCGCCTCGATCTGGGCTTGCACTTCGTCGGCGTCGAACTTGCGGCGGTCGAACGCGTAATCGGTGAAATCCTGCAACCACGGGCGGAAGTGCGCGCCCGGCAGGCCGGTGCGCTGCTTGGCCTTTTGCAGTGAACGGAACACGATGTCGTACGGATGCTCGACCGGGTTGGGCGTGCCCGGCAAGCCCCACGTGAAGCCGGACGGATACAGCATCGGGCAGACATAATCGACCGCCTGCACCAACTGGGTGATTTCCTGCCCGATGGCCGTGTCGTCCGGATTCCATAGCACGTAGCCGAAGATGTCGGCGGCCACGAACACGTTGTACTGCGCCAGCCGCTTGCGGGCCGCGTTCAGGAAGCCCGTGATGGCGGCCACCCGGTTGGCCTGCGTGTTGGGCTGGGCGAAGCGCAGGCCGGGCGCGTCGGGGAAGCGGACGTAATCGAACTGGATCTCGTCGAACCCCAGCCGCGCCGCCTCCTCGGCCACGTCCAGGCTGTAGCGCCAGCCTTCCTCGCGCATCGGGTCCAGCCAGGCCAGGCCTTCGCGGTCGTGCCACAGCGCGCCGTCGGCGCCATGCAGCGCCAGTTCGGGACGGGCCGTGGCCAGCAGGTCGTCTTTGAACACGACGATGCGGCCGATCAGATAGATGTTCTTCTGCCGCAGCAGCTTGATCATGGCCGGCATGTCGGCGATGGTGCGCACCTTCTGCGCCCCTATCGTGCTGGCCAGCGGCAGGGCGCTCAGGTAGGGAATCAGGCCCCGGTCGCCCTTGATGTCGATCACCAGCGCGTTGAGCGCGGTCTGCTCCTCCAGCTTGAGCGCGGCGTCGCGCAGCACGCCGCTGCCGATGCCGTACACCGACAGGTACACGGCCTTGGGCTGGAACGGCGCCAGCACGATGCGCTGCGGCTGTTCCGGGCCGGCCGGCACGGCCAGCTGTCTGCGCTCGTAGCCGGCGGCCCGCACGGCCAGCGCGCCGGCCGACAGCGGCAGCTGGAAGTGACCCGCCGCGTCGGTGCGGGTGGTGAGCGCGCCGGAGGTGACGATGGCGCCCGCCAGCGGCGCCTGATCCACCTTGCTGAGCACCGTCCCTTCAATGGCCAGCGCCGGCTGGCCGATGGCGAGCATGGACAGGACGAGGGCGGCCAGACGCAACGCGCGCCGCCGCCTCATCGAGGCACCGGCGGTGGGTGGCCAGCATCGGACCCCGCGCCGGCGCCCGCACTGGCGTCGGCGCCGGCATGGACAGCGGCGGCGGCAGCCGGTTTAGCACCCGGTTCGGCGTTCGGTTCGGCACTGGTGCGCGCGCCGTTGCTCTCCAGGAGCGCCGTCAGCGTGCCGCGTTCGACCACCTCCGTCTCCAGCAACCGCTTCGCCAGCGCGTCGAGCACGGGGCGGTGCTGCTCCAGCGTGGCGCGCACGCGCGTGCGCGCGTCGGCCAGCAACTGCGTCACTTCCGCGTCGATCATGCGGGCCGTGCGTTCACTGTAGCCCTTGTGCGCGCCGGGCATGCCGCCCATGCCGTTCCACCAGCCGTTCTGGCCGGGCTGCTCATACGTGGCCAGGCCGATCCGGCTGCTCATGCCGTACTGGCTGACCATCTGCACGGCCAGTTCCGTGGCCCGTTGCAGGTCGTTCTGCGCGCCGGTCGACACGTCGCCATACACCAGTTCCTCGGCCACGCGTCCGCCCAGCAGCACGTCCAGCCGTTCCAGCAGCTCGCTGTAGCGCATCAGGTAGCGGTCCTCGGTCGGCGTCTGCTGGGTGTAGCCGAGCGCCGCCACGCCGCGCGGGATGATGGAAATCTTGGCCACCCGGTCGGCATGGGGCCGCAATTCGGCCACCAGCGCATGGCCCGATTCGTGGTAGGCGACGGTTTCCTTCTCCGTCCGGTTCATCACCCGCGTCTTCTTCTCGATGCCGCCGACGATGCGGTCCAGCGCCTGTTCGAAGTCGGTCATGTCGATCTGGTCCTTGTCGGCGTTGGCCGCGTGCAGGGCCGCCTCGTTGACCAGGTTGGCCAGGTCGGCGCCCGCGAAACCGGCCGTGGTGGCGGCCAGCCGTTCCAGGTCCACGTCCGGCCCCAGCTTGACCTGCTTGACGTGCACGCCGAGGATCTGGCGACGCCCGTTCAGGTCCGGCCGGTCCAGCGCGATGTGGCGGTCGAAGCGGCCGGGCCGCAGCAGGGCCGGGTCCAGCACCTCCGGGCGGTTGGTCGCGGCCATGATGATGACGCCCGTGTTGGCGTCGAAGCCGTCCATCTCCACCAGCAGCTGGTTGAGCGTCTGCTCGTGCTCCTGGTGGCCGCCCATCGAGGCCAGGCCGCGCGCCTTGCCCAGCGCGTCCAGTTCGTCGATGAAGATGATGCACGGCGCCTGTTGCTGCGCCTGCTCGAACAGGCTGCGCACGCGGGCCGCGCCCACGCCGACGAACATTTCGACGAATTCCGAACCGCCGATCGAGAAGAACGGCACGCCGGCCTCGCCGGCGACGGCCTTGGCCAGCAGCGTCTTGCCCGTGCCCGGCGCGCCGACGATCAGCACGCCCTTCGGTATGCGTCCGCCCAGGCGCCGGTAGCGTTCGGGATGCTTGAGGAATTCCACGATCAGCATCAACTCGTCGCGCGCCTCGTCGATGCCGGCGATGTCCTTGAACGTGACGCCGGTATCCTTCTGCATGTAGACGCGCGCCTTGCTCTTGCCCACTTCCATCAGCCCGCCGATGCCGCCGCCGGCCGGCATGGCCAGGCGCCAGAA
Source organism: Rugamonas sp. GW822-FHT03B10 (assembly GCF_058801745.1). NCBI lineage: Bacteria > Pseudomonadati > Pseudomonadota > Betaproteobacteria > Burkholderiales > Oxalobacteraceae > Rugamonas > Rugamonas sp. GW822-FHT03B10. The sequence goes on along the minus strand of NZ_JBXANP010000008.1, from coordinate 72,092 downwards.
CAGCAGCAACAGCAAGCCGGGCGCCAGCCACGACAACAGCATGGGCAGGCGGCTCTCCTCCTCGGCCGTGTAGCTGATGTGCGACGCCTCCAGGTCTTTCACGAGGTCGGGATCGGCCACGCGCAGGGTGGTGAAGCCGGGCCGGGTCTTGGCGGCGGCCCGCACCGCGTTGGCGCGCTCCTGGCTCAGCGGCGGACTGAGTGGCCCGTCGACCAGCGCGCCGCTGACCTGGCGTTCGCTGACGGACAGGTCGCGCAGCTTGCCCGCGTGCAGCAGGGCCTTGAACTCGCTGTAGGGCACAGGCACGCCGGGCGGCGCATTGCCGAACATGAGCCACAGCGACATGACGAGCAGGCCGATGGCCCAGTACCACGAGGCGCGCGGTATGCGGTTGGCGGGTGGCGGCACGGGGGAGCGCTTGGGTGGCTGGTCGGTCACATTCATTTCCTGTGTGGCAAGAGTTCTACACCTGTCGAAGTTAGTGTATCCGCAAGCGGCGCAAAGTGACGCAAATCATGCGTGACGCGATCAGAATTGTTGTCTTGGTAAGATATGCTGCTATTTGTGAATTTGATACAGGTCAATGCAATATCATTTTCATCAGTCCACCATGGGCGGACGACTTGACAAGAACGGGACGTGAAATCGCTCCCGTCCAACCCAGCCAAGAGGAGAGATGCGATGACCCATCAACCCGGCAACGGCCACGCGGCCGCCCGTCAGCACCATGGCCGCTGAACGCGAAGCGCTGTCGGTGGTCGATCATGCGTGGCTGCGCATGGACCGTCCGACCAACCTGATGATGATCTGCGGCCTGATGACGTTCGCCGGCCGCATGGACCTCGCGCGGCTCAAGACCGTGGTGCGCCAGCGCATGCTGTGCTTCCACCGCTTCCGCCAGCGCGTGGTGTGGGATCGCGGCGACGCGTACTGGGAGACGGACCCCGGCTTCGACCTCGACTGGCACGTGCGCCAGCTGGCGTTGCCGCGCGGCGCCGGTCAGCGGGGGCTGGAAAAGCTGGCCGGAGAGCTGGTCAGCACGGCGCTCGACCCCAGCAAACCGATGTGGCAGATGCACATCATCGACATGGACGCCAACCACAGCGCGATGCTGCTGCGCATCCACCACTGCTACGGCGACGGTTTCGCGCTGGCGCACGTGATGGGCGCGCTGACCGACAGCAGCGCCACCCACCATGCGTTGCCGTCGCCGGACCTGGACGGCACGCCGCCGCCCCGGGCCGCATGGGAGAAGGTGCTGGGCCAGGTGACGGAGCTGGCCGGCGACGGCGTGCGGCTGGCCCGTTCGGCCTATGGCCTGGCGGCCGACTGGAGCGGCCATCCCGAACATGCGCTGGCGGCCGCCCGCCGCGGCATCGACCTGGCCGCCGAACTGGGCGTGATCGCCGCCATGGAACCCGATTGCCCCACGCGCTTCAAGGGACCGCTGGGCGTGATGAAGCGCGTCGCCTGCGCGCGCACGCTGGCGCTGGACGAGGTCAAGGCGGTGGCCAACGCCCTGTCTTGCTCCGTCAACGACGTGCTGCTGTCGTGCGTGACGGCGGCGCTGCGCGGCTACCTGCTCGACCAGGGTGATCCCGTGGACGGCGTGGAGATGCGGGCGCTGGTGCCCGTCAACCTGCGTCCGCCGGGCCCGGTGCAGGAGCTAGGCAATCGCTTCGGACTGGTCTTTATGGGCCTGCCGCTGGGCGAACCGGACGCGCTGCGCCGCACGCGCGAGGTGCACGCGCGGATGGAAGCGCTCAAACATTCGCAGCAGGCCACGGTGGCGTTGGGCATCCTGGCCTGCATGGGCGCCGCCCCCGACGGGCTGCGCGAGACGCTGGTGCAGGCGCTGGCCGCCAACGCCAGCGCCGTCGTCACCAACGTGCGCGGCGCGGAGCAGGCGCGCTACCTGGCCGGCCAGCGCATCGAGCGCCAGGTGTTCTGGGTGCCGCAGTCGGGCGGCATCGGAATGGGCATCAGCATCCTCAGTTATGCCGGCCAGATCAACCTGGGCGTGATGACCGATGTGCAGCGCGTGCCCGATCCCGAGGTGTTGGCCAGCCACATCGTGACCGAATTCGAATCGCTGCTGCTGCGCTGCCTGACCATGCCGTGGCCGGGGCGCCTTGCCGCCGATGTGGGCAGGGCGTCCGTCACCACGCCGCCACGGCGCAAGCGCGGCGGCGCGAAAACACCGAGGACAGAAACCGAACGCACCCCATGAACAAGAAAAAACTGACCATCGCCAGCGGCGCCGTGCTGCTGGTGTCCGCGTTGTACTTTGGCGGCGCTTTGCCGCAGTGGCACCGTGAACACGCGGGCCAGGCCATCCACCTGTCGGGCAATATCGAGGCGCATGAGAGCGTCCTCAGTTTCAACGGCCTGCAGGCGCGCGTGGTGCAACTGCCGTTTAACGAAGGGCAGTGGGTGGGCAAGGGCACGGTGCTGGCCGTGGTGGACCAGCGGGAATTGAACCAGCAGGTGGCCGTGGCCGCCGCTGGCGTGGCCGTCCAGCGCAGCCAGCTCGACATGGCGCTGGAAAACGTGGCCGCCAGCCGCAAGACGGTGGAGGCGGACGCGGCCACCGTGGCCCAGCGCAAGCTGGACATGGAGCGCAGCCAGGCCCTGCAACGCCAGGGCTTCCTGGCCACGGCGGCGCTCGACAACGCGGCCACGGCGCTCAAGCAGGCGCGCGCCCAGCTTGAACGCGACCGGGCGTTGGAGCTGGTCGCGCAGCGCAGCGTCAAGGTGGCGCAGGCCGGCGTGCACAGTGGCGAACAGACCGAGCAGCTGAGCCGCATCATGGCCGGCTACGCCACGCTGGTGGCGCCGTTCGACGGCGTGGTCCTCACGCGCCAGGCCGAACTGGGCGAGGTGGTGGCGCCCGGCACCCCCGTCATCACGCTGGCCGACCTCGATCACGTCTGGCTGCGCGCCTACCTCAACGAGACGGACCTGGGACGCGTGCGCCTCGGGCAGGAAGTGGCCATCACCAGCGACAGCTTCCCCGGCAAGCGCTTCACCGGCAAGCTGTCGTTCATCGCGCCCAAGGCCGAGTTCACGCCGCGCAGCGTGGAGACGCACGCCGAGCGCGTCACACTGGTGTACCGTGTGAAGATCGACATCGACAACCGCGACCGCAAGTTCGTGCCGGGCATGCCGGCCGATGCCGTGCTGGCGCCGGCCCAGCCATGACGGAGCCGTCCGCGCAAGGTTCACCGCCATCACCGCCGCCACTGGCGCTCGATGTGCGCGGCGTGAGCAAACGCTTCGGCGCGCTGACGGCCGTGGACAACGTGAGCTTCTCGGTGCGCCAGGGCGAGATCTTCGGCCTGGTGGGGCCGGACGGGGCGGGCAAGACCACCACCATGCGCATGCTGGCCAGCGTGATGCGGGCCGACGCGGGCGCCATCCGCATCGACGAGGTGGATGTGGTGGCCGATCCCGAACGCACCAAGCGCCACGTGAGCTACATGCCGCAGCGCTTCGGCCTGTACGACGACCTGACGGTGGACGAGAACATCCGCTTCTTCGCCGACCTGTTCGACGTGCCGCGCAAGGTGTGGGAGGAGCGCGCCGTGCAGCTGCTCACAGCCTCGCGCATGATGCCGTTCCGCCAGCGCCTGGCCGGCCAGCTGTCGGGCGGCATGAAGCAGAAGCTGGGCCTGACCTGCGCGCTGGTGCACGCGCCGCGCGTGCTGCTGCTGGACGAGCCCACCACCGGCGTCGATCCCGTCTCGCGGCGCGAGTTCTGGCAGATCCTGTATTCGCTGCGCGCCACCGGCGTGGCCATGGTGATCTCCACCGCCTATCTGGACGAGGCCGAGCGCTGCGACCGGCTGGCCCTGTTCGACGAGGGCAGCATGATGTACTGCGACACCCCGCAGCAGCTCAAGCGCGAACTGCCCGGCGCCATCGTGCGCGTGGCGAGCGCGCGCCCGCGCGAGGCGGCGGCCGCCATCGAGCCCGTGGCCGGCGTGCGCGGCGTGCTGCTGGTGGGCGACGGCGTGCACGTGCACGTGGACGACGCGCAGGCCTGCCGCGAACCGCTGAGCCGGGCCTTGCAGGCGGCGGGCGTGGAGGCCGGTCCGGTGGAACAAATCGAGCCGACGATCGAGGACCTGTTCGTGGCCCTGCTCGAACGCAAACACAGGGGCGCATGATGGACACCCAGCCAGCCATCCAGGTGGAGCGCCTGAGCAAGCATTTCGGCGACTTCCACGCGCTCGACGAGGTCAGCTTCGACGTGCGCCGGGGCGAGATCATGGGCTTCCTCGGCCCCAACGGCGCCGGGAAATCGACGCTGATCCGCGTGCTGTGCGGCCTGCTGCGCCCCAGCGGCGGGCGGGCCGTGGTGGACGGCATCGACATCGCCAGGGACCCGGAGGCCGTGCGCCAGCGCATCGGCTACATGTCGCAGAAGTTCTCGCTGTACGGCGACTTGAGCGTGACCGAGAACCTGCGCTTCTTCGGCGGCATCTACGGCGTGGCGCGCAACGCCATCGACGAGCGGGTGGCGTATGCGGTGCGGATGGCGGGCCTGGAGGGCAGGGAGGATGCCCTCGTCACCACGCTGGCCGGCGGCTGGAAGCAGCGGCTGGCGCTCGGTTGCGCCATCCTGCACCGGCCGCGCGTGCTGTTCCTCGACGAGCCCACGTCCGGCGTCGATCCCGGCTCGCGGCGCCGCTTCTGGAACCTGATCCACGACCTGAGCGCGGACGGCGTGAGCGTGCTGGTGTCCACCCACTACATGGACGAGGCGGAGTATTGCATGCGCATCGCCATGATCGAATCGGGCAAGCTGGTCGCGCTGGGCACCCCCAACGAATTGAAGCACCAGTCGATCGGCGGCGCGCTGGTGGAGCTTGAATGCGCCAATCCCGGCGCGGCGCTGGAAGTGCTGTCCGATGCACCCGGCGTGCACGACGCGGCCGTCTTCGGCAATGCGCTGCATCTGCTGGTGGACGACGCCGCGCGCGACGGCGCCGCCATCGTCGCCCTGCTGGAGCGGCACGGCCAGCCCGGCGCGCGCTGGCGCGCCATCGAGCCGGGCATGGAGGACATGTTCGTGCATCTGGTGCGCCAGTCGCGCCAGCGCAATGGCAAGGCGGCGGCGGGAGCGCAGGCGGGAGCAACGTCGTGAAGCTGCGCCGCATCGCCGCCATCGCCCGCAAGGAGACGTTGCAAGTGCTGCGCGACCCGCGCAGTCTGATGATCGCCTTGCTACTGCCGCTGATGCAGATGTTCATGCTCGGCTACGGCGTCAACCTCGACGTCGACGCCATCCCCATCTGCGCGTTCGACCAGGAGGGCAGCCAGCAAAGCCAGGACCTGCTGGCCCGCTTCGCCAGCTCGCGCTACTTCCAGCCGCCCGTGACCGCCCGCAGTCATGCCGACGTCACGCGCGACCTCGACGCGCGCGTCTGCACGGTGGCGCTGGTGATCCCGTCCGGCTTCTCGCGCAACCTGGCCGACCAGGGCGCGGCCACCGTGCAGCTGCTGGTGGACGGCACCGACTCGAACACGGCCAACATCGCCGCCAACTACGCGCGCCTCGTGGTGGGCGGCTACGCCAGCGAAGTGCAGTTGAAGGCCATCCAGCGCCAGGGCGGCCGCATCCAGACCCAGACCCCGGTGCTGGTGCAGGCGCGCGTGTGGTTCAACGAGGAACTGGAGAGCCGCAATTTCATCATTCCCGGCGTGGTGGCGCTGGTCATGGCCATCGTGGGCGCCCAGCTCACGTCGCTCACCATCGCCCGCGAGTGGGAGCGCGGCACGATGGAGCTGCTCGTCTCCACCCCGGTCAAACCGATGGAACTCATGATCGGCAAGCTGGCGCCGTACTTCGTGCTCGGCATGCTGGACGCGGCCATCTGCCTGGCGCTGGCCGTGGGCTGGTTCGAGGTGCCGTTCCGGGGCACCATTGTCACGCTGATGCTGACCACGGCCCTGTTCCTCACGGTGGTGCTGTGCATCGGCTATTGCGTGTCCGTGGCCCTGCGCAGCCAGGTGGGGGCCAGCCAGGTGGCGCTGGTGCTGACCATGCTGCCCACCACGCTGCTGTCGGGTTTTTCCTTCCCCATCGACCAGATGCCGGCCGTGGTGCGCGCCGTGACCTATCTGGTGAGCGCGCGCTACTACGTCACCATCCTCAAGGCCGTGTTCCTGAAGGGTTCCACGCTGGCCGAGCTGGCCGTGCCCGTGGCCTGCCTGGCCGTGTACGCGGTGGCGCTGGTGGTGCTGGCCGCGCGCGCCTTCCGCAAGACTTTGGACTGAGCCCATGTTCCGACGCGTCGCCCAACTGCTGATCAAGGAGTTCCTGCAACTGAAGCGCGACAAGTCGGCCCGCTTCCGTTTGCTGATCCCGCCCATGATCCAGATGCTGTTGTTCGGCTATGCCGCCACGTTCGAGGTGTTCAACGTGTCCACGGCCATGCTGGACCAGGACCACACGCCGGAGAGCCGCGCGCTGGTGGCGGCCTTCGTCCACAGCAGCCGCTTCGAGTTGACCACGGTGGCCAACACCCGCGCGGAAGCCGAGCAGGCCGTGGCCAGCAGTTCGGCCCAGGTGGCCATCGTGCTGCCGCCCGGATTCGCCGAGCTGCTGCGCAAGGGCCAGAGCGCGCCCGTGCAAGTGCTGCTCGACGGGACCAATTCGAACACGGCGCTGATCGCGCTCGGCTACGTGAGCGACATCGCCAACACCTTTGGCCAGAGCATGGCGCTGGAGCTGGCGCAGCGCACCGGCCATGCGCTGGCGCGGCCGCTGGTGCACGTGGACGTGGCCCAGCGCTACTGGTACAACCCGAATCTGAACAGCCGCTGGTTCTTCGTGCCGGGTGTGATCGGCACGCTAACCCTGATCACTATTGTCAACCTGACCGCGTTCGCCATCGTGCGCGAACGCGAGGTCGGCACGCTGGAGCAGTTGCTGGTGACGCCGATCCGCCCGGCCGAGTTCATCCTCGGGAAGACGCTGCCGTTCTTCCTGATCGGCCTGGTGGAAGTGGGGCTGGTGGCCGGGGTCGGCATGTTCTGGTTCCACATCCCGTTCGTCGGCAATCCGCTGCTGCTGTTCGCCGCCACCTGCTTGTTCCTGATCAGCATATTGTCGATCGGGCTGTTCATCTCCACCATCTGCACCACGCAGCAGCAGGCCTTCGCGTCGAATTTCTTCGTGCTCAATCCGATGTTCATCCTGTCGGGCTTCAGCTTCCCGATCGCCAGCATGCCGCATTTCCTGCAGTGGCTGACGTTGCTCGACCCGCTGCGCTACTACCTGGTCATCATCCGCGGCACCTTTCTCAAGGGCGTGGGACTGGACGTGCTGTGGCCCCAGATGGCGGCGCTGGCCGCCATCGGCATCGTGCTGCTGACCGTGTCCGTGCTGCGCTTCCGCAAGGCGCTGGACTGATAGACGATCAGCGGTAGACCAGCACCGGCACCGTGCTGTGGGTGGTCACGAGGCGGGTCTGGCTGCCCAGCAGCAGCTGGCCCACGCCGCGCCGGCCGTGGGTGGCCATGCAGATCAAGTCGCAGTGATAGAGGTCGACGGCCTTGAGCATTTCCTCGTACGGGCTGTACGAGTCGACCACGTGGACGGTGCAGGGCACGCCCGCTTCGGCCGCGTCGTCGGCCACGCGCTGGGCCGCCTGTTCCGCCTCGGCCAGCATCTGCTTGCCGTAGGCTTCCACGTCGAGCACCGCGCCGAACTCCGCGTACGGCGAATAGGGATAGGACTGCCACACGGCCAGCACTTCCACTTTGGCGCCGCAGTCGCGGGCGAATTGGATGGCGGCGTGGGCGGCGCGCTCGGACAGCTCGGAGCCGTCGGTGGGGACGAGGATGGTGGTGAACATGATGGTCTTCGCTTTGCTTGAGGTGAAAAAAAAGGGATGGCCGCCGTTACAGCACGACCACCTTGTCGGGTAATTCGTTCGGCCGCCCGGTCACGGGCGGGTAATGGCGGGCCAGCATGCGCGTGACCATGCGCACGGCGGTCACCGCGCCGCGCTCATAGCAGCGATGGCCGAACGCGCGCTGCATGCGCCGGCAGACGCGGCCCCAGTGCGGGGCGCCGGCCAGCGCGTGCACGCCACGGTCGGCCACGATTTCCACGGCGTGATCGGCCAGCAGCAGGTAAATCAGCACGCCATTGCGTTCGCTCGTGTCCCACATGCGCAGCGACCCGAACAGGTCGACGGCCCGCTCGCGCGCCGTGGTGCCTTGCCAGAGCGCCGCCAGCGGCAGCGCGTGTTCGATGGCGAAGCGCACCTCGCCGCCGTGCAACTGCTCGCTGGCGCGGATCTCGCGCTCGATGGCGTGCAGCGCCGACGCCGGGAACGCCCGCCGCACCGTCCAGCGCGGCGTGCACAGGTGGCGCATCAGCCGGTTCAGCATGCCCATCGCTACCACCTGCCGGAAGCGCCGCCGCCGCCGAAGCCGCCGCCGCCACCGCCAAAACCACCACCGCCGCCGCCGCCGAAACCACCGCCGCCGCCAAAGCCGCCGAACGGGCCGCCGTAGCGCCGGCCCGGTGTGCCGCGCATGCCGCCCAGCAGGGTGGACATGAGGCCCGCCACGCCCACCAGCAGCGCGGCCGGCACGGTGGCCAGCACGGCCCAGGCCAGCCAGCCGCTCAAGCCGCCGGCCACCAGCGCGCCGGGAAAGCGTCCCAGCAGGGCGCGCAGCACAGTGCCGATGACGAATGCGGCCAGCAGCAGGCCAGGCAGGGAAACCGAGGCGGCGCCCGCTTCGGCGTCCTGCGCGCGCGGGGGCGCGGGCAGCGGCTCGCCATCGACCACCGCCATCATGGCGTTGGTGCCGGCCACCAGTCCGCCGTAGAAGTCGCCCTGACGCAAGTAGGGCGTGATGATGTCGCTGATGATGCGCTTGCTGACGGCGTCGTTCAGCGCCCCTTCGAGGCCGTAGCCCACCTCGATGCGCAGCGCGCGGTCGTCCTTGGCCACCAGCAGCAGCGCGCCGTCATCGACCTTCTTGCGTCCCAGCTTGGTCTGCTCGGCGGCCTTGAGTGCGTACTGTTCGATGCTGTCGGGCGCCGTGCTGTTGACCATCAGGACGGCGATCTGGCTGCCCTTGCGCGCCTCGAAGTCGCGCAGCGACGCTTCCAGCGCGGCCGTCTGCTGCGCGCTGAGCGTGCCCGTCTGGTCGGTCACGCGCGCCGTCAGCGTGGGCGCGGCCAGTGCGCTGGCGGTGCACAGGACCAGCAGGGCCAGCCAGCGCAGCAGGCGCGCCATCGGTTTCACTTTGACGCCCCGGGTGTGGCGGCCGCACCCTGCGCAGCCGGCGCCGGGCCAAACTGCACGCGCGGCGGGGTGGCGATGGCGTTCGCGTTCTCGACCGTGAAGTTCGGTTTGACGTCGAACGAGAACATCTTGGCCGTGAGGTTGGACGGGAAGGTGCGTACCGTCGTGTTGTAGGTCTGGACCGCCGCGATGTAGCGGTTGCGCGCCACGGTGATGCGGTTCTCCGTCCCTTCCAGCTGCGCCTGCAGGTCGCGGAAATTGGCGTCGGCCTTCAGTTGCGGATAGTTCTCCGACACGGCCAGCAGCCGCGTCAGCGCGCCATGCAGCTCGCCCTGGGCGCGCTGGAAGTTGGCCAGCGCGGCCGGGTCGCTCAGGGTGGCGGGGCTGGCCTGCAGCGCGCCGACCTGGGCCCGGGCCTGGGTCACGGCGGTCAGCACGTCCTTTTCATGGCTGGCGTAGCCCTGCACGGTGCTGACCAGGTTGGGGATCAGGTCGGCCCGCCGCTGGTACTGGTTCAGCACTTCGGACCAGGCGGCCTTGATCTGCTCATCCTCGGCCTGCAGCGTGTTGTAGCCGCAGCCGCCCAGCAGCGCCAGCAGCGACAACATGCCCAGCATTTTCAGTAGTTTCATCTGCGGCCTCTCATGGTTCGGTGGAGTATTACCTCATCTTGCACTATGGTCGTTTGGGCAATCAAAATCTTTGATTTGAATCAAAACGGGCGCACAAGTTTGGGCGCTGGACAGTCCCGATCGCGCTGCCCGCCGCGCCCGCTATTTGATCGGGTCTATTGACTTGGATCAAACATCTGACGTGATTAAAAGCAAACACCACGCTACTGTGGGCGGGTTGGCGCGAACGCGCGCGGATTCACCGTGAAGGAGCGTAACATGCGAGTCAATTTCCGTAGTTTGATCCTGTCGTCGCTGGTGGCGCTGGCGGCCACCGTATGCGGCGCGCCCGCCATGGCGGCCGACGCGCAGAGCGTGCCGTTTCTGAATGGCGGCGTGGGCGAGGACCAGCAGCAGGAGATGCTGGCCGCGCGCAAGGACTACAACCTGTTGCTGACCTTCGCCACGCGCGGCAGCGGCGAATTCGTGGCCGACGTGCACCTGACCATCACCGACCACGACGGCAAGGCCGTGCTGCAACTGAACGGCGCCGGCCCGCTGGTCTACGCCCGCGTGCCGGCGGGCAATTACAAGGTGGAGGCGGTGGCGCGCGGCGTGACCCAGACCCAGGCGGCCTCGGTCGCCAAACAAGGCGCGCGCGAGCTGTATTTCTACTGGGCGCCCGACGCGCCCGCTGCGCAGTGATCAACGATGAAAGCCCCACGCGACGGAGGATGCGATGAACAAACCCCATGAAACCCAGCCCGCGCTACAGCTGATCGCGCCGTCGTCGCTGGAACTCGACGCCGACATCACGCCGCTGAGCATGTCGTTGATGGAGGTGCTGCGCAAGCGCAAGTCCAGCCGCGAATTCAGCACGCGCGCGCTGTCGATCTACAAGCTGTCGCGGCTGCTGTGGTGCGCGTACGGCATCAACCGCGAGGAGGGCAGCCACCGCACGGCGCCGTCGGCCAAGGACGCGCAGGAGATCGATATCTACGTCGCGCTGGCCAGCGGCCTGTACCGCTTCGACCCGCGGCAATTGCTGTTGCAGCCCGTGCTGCCCGACGACATCCGGGCCGACACCGGCTGGCAGGATTTCGTGGGCGGCGCGCCCGTGAACCTGATCTACGTGGCCAACCTGGAGCGCATGAGCGCCGCCTCGCGCGTGGAGCAGAAGTTCTACGCCGCGCTCGACACCGGCTTCATCAGCCAGAACGTCTACCTGTTCTGCGCCGCCGAGGGGCTGGCCACGGTCACGCGCGGCTGGGTGGACCGGCCCGCGCTGGCCAAACGGATGGGACTCGGCCCCGGGCAGCGCATTGTACTGGCCCAGACCGTCGGCTACCCGCGTGAATGAGGTTGGTCTGGTGGCCGTCACCGTCGGAAACCATGAGGAAGTGCAATGAATGACCGTTCCGACCTGGCCCAGCAGGCTTCGCTGGTGCAGCGACTGGCCAGCGCCCTGACGGCGCAGGGCCAGCCATGCCGGCTGTTCGAGACCCACATCTCGTGGGTGCTCGTCACGCCCGCCTATGCCTACAAGGTCAAGAAGGCCGTCAAGTTCGACGTGCTCGACTACAGCACGCTGTACGCGCGCCGCCGCCTGTGCGAGGAGGAGGTGCGCCTGAACCGGCGGTTGGCGCCCGGCATCTACATCGACATGGTGCCCGTCACCGGCACGTTCGCCCAGCCCGCGCTCGGTGGCGATGGCGCGCGCATCGAATACGCGGTGCGCATGCATGCCTTCCCGCAGCAGGCGCTGTGGACGGCCCGCCTCGACCAGGGCCTGCTCGGCATGGCCGACGTGGAAGGACTGGCCGACAAGCTGGCCGCCTACCACGCCGCGGCCGCCGTGGCGCCGTCCGGCACGCCGTGGGGTGGCGCGCGCCAGATCGACCGCGCCGCGCGCCAGGATCTGGCCACCGTGGACGCGCTGGCCGGCACGGGCGAGATGCGCACCCGGGTGCACCTGCTGAGCGTGTGGCAATCGACCCAGGACCGGGTGCTGGACCTGATCGGCCAGCGCAAGGCCCAGGGCTTCGTGCGCGAGTGCCATGGCGACCTGCATTGCGGCAATATCCTCACCTTGGACGGCAAGGTGGAAGTGTTCGACTGCATCGAGTTCAACGACGACCTGCGCTGGCTCGACGTGATCGACGACCTCGCCTTCGTGGTGATGGATTTGCGCTTCCACGGCCAGCCCGGCTTGGCCGCCTATCTGCTCGAACGGTATCTGGAAGCGAGCGGCGACTATTCGGGCCTGGCCGTGCTCGGCTATTACGTCGTGATGCGGGCCGTGGTGCGGGCCAAGGTGTGCCTGTTGCGGGCGCGCGCGCTGTCCGGCGCCGAGGCGCAGGAACAGGCGGCGCTGGCCCACCGCTATCTCTACTTCGCCGCCGCCTCGGTGCAGACGCCCAAGGCGCCGCTGGTGATCGCGCATGGCTATTCGGGCAGCGGCAAGACGTATTATTCGGGCCGCATGGCGCGCGCGCTGGACGGCATCCGCATCCGTTCCGATGTCGAGCGCAAGCGCCTGCACGGCCTGGCGCCGAGCGCGCGCATGGCGGCGCCGGCCGGGGCCGGCATCTACTCGGCCGACAGCAGCCGCGCCACCTACGCGCGCCTGCTGGAGCTGGCCCGCTATGGCCTGCGGGCCGGCCTGCCGGTGGTGGTCGACGCCTCGTTCCTGCAGCGCTGGCAGCGCGAGCCGTTCGAGCGCATCGCCCGCGAGCGCGACACGGCGTTCCGCATCCTGCACCTGCGGGCCCCCGCGCGCATCTTGCGCGCGCGCCTGGCCCAGCGCGTGCGCGAGGGGCGCGACGCGTCCGACGCGGGTCCGGAACTGCTGGAGCGCCAGGCCGCCATGAGTGAGAAGCTGAGCGCGCGCGAGCGGCGTCAGACCTGCGCCATCAACACGGCGTCGGCCGGGGCGGACGACGCGCTGATGGCGCTGGCCGCCGCGCTGCGCGAAGGCTGAGTGGCCGGCGCGGTGCCGGCGGCCGTTCAGGCCAGTTGCAGCACCGGGCCGTTCGCCACCCGCGCGGGGGCGGCCGGGGCCGGGTGCGCGGTGCCGGTGGCGATGCGGGTCAGCATGGCCTGGTCGAGGATGATGATGTTGCGGCGCACGGCCTTGATGCAGCCCTGGCCCTTGAAGTTGCAGATCAGCCGGCTGATGGTGGCGGCCGTCAAACCGAGGAAGTCGCCGATCTCCTGGCGCGACATCGGCAGCTGGAACAGGTTGGGCGCGCTGCCGCGCGCCGCGTAGCAGCGCGACATGCGCAGCAGGAAGTTGGCGAACTTCTGGTCGGCGTGGCCGTTGCGCAGCAGTAACGTCGTGTCCTGCTGGCGCGCCAGTTCCTTGCTCAGCAGGTTGTGGAACAGCTGCGACAGCGGCTCCATGCGCTGGGCCGCGTCGGCCAGGCGGTGGTACGAGAACTCGCACACCTCGGCGTTGGACAGGGCCACGGCGCTGCCGCGGTGCACGTGCAGGCCGATCGCGTCCAGGCCGAGGAATTCGCCGCTCATGTGGAAGCCGGTCACGCGCTGCTCGCCTTCCGGGGTCAGGTGGTAGGTCTTGAACTGGCCGCTGCGGATCGCGTACAGGTGGTCGCTCAGCGGTTCATTCATCTGGTACAGGTGCTCGCCGCGCACCAGTTGCACGCGGCGTTCGACCAGCTGGTCGATGGCGGCGCAATAGGTGTCGTTCATGCCGGTGGGCAGGCAGTGGGCGCGCGCGGGGCAGGTGCCGCAATTGGCGGGCTGGGCGGCGTGGCGCGACAGGAGCGAGCCGGATGTGAGGCGGTTCATGATGGCATGCCTTTCCATGATTAGAGCTCCCCTCTGGGCAGGGGCAAGGTCTGCGGCGTGGCGTCGAGCGTGGGGCCGGATGTGGCGCCGGCGTTGGCGGCCAGCTGTTTGAGGCCGATCGCGTCGACCAGCGTGACATCGCGTCCCGTGACGTTGATCAGGTTCTGGTCCTTGAACTGGAACATCAGCCGGCTCACGCTCTCGGGCGTCAGGCCCAGGAAGTCGGCGATGTCGCGGCGCGACATGGCGAGCCGGAAGCGGGCCGGCGAGAAGCCGCGCACGCCGTAGCGCCACGACAGGTTCAGCAGGAAGGCGGCCAGCCGCTGCTCGGCGCGCGTGTTGCGCAGCAGCAGGGCCACGTTCTGCTCGTCCGTGATCTCCTTGCTCAGGATGCTGTGGAAGAACGGCAGCAGCGGCTTCATGCTGCCGCACGAGATCTCGCACACTTCGCTGTCCTCGAGCGCCACGGCGGTGCAGTTGTGCTGTTGCAGGCCGATGGCGTCGAGCGCCAGGAACTCGGCGCTCATCTGGAAGCCGGTGATGCGCGGCTGGCCGGCCGCGTCGGCGCGGTAGTTCTTGAAGCTGCCGTAGCGGATGGCGTAGAAGCGGTTGCCGACCAGGTCGCCGGCCTTGTACAGGTTGCTGTCGCGGGCCACCTTGATGCGGCGGCCCACCAGTTTGTCGACGTTGCGGTGGTCGGTCGCGCCGGCCGGCAGGCACAGTTGGCGGGCACGGCAGGACGAGCATTCAACGGGAGCGGAAAAGCGGGCGGCATCACGGTTGCCATGGCCAGCGGAGAGATAGTTTAACAAGTTCGCCTCGCGTCAAAGGTGGCTGGGCCGGTGGGGCGCACAGCGGGGTTGTTCAGGGCGCCGCGGGGAAGGGCGGCGGGATGCGGCAAATCTGCCAGCTGATTCCGGCGTCCGGGCCGGGCAAATTTGCGCTGTCGACAGGTTCATGGTCGTAGCGGAGCGCTGCATCATGCTTGGTAAGCAGCATCAATATCAATATACGCGAAGCAATGTGCAAATTTGCTTGATCTGGATCAAAGAACCTGAACTTAGCCGTGCTAAGCGACATGTGGTTGGTCTCGTCTTTGTCGTTAGGGAAAGATTTGATCTAGGTCAATGATTTTTGGCTTGGCGGCGCTCATAGTGGTTTGCATCAACCCACCCAACGCAGGAGAACCGTATGTCGTTTCAACACGCAGTCGCATGGATAGACCACACCGAAGCCCACGTCATCCACTTCAATCCCGAGACCTCCACCACGGCCGTGATCCGCTCGCACGCCGGCAACCCGCACCTGCACACCAAGTCCGCCGGCGGCACCGGCCGCGCGGCCGAGAACGCCCAGTATTTCGAGGCCGTGGCCGACGACCTGAAACAAGTGGCGGAGATCCTGCTGGTCGGCCCCGGTTCGGAGAAGCTGGAACTGATGAAGCATCTGCTCAAGCATCAACCGTCCGTGGCCGAGCGCGTGATGAGCGTGGAGACGGTCGACCATCCGACCGACGGCCAGCTGCTCAAGCATGCGCGCAAGTACTTCCTGCGCGCCGACAAGATGCTGTGAACCACGGCGCGCGGCCCCGCGGCCGCGCCGTCCCACCCTTGCCCACCGGGAGTGCCACATGAGCAATCAGACACCGAACGGCCAGGATCCGGATCAGGACGACCTGGAGCCGTTCGTGTTCCAGGGCCTGAGCCGTTTCGAGCGCCAGACCCAGATCCGGCAGATATCCTATTATCTGTCGGGCGCGATCCAGCAATCGTCGTATTACACGGAGCTGTTCCACACGCTGCGCACGGCCAGCGACGTGGACCTGATCTACCTGCACCTGAACACCTCGGGCGGCGACTTCGACACGGGCTTGCAGATCATCAACAACATGCAGGCGTCGAACGCCCACGTGATCACCGTGCTGGAGGCGCGCGCCTATTCGATGGGCGCCTTCATCTTCCTGGCCGGTGACGAGTTGCTGGTGCATGACAACTGCCAGCTGCTGTTCCACATCTATTCCGGGGTGTTCACGGGCAAGGGCAACGAGCAGCAGGCCGAGTCGCTGGCGCTCAGCAACTGGTTCGAGAAGTTCATGACGCGCACCTGCCAGCCCTTCCTGTCGGCGACCGAGATCAAGAACATCCTCAAGGGTTCCGACCTGTGGATGGACTCGGACGAGATCCAGCGCCGGCTGGCGCGGCTGCAGCGCGAACGGGCCAAGCTGAGCCTGCCGCGCAAGCTGAAGGCGGCCGCCGACGCGGCCAAAGGCTGAGCGCATGACCTGTCTCAGATCAATCGGGGGCGCAAAAATGGCCGGTGCGCCTTGCCGCTTCCATTAAGCTGCAAGGGCAAACATCGCTGATGCCCGCCGCGCCGGCGGTCGCCGGGGCAGGGGCTGGCAACAATTTTTATAATGTAACGGGAGCTGATGATGCAAACGAACGTAGGAAACATCGACCGGGTGATCCGCATCCTTGCGGGCTTGCTGTTGATTGGCGGCGCGCTCACGGGCGCCATCGGGGCATGGGGCTGGATCGGCGTGGTGCCGCTGTTGACCGGTATCTTCCGGTTCTGTCCGGCCTACCTGCCATTCCACTGGAACACGTGCGAGAAGAAATGAGCGGCCCCGCCATGACAGGAACGAGCATGGACGAGCCGGTCTGGACCCCGGACATGGCGCTGGGCGTGCCCCAGATGGACGACGCCCACCAGGCGCTGGCGCAGCAGATCTCCGCCTTGCAGAAGACGCCCGACGAGGGCGACTTCGACGCCGGCCTGGCCCGGCTGACCGACGCGCTGGAGGCCGACTTCCGGGCCGAGGAGGCGATCATGGAGGCGATCAACTACCAGGCCATCCGCAGCCACCGCGAGCAGCACGCGCGCGTGCTGGCCACGCTGCACAGCCTGGCCGACGGCGACCACGGGGCGCGGCGGCGGGCCGTGGAGTTGCTGTTGCCGTGGTTCCACGTCCATCTGGAGACGGCCGACACGGCCCTGGCCGCGGCGCTGCAGGTGGCCGGGGTGCGTTTCGACACGGGGCCGGAAGCGGCCGCCGGCGGCAACGCCTGAGCCACGGGGGCGCCATGTTCCGCCACATCCTGCTGGCCACGGACGGTTCGCCGGCCGCGCGCGCGATGGTGCAGAAATGCATGCGCATGGCCTCCGAGTCGGGCGCGTGCGTGACGGCCATGCATGTGTTGCCGCCGATCCATGAGATCGGCATGCAGACGGCGATGCTGCGCGACAGCGGCGCCGAGGTCCAGCAGCGCAACGTCGAGCTGGCGCGGCGCTACCTGCACGAGGTGCTGGAGGCGGCCAGGGGCTACGGCGTCACGTGCGACACGCTGTACGTGGTCCACGAGCAACCCTATGAGGCCATCATCCAGCACGCCAAGCTCTACGGCTGCGACCTGATCTGCGTCGCCTCGCACGGGCGCAAGGGCGCGCGCAGCTTCCTGCTGGGCGGCGAAACCCAGAAGATCCTCACCTTCAGCCCGGTTCCGGTGCTGGTCTACCGCTGAGCGCCAAAAAGAACGGGACGCGACACGGTGCCCGTGTGGCGTCCCGGCGCGCTGCCCGGCTGGTTCAGCCGAGCTTGCGCATGCGGTGCGGCTGGCGTTCCAGTTCCTCCTGACAAGCCAGGCACATCTGGGCACTGGGCTGGGCCCGCAGCCGGTCGAGCGCGATCGGCACGCCGCAGGCCGCGCATTGGCCGTAGCTCTCGTTGCCGACCCGGCCGATGGCCAGGTCGATGGCGCGCAGCTCGGCCAGTTCATGGCCGAGCTGGGCCACGTCGCAATCGGCCAGCTGGCTGGACGTGGCCGCGTCGTCAAGCGAGGCGAAATAATTGAACAAGGCCATTTCCACCTCGTCGTCAGCCTGATGCAGGCGCTGGCGCAGCGTGGCGACCAGCTCCTGACGGCGCTGGCGCAGGCGTTCGCCCAGGTCCGCCAGATCGGCGCTCGACAGCTGGCTCATGGCGCTCCCCCGGGGACGGTGGACGCGGTTGTGAATGGCATGGTGCTTCCTTCGATGTGGGTGCGGCTTTACAATGGCGCCATGGACGGACGATCGGCCCGCAAACAGGCGTCTGATGCTATGTCCCCAATTTAACTGTGATCTTGCAGCGCGTCACTGACCCGAGTTGATCTAGGTCAAAATCGGGTGGAATCGAACGCTGCGCACAAGTGGCCGGCCGGCTTTAACTTTCGGTGGCAACGGGTGTGGCGGTCATGGTATTGTTGCAACTTGATGTAATCTGCCACCAGGAAACAAGTCGTTGAAAAACCTCGTCATTGAAGGACAGAGTCTGGAATGGCTGCTCGTCGCGGCCACCGACCCCATGCTGATCGTCGACCGCGCGGGCCGTATCGTGCTGGCCAACCCGGCGCTCGAACGGCTGTTCGGCCATAGCCGGGATGCGTTGCTGGGGCAGTCGCTGGAAATGCTGGTGCCCGAACGTTACCGCCACCGCCACGGCGCCTTGCGCTCCGACTTCTTCTCGTCGCCGCGCCCGCGCGCCATGGGCGCCGGCGCCGAATTGCTGGGCTTGCACGCCGACGGCCGCGAATTTCCCGTCGAAGTCAGCCTGTCGCCGCTGCGCACGGCCCAGGACTTGCCGCTGGTGCTGGCCACCATCCACGACATCAGCAGCCGCCGCGCGGCCGAGATGGCCTTGCAGGAGAGCGAGGCGCGCATGCGCGCCGTGTTCGAGACGGCCGTCGACGCCATCATCACCATCGACGAGCGCGGCCGCCTGGAGCGCCTGAATCCGGCCGCCGAGCGCCTGTTCGGCTACACCGAGGCGGAGGTGGCGGGCCGCAACGTGTCCATCCTCATGCCCGAGCCGCACCGCAGCCAGCACGACCACTACCTGGCCAACTACCTGGGCACGGGCGAGAAGAAGATCATCGGCAAGGGCCGCGAGGTGGAGGGCATGCGCAAGGATGGCTCGCTGTTCCCCATGGACCTGGCCGTGGCCGAGATGCGGCTGGGCGAGCGCCGCATGTTCACCGGCATGGTGCGCGACATCAGCGACCGCAAGCTGAACGAGGAAAAGAACCGGCTGCTGCTGCAGGAACTGAGCAGCGCCAACGAGGAGCTGACCAATTTCGCCTACGTCGTCTCGCACGACCTGAAGGCGCCGCTGCGCGGCATCGGCTCGCTGGCCGACTGGCTGGCCACCGACTACGCCGAGCAGTTCAACGACGAGGGCCGCGAGCACATGCGGCTGCTGATCAACCGCGTGCACCGCATGAGCAGTCTGATCGACGGCATCCTCCAGTACTCGCGCGTGGGCCGGGTCAAGGAAGCGCTGCTGCCCGTCGATTTGAACCGCTTGCTGGCCGACGTGGTCGATTTGCTGGCGCCGCCGCCCCATATCCGGGTCACCGTGGCGCCCGGCCTGCCGACCATCATGACGGAGCCGACCCGCATCCAGCAAGTGTTCCACAACCTGATCTCCAACGCCATCAACTACATGAACAAGCCGCAGGGCGAGGTCGAGGTGGGCGTGACCGACGCCGGCCGCCACTGGCGCTTCCACGTGCGCGACAACGGCCCCGGCATCGAGGAGCGCCATTTCGAGCGGATCTTCCAGCTGTTCCAGACGCTGGCCTCGCGCGACCGGGTCGAGAGCACGGGCGTCGGCCTGGCGCTGGTGAAGAAGATCGTCGAGATGTACCACGGCCAGGTCGGCGTGGAATCGGCCGTAGGCGCCGGCACAACATTCTGGTTCACGCTGCCCAAGTCGGGTCAGCGCAATACCTTTGACAACAGGAGCCGTAATTAAATGAAAATTAACAACAAGCCGATCTTGCTGGTGGAAGACGACCACGTTGACGTGATGACGATCCTGCGTGCGCTGAAGGAAATTCACGTCGTCAACCCCGTCGTCAGCATGGAGAACGGCGAGGCGGCGCTCGAGCACCTGCGCGATCCGTCCAAGGAGCGGCCGTGCATCATCCTGCTGGACCTGAACATGCCGATCATGAACGGCATCGAGTTCCTGCAGATGATCAAGCAGGACGCCGACCTCAAGCGCATCCCCGTGATCGTGCTGACCACGTCCGAGGAGCAGCAGGACAAGGTGCACAGCTTCGACCTGGGCGTGGCCGGCTACATGGCCAAGCCCGTCGACTACCGCCGCTTCGTCGAGATGATGCGCTCGATCGACCTGTACTGGACCATCAGTGAGATGCCTTAATTGCACGGGGCGGCCATGAACAGTCCACGGGTACGGGTGCTGATCGTCGAGGACGACGTGGTCGACCGCATGGCGTGCCGGCGCGCGTTCGCGGCCGACCCCGACAGCAATTTCGAGCTGATCGAGGCCGACAGCGGCCAGCAGGGTCTGCTGCAGGCGCGCGACGCGGCGCCCGACTGCATCCTGCTCGACTACCACCTGCCCGACGTGACGGGGCTGGAATTCCTGGCCCGGCTGTCGGTCGATGGCGGCGGCGCGGCCATCCCCGTGATGATGCTGACCGGCGCCGACAGCGCCACCGTGGCGGCCGAGGCCATGCGGCGCGGCGCGCGCGACTACCTGGTCAAGGACGTCGACGGGCGCTACCTGGAGATGCTGCCGACGGCCATCCACCGCATGCTGCGCGAGCAGCGGCTGCTGGTCGACAAGCGCCAGGTGGAGGCCAAGTTCCGCACCCTGGTCGAGCAGATCCAGGCCATCACCTACATCGCCGCGCTGGACGCGCCGCAGACGCTGCTCTACATCAGCCCGCAGATCCAGACGCTCGGCTACACCCCGGCCGAGTGGCTGGCCGATCCCAGGCTGCACGCGTCGCGCATGCACCCGGCCGAGCGCGGCTGGGTCCAGGCCGCCATCGAGGAGAGCCGCATGGCCGGCGCCGCGCTGCGGCTCGAATACCGGCTCACGGCCCGCAACGGCGACGAATTGTGGTTCCGCGACCAGGCCGAGGTGGTGCGCGACGACGCTGGCCAGCCGCTGTTCATGCAGGGCATCCTGATCGACATCACGCCCAACAAGCTGGCCGAGCAGGCGCTGCAGCAGTCGCAGGACGAGCTGCGCCGGCTGGCGGCGCACCAGGAGAACATCAAGGAGCACGAGCGCAAGCGCATCGCCCAGGAGATCCACGACGAGCTGGGCGGCCTGCTGACGGGCATCAAGGCCTATATTTCCGTGGCCATGGAGCGGACGGCGGCGGCCGGCAGCCCGGCCGAACCGTTGCTGGCCGACGCCTCGGCGCTGGCCCAGGACGCGATCCAGACCGTGCGCCGCGTGATCACGGATTTGCGCCCCAGCGTGCTCGACCAGCTGGGCGTGTGGGCCGCGCTCGAATGGTACGCGGGCCAGATCGAGCAGCGCTCGGGCCTGCACTGCATCTGCCACGTGACGCCGGCCGCCGCCGCGCTGGAGCTGGGACCGGAGCGCAGCACCATGCTGTTCCGCATCGTGCAGGAGGCGCTGACCAACGTGGTGCGCCACGCCGAGGCCAGCACGGTGCAGCTGGACGTCGACTTGCGCGATAATACCCTCCTGCTCAGCATCATCGACGATGGCAAGGGGATCGACACGGAACGCCTGCTTAACCGCGAATCGTGGGGCATCCTGGGCATGCATGAGCGCAGCCGGCATTTCGCCGGCGAATTGAAAATTACCGGCAAGCCGGGGCAGGGCACGAGCCTGCTGCTGCGCTTGCCGTTGGAGGGAAGTAATGAGCGGTAAGCAGATCCGGGTGTTGCTGGTGGACGATCACGCGATCGCCCGCAACGGCGTGCGCCTGATGCTGGGCACGGCCGACGACATCGTCGTGACGGGCGAGGCCGGCAACGCGCAGGAGGCGCTGCAACTGGTGCAGCAGCAGGAATTCGACGTGGCCCTGTGCGACATCACCATGCCGGGCAAGAACGGGCTCGACTTGCTCAAGCAGTTGCGGGCCGACCGGCCGCGGCTGGCGGTGCTGATGCTGAGCACGTATTCGGAGGAGATCTACGCCGTGCGCGCGCTCAAGCTGGGCGCCTCGGGTTATCTGACCAAGGACGCGCCGACCACGGTGCTGGTGACGGCCGTGCGCAAGGCGGCCGCCGGCGGCAAGCATGTCAGTCCGGCCCTGCTGGAAAAGCTGGCCTCGCTGATCGGCGGGGGCGGCGGCATGGCCAACCACGAAGCCTTGTCGAACCGCGAGCTGGAGGTGTTCAAGCTGATCGCGGCCGGCGAATCGCTGGTGCGCATCGGCGAACTGCTGCACCTGAGCCCCAACACGGTGACCACCTACCGCACCCGCATCCTCGACAAGATGGGCTGCACCAGCAACGCCGAGCTGACCCGCTACGCGCTGGAGAACGGCATCATCTGAACCGGTGTGTCGAAGCGGCGGGCCGCGCGCGGCCCGCTGTCACGGATCCCCTACACGATTTCATCCGCGAATCCCCTACACGACGCGGCGGCCTTGCCCGATAACGAAAAGGTCGCCCGTCGGTGATACTTGTCGTATGAACAAATCACGCCCCGTCCACGCCCAAGGACGGGCGACATACGAACAGGGAGCTTTGCCATGACATCCACCATCTTCGCCATCGCCCCGTCGAGCGCGCAAACGGCCCCCAGCCAGAACAAGTGCGCCGTGTGCAGTTTCAAGAAGCTGTGCCTGCCCGTCGGCCTGGACGATCACGCCGTCTCGCGGCTGGACAAGATCATCGGCCGCCGCCGCCGCATCGCGCGCGACGAGCACCTGTACCGCATGGACCAGCCGTTCAACAGCCTGTACGCCGTGCGCTTCGGCCACTTCAAGACGGCCCAGGTCAACCTGCGCGGCGAGCAGCAGATCACCGGCTTCCAGATGGCCGGCGACCTGCTGGGCATGGACGCCATCGGCGCCGGCCGCCACGCCTGCAGCGCGGTGGCGCTCGAGGACGCGGAAGTGTGCGAGATCCCGTTCGCCCGCCTGCAGGAGCTGTTCGGCGAGATGCCGCAGCTGCTGCAGCACTTCCACCGCATCATGAGCCAGGAGATCACGCGCGAGCAGAACGTGATGCTATTGCTGGGCAATATGCGCGCCGAGCAGCGCTTCGCCGTGTTCCTGCTCAACCTGTCGGCCCGCTACCAGGCGCGCGGCTATTCGGCCTCCAGTTTCCAGTTGCGCATGTCGCGCGAGGACATGGGCGATTACCTGAGCCTGACCATCGAGAGCGTGAGCCGGCTGCTGTCGCGCTTCCGCAAGCAGGGCTGGATCAGCATCGAAAACCGCGACCTGACCATCCTCGACCGCGCCGCGCTGGAGGCGCTGTCGACCGGCGCGGCGCTGGAAGTGGCCGAACAAAAGGCGGCCCGCGCCGAGGAGGCGATGCGCGGCAAACGCGGCCTGACCCTGTGCGCCGCTTGACCCTGGCCGGTGTTATCGTATTGTTCAAGTTCTTGATGTCGATCACAAGCCCCGGCTGACACGGCCTGCGCGGCCATTTACAGTGGGGTGACAGGGACGCGGTTGCCGGCGCGTCCCCACACTTCAAACCGGCATATTTTTGCATGGGAGTTGAAAATGGCTAATCAACTACGACACTTCGACCCGTTTGGCGATCTGGCCCGTATGGAACCGCTGCGCAGCGTGGAGGACTTCTTCCGCGACTTCGGCCTCAAGCACGCGATGCGCGATATGCAGAAGGAAGCACTGATCAAGCTGGACGTGACGGAAACCGACCAGGCCTACAACGTCAAGGCGGAAATGCCGGGCATGAAGAAGGAGGACATCAAGGTCGATGTCGACGGCAACCGCGTTTCGATCTCGGCCGAAACCAAGCGTGAAACCGAAGAGAAGAAAGGCGAGACCGTGGTGCGCAGCGAGCGCTACTACGGCCAGCAATACCGCAGCTTCTCGCTCGAGCACGATATCGACGACAGCAAGGTCGAGGCCAAATACCTGGACGGCGTGCTGGAGCTGACGCTGCCCAAGCGCGCCAACGGCAGCGCCAAGAAGATCGTCGTCAACTGACGCTTGCGCCGGGGCCGCATCGAGTCCGCAGCGCCATGCGCAGCGCCGGGGCGGCCGACGTCACCGAAATGAAGAGAGTTATCCGAAGTTAACCGCAGCCACCCTAACCGAGACTACATCATGTTCAAGCATATCCTGTTGCCCACCGACGGTTCCTCCATCGCCTCCGCCATGATCAAAAAGACGCTGGCGTTCGCCAAGGAATCCGGGGCCAAGGTCACCGGCATCCATGTGATGGCCGATTACCAGATCTTCACCTATCAACCGGAAATGCTGGCCGACACCCGCGAGCAGTACGCGCACGACAGCGCCGAACATGCGCGCGTGTTCCTGGCCGAGATCGAGAAGGCCGCCAAGGAGCTGGGCGTGAGCTGCGACACCATGCTGGTGACGGATGAGCAACCGTACGAGGCCATCTGCAAGGCCGCCACCGACGCCGGCTGCGACCTGATCTGCATGTCGTCGCACGGCCGGCGCGGCGTGAAAGGCCTGTTGCTGGGCAGCGAAACGCAAAAAGTGCTGACCCACGCGACGGTGCCCGTACTTGTGTTGCGCTGATGCCATGAACGGGCTGGGGACGGCGCCGGCCACCATGCTGGCCATGCTGCTGGACCAGCCCGGCACCGCGCTGCGGGCGGCCCAGGTGCCCGTCCCCCGGCCCGGTCCCTGGCAAGTGCTGTTGCGGGTCGCCGCGTGCGGCGTGTGCCGCACCGACCTGCACATCGTCGACGGTGAACTGCCGCCCCATCGTCAACCCGTCATCCCCGGCCATGAAGTGGTGGGGCGCGTGGTCGCCCTTGGCCACGAGGTGCGGGACGTCGCGCTCGGCGAACGGGTGGGCGTGGCCTGGCTGGGCGCCAGTTGCGGCGCCTGCCCCTATTGCGCGCGCCACACGGAGAACCTGTGCGGCGACGCCCGTTTCACCGGCTACGATCTCGATGGCGGCTATGCCCAGTACATGGTGGCCGACGCCCGCTACATCTTCCGCCTGCCGGCCCGCTACGACGACGTGGAGGTGGCGCCGCTGCTGTGCGCGGGGCTGATCGGCTACCGCGCCTACGCGCTGGCCGGCGACGCCCGGCGCATCGGCCTGTACGGCTTCGGTGCCGCCGCCCATCTGCTGGCGCAGCTGGCCAGCCAGCAGGGCCGCGAGGTGTATGCGTTCACCCGGCCCGGCGATGAGCGCGGCCAGCGCTTCGCGCGCGCGCTCGGCGCCGTGTGGGCCGGCGCGTCGGACCAGGCGCCGCCGGTGGAACTCGACGCGGCGCTGCTGTTCGCGCCCGATGGCGCGCTGGTGCCGCGGGCGCTGCGCGCCGTGCGCCGGGGCGGCAGCGTGGTCTGCGCCGGCATCCACATGAGCGACATTCCCTCGTTCCCCTACAGCCTGCTGTGGGGCGAACGCACCATCCGTTCCGTGGCCAACCTGACCCGGGCCGACGGCGAACAATTCTTCGCGCTGGCGCAGCAGTACCAACTGAACGCCAGCACCACCGTGTTCTCGCTGCGGGAAGCCAACGCGGCGCTGGCGGCCTTGCGCGCCGGCGCCTTTGACGGCGCGGCCGTGCTCGTGCCATGAACCCGCGCATACAGGAACTGCTGGAACGCATCCGCGCGATCGAGGAGGAACTGGAACAGGAGGTGCAGCGCCGGCGCCAGGAATTGCACGCCGATTTCTCCAAGCGGCGCGTGATCTTCGCACGCGAGGTGGTCGAGCAGCAGCGCCGCTTCAAGACCGGCTTGCTGACCTATGTGCTGCACGCGCAATGGCGCCACATGGTGTCGGCGCCGTTCATCTACGCCGTGTTCGTGCCGCTGGTGCTGATGGATCTGTTCGTCTCGCTGTACCAGCTGGTGTGCTTTCCGCTGTACCGCATCCCCCGCGTGCGGCGCGGCGACTACTTCGTGTACGACCGCTCGCACCTGGCCTACCTGAACGCGCTCGAACGTTTCAACTGCCGCTATTGCGCCTACGCCACCGGCCTGATCGGCTATTGCCGGGAGGTGATAGGGCGCACGGAGAAGTACTGGTGCCCCATCAAGCATGCGCGCAGGGTGCTGCACGCGCACGAGTATTATCATGGTTTTGTCGACTTCGGCAACGCCGCCAGCTACCGGGCGGAACTGGCCAAATTGCGGGCGGAACTGGAGCGCCTGCAGAACGAGGAATCGCCATGACCCACATTGTTTCGAGCACGCTTGCACCGTCGCGCACGGCGCTGGCGGCGGCCGTGTTGTGCGCCCTGGTGGCGCTGACCGGCTGCACGGCCTTCAAGCAGGTGCCGCCGCCGCCGGCGCCGGCGCCGTTCGTGCCGCCGGCCGGCTGGTCCGGCGCGTCCGGCACGCAGGATGCGGCACTGGCCCGGGCCAGCCTGGTGGACTGGTGGCAGCGCTTCCACGATCCCGTGCTCGATCGCCTGATCGGGCAGGCGCTCGACGCCAACACCTCGGTCGCGGTGGCGCGCGCCGCGCTGCTGCAGGCGCGCGCCACGCGCGACGCGGCGGCGGCCGGCCTGGGCACGACGGTGTCGGTGTCGGCGTCGGCCCAGCGCAGCAAGACCGATGGCGCCAACGCGTCCAACAGTTACGCTGCCGGCTTCGACGCCAGCTGGGAACCGGACGTGTTCGGCCGCAACGGCTACGCGCTGGCGGCCGGCGTGGCCACGGTGCGCGCCAGCGAGGTGAGCCTCGGCGACGTGCGGGTGACGGTGGCGGCCGAGGTGGCGCGCAACTACATCGATCTGCGCGGCGCCCAGGCCCGGCTGGCCATCGCGCGCGACAACGTGGCCAGCCAGGAGGCGACCATGCAGATCACGGACTGGCGCGTGCAGGCCGGCTTGCTCACCACGCTCGAACAACAGCAGGCCTTGTCGCAGACGGAACTGGCCAAGGCCCAGTTGCCGCTGCTCGAGAGCAGCGTGGCCCAGCTCACCCACAGCCTGGCCGTGTTGTGCGGCGAGGCGCCCGCCACGCTGGACGCCATGTTGGCGGCGTCCGCGCCGATCCCCGAGGCCGGCCCCGACCTCGCCCTGAGCCTGCCGGCCGACACGCTGCGCCAGCGGCCCGACGTGCGCGCCGCCGAGTTCCAGGTGCAGGCCGCGCTGGCCCGGGTGGGGCAGGCCGACGCGGCCCGCTATCCGTCGTTCCGGCTGGAGGGCTCGATCGGCCTGCATGGCCTGGGCATAGGCGGCACCGGCTCGACCATCCTGCGCGCCTTGCTGGGTAGCGTGTCGGGCAACGCCTTCGACGGCGGCGCCAGCGTGGCCCAGCTCAGATTGCAGCAGGGCGCGATGGCCCAGGCCCACGCGGCCTACCGGGCCACCGTGCTGGCGGCCTTGCAGGATGTGGAGGACGCCCTGAGCGCACTGGCCGGCGACCGTCGCCGCCTCGACCATCTGCGCAGCGCCGCCGCGGCCGCCAACAACGCGGCGCTGCTGGCGCGCCAGCGCTACGCCAGCGGCCTGGTGGACTTCCAGACCGTGCTGGAAACCCAGCGCACGCAGTACTCGGCCCAGGACAGCGTGGCCGCCACCAGCGTGAGCCTGAGCGACGATCTGGTGCGCCTGTACAAGGCGCTCGGGGGCGGCTGGCAGCCCGATGGCGCACCACCGGCCGCGCCCGCGCCGGCCGCCGCATCCAAGGCCGGCGCCAGCGCGCCGCCACAACCTTCGCATGGATCGAACGCATCATGAACCTCGCAGCAACCCCCACGCCGCCGGCCGGCGCCCCATCGGCCGCCGCGCCGGCTGATCCGTCCGCCACGTCCGCCACGTCCGCCGGCGCCGATCCGGCCGGCGTCGCGCCCATCGGCGAGCGCGGCACGGCCGCCGCCCCACCGGCGTCCGATCCGTTCGGGGACGCGGAGGGCGGCCAGCGCTGGCGCCAGGTCCTGATGTGGACGCTGGCCGGCCTGGTGCTGCTGGCGGTCGCCGGGGGCATCTACACGTGGCGCAGCCACCGGGCCGCCGGCCAGACCAGCGCCTACGTGACCTCGCCCGTCAAGCGCGGCAACCTGGTGCTGAACGTGACGGCCAACGGCACGCTGCAACCGACGCGCGCCGTCAACATCGGCAGCGAGCTGTCGGGCACCGTGTCGCGCGTGCTGGTCGACATCAACGACCAGGTGCGCAAGGGGCAGGTGCTGGTGGAGCTGGACACGGCCAAGCTGAACGACCAGATCGTGCGCTCGCGCGCCGCGCTGGCGGCGGCCCGCGCCGCCGTGGCCGTGGCCGAGGCGACCCGCTCCGAGGCGAAGACGGCGCTGGCGCGGCTGGAGGAAGTGGCCCGCCTGTCGGACGGCAAGGTGCCGTCGCGTGCCGAGCTGGACACGGGCCGCGCCACGCTGGCGCGCGCCGAGGCCAATGTGCTCAACGCCAAGGCCGCCGTGGACAGCGCCCAGGCGGCGCTGTCGACCGACATGACCAACATGGCGCGCGCCTCGATCCGCGCGCCGATCGATGGCGTGGTGCTGAGCCGCAGCGTCGATCCCGGCAACGCCGTGGCCGCGTCGCTGCAGGCCGTCACGCTGTTCCAGCTGGCCGAGGACCTGCACCACCTGCGGCTGCTGGTCAACGTGGACGAGGCCGACGTGGGCGCCGTGCGGCTGGGCCAGACGGCCATGTTCACCGTCAGCGCCTACGCCAACCGGCCATACCCGGCCACCATCACGCGCGTGGCCTACGGTTCCACCATCACCGACAACGTGGTGACCTACGTCGCCTATCTCGACGTCGACAACGCCGACCTCACGCTGCGCCCCGGCATGACGGCCACGGCCACCATCCGCGCCGCCCAGCGCGACCAAGTGCTGCTGATCCCCAACAGCGCGTTGCGCTTCGCGCCGCGCGACGGCGGCAAGGCGGCGTCGGGCGGCATCGTCGCCTCGCTCATGCCGCGCCTGCCCGCGCGCGCGCCGCGCCAGGCCGGCGTGGCCAACGGCGGCGGCCAGACGCAGCGCCAGGTGTGGGTGCTGCGCGGCGACACGCCCCAGGCCATCACGGTGCAACTGGGGATCAGCGACGGCCGCAACACGGAAGTGAGCGGCGACGCCATCCAGGAAGGCATGCAGGTCATCACGGACCAGCGCGCCGCCGCGCAATGAACGCGCCACGCGACATGGCCGGCGCCGCCGCCGCGCCCCCCTTGATCCGGCTGCGCGACGTGTGCAAGCGCTACGGCAGCGGCGCCACGGCGCTGATGGCGCTCGACCATGTGAACCTCGAGATCGCGCAGGGCGAGTTCGTCGCCATCATGGGCCCCAGCGGCTCGGGCAAGTCGACCGCCATGAACATCCTCGGCGCGCTCGACACGCCCACCAGCGGCCACTATCTGTTCCGTGACGTGGACGTGGGCGCCACCACGCGCGACCAGCGCGCGCGGCTGCGGCGCAGCTCGCTCGGTTTCGTGTTCCAGGGTTTCAACCTGCTGGCCCGCACCTCGGCGCAGGAGAACGTCGAATTGCCGCTGCTGTACCGGGGCGAGAGCGCCGGCGTGCGCCATGCGCTGGCCGCGCGCGCGCTGGCGGCCGTCGGGCTGGCCGGCTGGGAGGACCACACGCCGGCCGAACTGTCGGGCGGCCAGCAGCAGCGGGTGGCCATCGCCCGCGCCATCGTGACCCAGCCGGCCCTGTTGCTGGCCGACGAGCCGACGGGCAACCTGGACAGCCAGCGCAGCCGCGAGATCATGGAACTGCTGGCGGCGCTCAACCGCGATCAGGGCATCACCGTCGTCATGGTCACGCACGAGCCGGACATGGCCCTGTACGCGCAGCGCATCGTGCATTTCCGCGACGGCAGGATAGACAGCGACAGCGTCAACACCGAGCAGGTGGGCGCGGCGACGGAGGCCGGCTGATGTTGCTCAATACTTTGCTGCTGGCGCTGCGCTCGATCCGCCGCAACCTGCTGCGTTCCTTCCTCACCATGCTGGGGATCGTGATCGGGGTGGGCGCCGTGATCACCATGGTCACGCTGGGCAATGGCGCGACCCAGGCCGTGCACGACCAGATCGCCAGCCTGGGCAGCAACCTGCTGATGGTGCGGCCCGGCCAGCGCATGGGCCCGGGCAGCGGCGGGGCGGGCGCGCCCGCCTTCAAGGAGGCCGACGCGGAAGCGATCTCCGCCCAGATCGGCGGGATCCGGGCCGTGGCGGCCGAGTCGCGCAGCGGCCAGACCATCATCGCCAACGGCCGCAACTGGTCGAGCAGCGTGATCGGCGGCAGCGCCGACTGGCTGACGGCGGCCAACTGGACGCTGGCCGCCGGCCGCCCGTTCGACGATGGCGAACAGCGCGCCGGCGCGGCCGTGTGCGCCGTGGGCGCGACCGTGGCGCGCGAGCTGCTGGGCCAGCGCGACCCGCTGGGCGAGCGGCTGCGCATCAAGCAGTTCTCGTGCGTGATCGTGGCCGTGCTGGCGTCCAAGGGCCAGGGCGCGATGGGCAACGACCAGGACGACCTGGTGCTGGTGCCGCTGCACACCTTGCAGCGGCGCGTGACGGGCAACCAGCGCGTGGGCACGCTGCTGATCTCGATGGAGGAGGGCAGCGACAGCATGGCCTTGCAGGCGCGCCTGACCCAGTTGCTGCGCGAACGGCGCAAGCTGAGCGTGACGGAGGAGGACAACTTCAACATCCTCGACACGCGCCAGCTGGCCGACACCATGTCCGGCGCCACCCGCGTGATGACGACGCTGCTGGGCGCGGTGGCGGCCGTCAGCCTGCTGGTGGGCGGCATCGGCATCATGAACATCATGCTGGTCAGCGTGACCGAGCGCACGCGCGAGATCGGCCTGCGGCTGGCCATCGGCGCGCTGGAGCGCGAAGTGCTGCTGCAGTTCCTGATCGAGGCCATGGTGCTGGCCGCGCTGGGCGGCCTGACGGGGGTGGTGCTGGCGGCCGGCGCCACCGCGCTGGCGGCGCGCGCGATGCAGCTGCCCTACCTGTTCAATCCCGGCATCAACCTGCTGTCGTTCGTGTTCTCGGCCGGGATCGGCGTGGTGTTCGGCTACGTGCCGGCGCGGCGCGCGGCCCGGCTCGACCCGATCGAGGCCCTGCGCCACGAATAGCGGGCCGGCCCCGTCATTGCTGCCACAGCAGGTAGGGCAGCCACATGGCCGCCAGCATCAGCAGCAGGCCCGGGCCCACGGCCAGGAAGAAGCGCCAGCCGCCGCTGGCGGCCGCCAGCAGCTTGCTCACGCTGTTGGCCGACACGGTCAGCAGGAAGGTCGGCACCAGTTGCGGCGCCTGCACGGTGCCGCTGGCGGCCAGCGACAGGATGGAGCTGGCGGCGGCATGGACGTCGGCCAGCGCGGCCAGCATGGCGCCGGCCTTGGCGGCCGTGGGGCCGAGGTAGGCGTTGGCGTACGAGACGATACCGGTGGCGCCGCTCAGCAGGGCGGCGAAGATCAGCGCCTGGCGGATGCTGAACGCGCGGCCGATGCGCTGGCCGCGCCGGGTCGCGCCGTCGGACGCGGTGCGCAGCCGCCACGCCGAGAGCAGCAGCGTGGCCAGCAACGCGCTGCCCAGGCTGGGCGCCAGGTGCTGCAGGTGGTCGGGCGCGATGGTCAGCGTCACCACCAGCAGCAGCACGTAGGTGCCGAGGTTGGACAACGTGGCGGCGCTGGCCGTCACGCCCAGCAGCACCGGTTCATGGCGGTAGCGCTGGCCCATGGTGGCGATGGTGGCCGTGCTGGACACGAAACCCGAGGCCAACCCCGTCAACGCCAGGCCCATGCGCGGACCCGCCATGCGCAGCGCGATGTGGGCCGCGCCCTGCATCGTCATGATCACCAGCACCAGCCCCCACATGCGGCGCGGATTGGCGCCCAGCAGCCAGGCGTTCTCCTTGTCGGGCAACAGCGGCCACACGATGAGGGCGGCGCCGGCCAGGATCAGGGCGTCGCGCAGTTCGCCGCTCTTGAGCGTGACGCGCACGAAATGGTGCAGCGGCCCGCGCAGATTGAGCAGCGAGGCCACGACGACGGCCGCGCCGGCCGAAACGGCGGGGTTCACGATGGCGTTCACGCCGAGCAGAAAGGCCAGGAACAGCGCCAGTTCGGTCGTCACGCCGGGGTCGTCGGAGCGGTCGCGCCAGTGCGAGATCGCGCTCAGCGCCAGCACCAGCAAGGCCGCCGCCAGCACCAGGCCGGGCGACAGGGTCTGCGCCAGTCCGCCCATGAACGACACCAGCGCGAAGCTGCGCACCCCGACGAAGGCCCGGGTCGGGCCGCTGCCCTTGCTGCGCTCGCGCTCGACCCCGATCAGCAAGCCGCAGCCGAAGGCGACGCCGAGTCCTGTCAGAGTGGTGGCTTCGAAGATCATGGCGCGATTCTGCCAGCCATTGCCGGTGGCCGCAATGGCAGGGCCGCATTTTTGGCGCACGGTTCCAGCGCACGACGGTCGATGATCGAAATGTTTTGCTCTTTCTCGCGCGTTGCTTGAGAATTATCAACAACTTGATCCAGCGCAAGGTTTTGACGTGTAAATCCGCTCATATTGCTCTGCATGGCCGGGCACGCCGGCCAGCATTTGCGACAAGAAAGAAGGCCAAGATGAAACTGACATTCCTCGGAGCGACCGGCACTGTGACCGGCTCCAAATACCTGCTGCAATCGGGCGCCAAGCGCATCCTGGTCGACTGCGGCCTGTTCCAGGGTTACAAGCAGCTGCGGTTGCGCAACTGGGAGGAATTCCCCGTGCCGCCGGACGAGATCGACGCCGTCGTCCTGACCCACGCCCACCTCGATCACAGCGGCTACCTGCCGCTGCTGGTCAAGAACGGTTTCCGCGGCAAGATCTACTGCAGCGAGGCCACCCGCGACCTGTGCAAGATCCTGCTGCCCGACAGCGGCCACCTGCTCGAGGAGGAGGCCATGCACGCCAACCGGCACGGCTACACGGGCCACGCGCCCGCGCTGCCGCTGTATTCGGAGGCGGACGCCGTGCGCGCGCTCGATTACTTCCATCCGGTGCCGTTCGACCAGTCGTTCGACGTGGTGCCCGGCCTGACGGCGCAACTGACGCTGGCCGGCCACATCCTCGGCGCGGCCATCGTCACGATACGCTCGGCCACCAGCCGGATCACGTTCTCGGGCGACCTGGGACGGCCGCACGACCCCATCATGGTCGCCCCTGGCATCATCGAGGAGACCGATTACCTGGTGCTCGAATCGACCTATGGCGACCGGGTGCACGATCCGGCTGATCCTGCCGTCCTGCTGGGCCAGACCATACGCGAAACGTCGAGCCGCGGTGGCGTGACCATCATCCCGTCGTTCGCCGTGGGCCGCGCGCAATCGCTGTTGTATGAGATCTACAAGCTCAAACAGAAGGGTGAGATTCCGGACGTGCTGCCCGTGTACCTGAACAGCCCCATGGCCACCGACGCCACCGCGCTGTACATGCGCCACCGCGATCAGCACCGCCTGAACCGCCACGACACGGAAGCCATGTGCCACGCCGCCAAGATCGTCAACAGCGTGGAGGAGTCGATCGCGCTGAACCAGCGCCAGGTGCCGATGGTGATCGTCGCCGCCAGCGGCATGGCCACCGGCGGGCGCGTGCTGCACCACCTGAAGGCGTTCGCCTCCGATTCGCGCAACACCATCCTGTTCGCCGGCTTCCAGGCCGGCGGCACGCGCGGCGCGGCGATGCTCGAAGGCGTGCCGGCCATCAAGATCCACGGCGAGTACGTGGCCCTCAACGCCCAGGTGCGCCAGATCGACAACCTGTCGGCCCATGCGGACGGCAATGAGCTGATGGCTTGGCTGCGCCACTTCCGCAAGGCGCCCAAGCGCACCTTCATCACCCACGGTGAACCGCCGGCCGCCGACGCGCTGCGCCGCCGCATCAAGGAGGAGCTGCACTGGGATTGCCGGGTGCCCGAGTACCGCGACCAGGTGGAGCTGCCATGAGCCGTGCCCACGAAGCGTTGCAACTGCACCGGCTCGGCATCGACACCTACCAGGAGCCGGTGGTGTATCTGCGCTCAGACTGCCCGATCTGCCGCTCGGAGGGCTTCGAGGCCCAGTCGCGGCTGGAGGTGTGGCGCGGCGACCATCACATCGTGGCCACCCTCAACGTGGTGCACGGTAACCTGATCGAACGCTGCCAGCTCGGCTTGTCCGAGGCCGCCTGGCGCGCGCTGGGCGGCGCCAATGGCGACCCGGTGCGGGTCAAGCACGCGCCGCCGCTGCTGTCGTTTTCCGCCGTGCGGGCCAAGATCTACGGCCGCCCGATCGGCGCCGAGGCGGCCGGCAGCATCGTGCAGGACATCGTCGAGGGCCATTACTCCGACATCGAATTGGCGGCCCTGATCACGGCCTGTTCCGGCAACCGCATGGACGTGGCCGAGACGATCGCGCTGACCCGCTCCATGATCGGCGTCGGCCAGCGCCTGCACTGGGACAGCGAGATCGTGGTCGACAAGCATTGCGTGGGCGGCCTGCCCGGCAACCGCACCACGCTGATCGTGGTGCCCATCGTGGCCGCCTGCGGCCTGACGATACCGAAGACGTCCTCGCGCGCCATCACCTCGCCGGCCGGCACGGCCGACACCATGGAGACGCTGGCGCCGGTGGGCCTGGACCTGGCGAAGATGCGCTCGGTGGTGCAGCAGGAGGGCGGCTGCATCGCCTGGGGCGGGGCCGTCTCGCTCAGTCCGGCCGACGATCTGCTGATCCGGGTCGAACGTCCGCTGGGGCTCGACAGCGACGGCTTGCTGGTGGCCTCGGTGCTGTCCAAGAAGATCGCGGCCGGCTCCACCCACGTGGTGATCGACATCCCCGTCGGCCGCACGGCCAAGGTGCGTTCGGCGGCCGCCGCCGAATCGCTGGCCAAGCGACTGGTGGACGTGGGGCAGGCGCTGGGCATCGCCGTCAGCACGGTGCTGACGGACGGCTCGCAGCCGGTCGGACGCGGCATCGGTCCGGCGCTGGAGGCGTGGGACGTGCTGGCCGTGCTGCGCAACGAAGTGGGTGCGCCCGACGATCTGCGCCAGCGCGCCTTGCTGCTGGCCTCGCGCCTGCTGGAACTGGGCGGCAAGGCGGCGCCGGGGCAGGGCATGGCGCTGGCCGAATCGGTGCTGGCCAGCGGCGCGGCCTACAAGAAGCTGGAGGCGATCTGCGCCGCCCAGGGCGGCATGCGCGAGCCGCCGCGCGCGGCGTACACGCACGAGCTGGTGGCGCTGCACCAGGGCCATGTGGTGGCCATCGACAACCGCAGCCTGGCCCGGCTGGCCAAGCTGGCCGGCGCGCCGCTGGCGCCGGCGGCCGGCGTCACCATGCATGCGGCCCTGGGCAGCCGGGTGGCCGTCGGCCAGCCGCTGCTGACGCTGCACGCCGAGTCGCCCGGCGAACTGGCCTATGCGCTGGCCTACGCGGAGACGCAGGAAAACCTGTTCACCATCGAGGAGCCGCAATGACGCCCATGTTACTGGCGCTGCCGGGCGCGCAGGCGTTCGCGGCGCGGCTGGCGGCCTGCCTGCCGTATGAGGCGGGCGAGCTGGAAATCCACCGTTTCCCCGACGGCGAATCGTGTCCGCGTTTCCCGTCCGGCGTGGCGGGGCGCGACGTGCTGCTGGTGGCGGCGCTGGACCGGCCGGACGAGAAGTTCATGGCGCTCTATCTGGCCGCCGGCGTGGCGCGCGAGCTGGGCGCGCGCAGCGTGGGCCTGGTCGCGCCCTACCTGCCCTACATGCGGCAGGACGCCGTGTTCGCGCCCGGTCAGGGCGTGACGGCGCGCCACTTCGCGCGGCTGGTGTCGGGTTGTTGCGATTACATGGTGACGGTCGATCCGCACCTGCACCGCATCCACAGTCTCGATGAGGTCTATAGCATCGCGACGGAAGTGGTGCCGGCGGCGCCGGCCATCGCCGCCTGGATCGCGGCCAATGTGGCGCAGCCGGTGGTGGTGGGGCCGGACGAGGAGAGCGGTCAATGGGTGGCGCAGGTGGCCGCGCTGGCCGGCTGCCCGTCCACGGTGCTGAGCAAGGTGCGCAGCGGCGACCGCGCGGTGGAAGTGTCGGCGCCGGCGGCCCAGCTGC
Source organism: Rugamonas sp. GW822-FHT03B10 (assembly GCF_058801745.1). Classification (NCBI taxonomy): domain Bacteria; kingdom Pseudomonadati; phylum Pseudomonadota; class Betaproteobacteria; order Burkholderiales; family Oxalobacteraceae; genus Rugamonas; species Rugamonas sp. GW822-FHT03B10. The sequence continues at coordinate 36,400 of NZ_JBXANP010000008.1, read as the reverse complement.
TGGCCGGCCGCACGCCGGTGCTGGTGGACGATATCGTCTCCACCGCCCGCACCATGATCGCCGCCAGCGGCCAGTTGCAGCGGGCCGGCGGCAACGCGCCCGTGTACATAGGCGTGCATGCCTTGTTCGCGGACGACGCCTATGCCGCGTTGCAGGCGGCGGGGCCGGGCCGTATCGTGACGTGCAACACCGTGGCCCACGCCAGCAACGGCATCGACGTGGCGCCCGGTCTGGCGGCGGCCGCTGCCCGCTTGCTGGCGGCGCGCGGCTGATTAATTGGAGCAGAGTCCGGGGGCAGAGTCCGACCCGCCAGGTTCGGACTCTGCTGCCTGCTTGCGTTCCATGGGTTCCCGCTTGCGCGGGAACGACGGTCAGTGGGCCATCAGCACCGGCAGCGTCATCTCGGCCAGGATGGTCTTGGTGACGCCACCCAGCACCACCTCGCGCACGCGCGAGTGGCCGTAGCCGCCCATCACCAGCAGGTCCACATCGATGTCGGCCGCCAGCGACAGCAGCGCGTTGCCGATATCGAGGTCCGTGGCCTGCTGCAGCACCTCCACCTTGATGCCATGGCGGGCCAGGTACAGCGCCATGTCCGCGCCCGGCTGCGCGCCGTGGGTGTTGTACTCGGCGTAGGGATTGAACACGGCCAGCGTGACCTTGTTCGCCCTGCGCAGCAGCGGAATGGCGCAGGTGATGGCGCGGGTGGCTTCGGCGCTGCCATCCCAGGCCAGCAGCACGTGCTCGCCCAGCTTGTCGAACTTGCCCGCGTAGGGCACCACCAGCACCGGACGCGCGCTGTGCAGCATCACGTACTGCGGCAGGTCGCCGTTGATGTTCGGGGTCGGTTCGTCCGGGTCGGTCTGGCCCACGATCACCAGGTCGGCGTAGCGCGCCTGCAGCGTCAGGCCGCTCTCCGATTCGTCGTCGATGCGGCGGTGTTCGAACGACTTCACGCCCAGCCGCGTCACCTCGGCCTCGAAGGCGGCCAGCGCGGTGTCGGCCCGTTCGTTGAGGAAGCTCAGGTCGGCCGGCGCCACGGCCGCTTCCGGCGCCATCGAGGCGCACTGGTAGATGAACTGCGACAGCCCCGTCATGGCCGCGCCCACCAGGTGGGCCTCGTCACGGTTGGCCAGCTGGGCGGCCAGCGCCACGCGGCCCGCCAGGTGCTTCGATTTTTCGACGTGCACCAGGATCGTTTTGTACGACATATGTTTTCCCCTTTTGGAGGTGGTTGTTGGGGGGGCTTACTTGGGTGCCGGCGCCTGGTCCATGCGGTCCATCATCATTTGCATCATATTCTGCATCATGTCCATGCGCAGCTCCAGGTCGCGGCCCGGACCCTGGCGGCCGCCCATCATCCTGCCGGGACCGCCCTGGAGACCACCCTGGGGACCGCGTGGGCCACCTTGGGGTCCACCCTGCGGCCCGCCGATGGGGCAGCCCTGAGGTCCGCCCATCATGCCGCAGCCGCCCATGTGATTCATCATCGTCATGCTTTCCTGCATGAGTTTCATGTGCTCACCCATCAGCGCGCGCCGTTGTTCGGGGGTGGCGCGCAGCATTTTTTCGTGCATGTCGCGCATGGCCTTGATCTGGGCGTCCACCTCCGGCGCCGGCGTGGCCGCTTGCGGGGCGGGCTTGGCCGGCGGCGCGGAAGCGGGCGTGGCGGCTTGGGCGGCGGCAGCGCCCAGCATCAGGGACAGGACGAGTGGGAGAACGTGAATATTTTTCATGATGGCTCCAGGTGAGGAAAGCGCATGGCGCGCTCGGCAATATTGATGGTAGTGATATGGCTCCAAAAGTTGATTGATCCAGATCAAATCGTTAACGATAGACACGGGAAAGCCACGTGCGGGCTAGCGCATGCCGAAGCGGCGGCTGAGCCAGCTTTTGATGGTTTGGGTCAATCCGAGGTAGCCGGCCAGAATCAGCGGCAACAGCATCCAGTAGCGTGCCGGCATCGGCACGAAGCCCAGCGCCGGCCCGAGCGGCGAGGACGGCAGCCACAGGCCCAGCAGGCAGATGCCCGAGGTGGTCATCAGCAGCGGCAGGCTGGGGCGGCTTTGCAGGAAGGGGACGCGGGCCGTGCGCAGCACGTGCACCACCAGCGTCTGCGACAGCAGCGACTCGAGGAACCAGCCGGTCTGGAACAGGGCCGGCGCGCCGGCCGCGCCGCAGGCATACCACAGCGCGCCGAAGGTCACGTAGTCGAACAGCGAGCTGATGGGGCCGAGGCTGAGCATGGCGCGCCCGATGTTGGCGATGTCCCAGCGCCGCGGCCGCTTCAGGTATTCGGCGTCCACATGGTCGCTGGCCAGCGTCGTCTGCGACACGTCGTACAACAGGTTGTTGAACAGGATCTGCACCGGCGCCATCGGCAGGAACGGCAGCAGCACGCTGGCGCCGAGCACGCTGAGCATGTTGCCGAAGTTGGAGCTGGCGCTCATGCGGATGTATTTGCTGATGTTGCCGAACACCTTGCGGCCCTCCACCACGCCGTCCTTCAGCGCCAGCAGGTTCTTTTGCAGCAGGATGATGTCGGCCGATTCCTTGGCGATGTCGACCGCGCTGTCGACGGAAATGCCGACGTCGGCCGTCTTCAGGGCGGCGCCGTCGTTGATGCCGTCGCCCAGGTAGCCGATCACGTGGCCGCGCGCCTGCAGGGCGCGGATCACGCGCGCCTTCTGCTGCGGGTTGAGCTTGACGAACAGCGAGGCGTGCTCGGCCTGCGCGGCCAGTCTGGCGTCGTCGAGCGCGTCGATGTCGGCGCCGTGCAGCACGTCCTGCACGGGCAGGCCCACGTGGCGGCACACGTTGCGCGTGACGGCCTCATTGTCGCCGGTCAGCACCTTGACGGCCACGCCGTAGTGCTTGAGTGCGCGGATGGCGTCGGCCGCGCTGTCCTTGGGCGGGTCGAGGAAGGCGATGTAGCCGACCAGCGTCAGGCCGGCCTCGGCGCTGGTGTCGAACGTGTGTTCCTCGGGCGCCAGTTCGCGGCAGGCCACGGCGATCACGCGGAAGCCATCCTCGTTCAGGTCCTGCACCACGCGGTCGAGCGCGGCGCCGTGATGTTCCTGCAGCGGGATCACGGCGCCCTGGCGTTCGGCCTGCGAGCACACGCCCAGCACCTCCTCGACCGCGCCTTTGCAGATGAGCACGCGGCCGCCATCGGCGCGCTGCACGATCACGGACATGCGGCGGCGCTCGAAATCGAACGGCAGCTCGTCCACCTTGCGGAACGCCGTGTCGGCCTGCAGGTGTTCGTGCACATCCACATACTTGAGCACGGCCACGTCGAGCAGGTTCTTGAGACCGGTCTGGTAGAAACTGTTGAGGTAGGCGTATTCCGTCACCCGCGAGGAATCGGCGCCGTCGATGTCCACGTGCTTCTCCAGGATCACGCGGTCCTGGGTCAGTGTGCCGGTCTTGTCGGTGCACAGCACATCCATCGCGCCCACGTTCTGGATCGCGTTCAGGCGCTTGACGATCACCTGCTTGTCCGACATGGCCAGCGCGCCCTTGGCCAGGTTGATGGTGACGATCATCGGCAGCATCTCCGGCGCCAGGCCCACGGCCACGGCCACCGCGAACAGCAGCGCCTGCAGCCAGTCGCCCTTGCTGTAGCCGTTGATCAGGAACACCAGCGGCACCATCACCAGCATCACCCGTATCATCAGCCACACGAATTTGTTGACGCCCAGGTCGAAGCTGGTCAGTTCGCGGGCCCCGGCCAGCTCGTCGGCGATCTGGCCGAAACAGGTGCTGGCGCCGGTGGCCACCACCAGCGCCGTGGCGCTGCCGCTGAGCACGGTGCAACCCATGAAGGCGACATTGCCCAGTTCCAGCGGCGGCACGCTGGCCGGCACGGCTTGCGACAGTCTCTCCACCGGCATCGATTCGCCCGTCAGCGCGGCCTGGCTCACGAACAGGTCGCGGCAGCTCAGGATGCGCACGTCGGCCGGCACGATGGCGCCCACAGACAGTTGCACGACATCGCCGGGCACGATTTGTTCCAGCGGCAAGTCCACGGCCTGGCCGGCGCCGTCTTCGCTGCGCAGCACACTGACGGTGGTGCGCACCATGGCGCGCAGCTTCTCCGCCGCCAGATTGGAGCGGTGCTCCTGCACGAACGCCAGCAGCGACGACAGCACCACCATGCCGGCGATCAGGCTGGCGCTCCACGCCTCGCCGGTGGCGAAATTGATGGCCGCCAGCGCCAGCAGCAAGAGCGACAGCGGACTGGCCAGCAATTTGAGGAAGCGCACCATGATGCCGCGCCGCGTCGCGTGCGCCACCACGTTGGGGCCGTGTTGCAGCAATCGTTCGCGCGCTTGCTGCGCCGTCAGGCCGGCGGGGCCGCTTTGCAGGCGGGCCAGGGCGGCCTGCGGGGTGTCGGCGGCCACGGCCAGCAACACGGCGCTGGCGGCGGCATCGGCGGCCATGGCGGCCCTGGTGGCGGGCGCGGGTGACGGGGACACGGGGGCGGGCTCTCTCGTTGGATAGGGTGGCCGGAGGAGTGCGGGCGAACTCAAGCACGGTAACGCAGAATAACAATGTCAACGCGAAATATGTTTGATCTGTGTCAAATATGGCAAGTTGGCATCGCGCACAGCCGCGCCAGGCCAAGACAAGGCCGTGGCCGGTATGGTATCGCTATCGCATATTGCCAGCCGGGGAGGGCAGCTCAGATGGCGGATGCGATGAAGGCCGGCGCCCAGGAGCGGCAAGCGCCGCTCGATTTTGATGCCGTCAAAGCCGAGGAGCACGCGGCGCTCGGGTTGGCGGCGGAGGCCGCCGCGCGGGCCGGCGCCACCGCGGGCACCGGCCTGGCCCTGTCCGGCGGCGGGATCCGCAGCGCCACCTTCGGGCTCGGCGTGTTGCAGGCGCTGGCCGCGCGCGGCGCGCTCAGCCAGTTCGATTACCTGTCCACCGTCTCCGGTGGCGGCTATATCGGCGCCTGGCTCAGCGCCTGGATCCACCGGACCGGACTGGCGCAGGTCGAGGCGGCGCTCGCCAGCGCGGGCAGCGGAGCCGGCGCCGCGCCGCGCACGCTGGAACCGGAGCAGGTGAGCTGGCTGCGCCGCTACAGCAATTACCTGACGCCACGGGTCGGCCTGTTCTCCGTCGATTCCCTCACCCTGATCACGATCTGGACCCGCAATGTGACGCTGAGCCTGATCATCGTGCTGGCCTTCTTCGCCGTGCTGCTGTTGCTGCCGCGCCTGGCGTTGCTGTCTGTGGTGGGCGTGATCGACACGCCGCCCGCCGCGCTTGGCTATCTTGCCGGTTTGATGGGCGCGGGCGTGTTTCCGGCCGTGCTGGTGGCCAACATGGTGGAACTGGAACGGCCGCCCGGCGTGGCCCGGTTCCGGCTCGGCACCACGCCGGCGGTCTGGTGGACGGTGCTGCTGCCGGGCGTGCTGGCCGCGCTCAGCGGCAGCTTCTGGCTGTTCGGCCCGGACCAGGCCGATGGCGCCGTCAACCGTGACCTCGCGCTGTGGTCGGCCGCGTTGTTGCTGCTGGTGGGACTGGTGTGGCTGTTGTGCAAGCTGTACCACGCGCTGCGCTACGCGCCGGTGGCCGCGCGTGCGCGCACCGTGCGCGCGGCGTTGCTGGAATCGGCCGTGTTCCTGCCCTCGGGCGCGGCCGGGATCGCGGCCGGGATGGGGGCGCTGGCCGTGGTGCATGGCCGGCTCGGCTCGGAGACGGGCACGGCCCACGCGGCCGCCGTCCTCACGTTCGGGCCGGCGCTGTTCCTGCTCGTGTTCGGCGCCGGCGGCGCCATCTTCGTGGGCCTGGTGGGCCGCAATTATGATGAGCGCTCGCGCGAGTGGTGGAGCCGCATGAACGCCTGGTTCCTCATCATCGGCGTCGGCTGGCTGGTGCTCAATGGATGCGCGTTCTACGTACCGGCGCTGATGCAATGGGCCGATGGCAACGCCGGACCATGGCTGCGCGGCGTGGTCGGCGCCGGCTGGGCGGCCAGCATCGTCGGCCTGCTGCGCACGCCGCGCCAGGGTGGCAGTGATCCGCGCCGCGCGCCGCGCCTGCTGACCGTGGCCAAGCTGGCCGCCGCCCTGTTTCTGCTGGGCTTCGTGGCGGCCGCCGCCAGCCTCACGGACTGGATGCTGGCGTGCGCGGGCCGTCTGACGCCGATGGCCGTCCCGTTGCCGGCCGGCGTCGCCGGGACGGACTGGCGCATGCCCGGGCCGGGCGCGGCGTTGCGCCAGCACGTCGATATCGCCGTCACCACGCCGGGGCTGGACGCGTACGTGGCGGCCCGGATGGCCGACCTGCATGGTCTGCTGCTGGCGCACGCCGGCCCGTTGCCGTTGCCGTGGCTGGCGTTCGGCGGGGCGCTGGCCGTGTTGCTGGTGTTCGGCCTGCGGGTCGATGTCAACAAATTCTCGCTGCACAATATGTACAAGACGCGGTTGATCCGTTGCTATCTGGGCGCCAGCAACCCGCACCGGCGGGCCCAGCCGTTCACGGGCTTCGACGATGGCGACGACATCGCCCTGTCCAGCCTGGCGGACGGCGCGCTCGTGCAGCGGCCCCTGCATATCGTCAACGCCACGCTGAACCTGTCGCAGGGCAAGAATCTGGCGTGGCAGGAACGCAAGGCCGCGTCGTTCACGCTGACCGCGCTGCACGCCGGTTTCGCGCTCGGCCACACGCAGGGCGTGTCGTCCGAACAGCAAGCCAAGGCGCGCCTGGTGCGGCCGGGGCAGGCGCTGGCCGACGGCGACGACGGGCTGGCGGCGCTGGCCGGGTATCGGCCCACGCGGTTGTATGCGGCCAGCAATGGCGAGACGCGCGCATTCACGCTGGGCATGGCGGCGGCCACGTCCGGCGCGGCCGCCAGCCCCAACATGGGCGCCGCCACCAGCCCGGCGCTGGCTTTCCTGCTGACGCTGCTCAATGTGCGCATCGGCCGCTGGAGCCCGAATCCGGCGCGCCGGCAGTGGCGGCGCGCCAGCCCCCGTTTTGGCCTGCTGTGCCTGCTGCAGGAGTTGTTCGGCTATTCCAACGACGAATCATCGTTCGTCTACCTGTCCGATGGCGGCCATTTCGACAACACGGGCATCTACGAGCTGGTGCGGCGTCGCTGCCGCCTGATCGTGCTGGTGGACGCCAGCGAGGATGGCCGGCGCGGCTTCGACGATCTGGGCCGGGCGATCCGCCAGTGCCGGATCGATTTCGGGGTCGAGATCCGCATCGACCTGGCCGCCTTGCGCGCCAGCGGGAGCGACCTGCCGGCCTGCGGCCATGCGCGCGGCGAGATCCTGTACGGTTCCGGCGCGGGCGAGGGCGAGTTGCTCTACATTAAGCCGACCTTGTGCGCGGCGCGCCGCGAGCCGGTCGACGTGCTGAACTACAGCGGCAACCATCCGAGCTTCCCCCACCAGTCCCCGGCCGACCAGTTCTTCGACGAGAGCCAGTTCGAAAGCTACCGTCAACTGGGCCTGCACATCGGCGGCGCCTGCCTGGACCAGCATGCGCACCTGCTGTCGAACGCGCGCCGCTGACGTTGCCGCACGATACGACGCTGGCGCATTTTGCACAGCGGGCGTTTTGATCTAGACTGAATCCATGACATCGGTTTGGACAGTCGGGCGGCGGGGCGTTTGCCGCCGGGAGGAGATGGCCATGGAACTGCATATGCATTCGCACCGCTGGGAAGCGCGCTTGCCGGACTGGGCGGCGGCCACGGCGGCGGGTTTCGGGGCCGGCGGCATCCTGATGCTGCTGGAGATCGCCATGGCGGCCGTCATGGGGCGCGACCCATGGCTCATGTCGCACATGATCGCGGCCATGGCGCTGGGCTGGGACGCGCTGCAGACCAGCGGCTACAGCCTGGGCATCGTCACGTGGGCGCTGGTGATCCACTATGTGCTGGGCATGGCGTTCGGGGTCATGCTGGCGGCGTTGATCGCGCCGTTCCATTTCGACTCCAGCGCCGGCATGGCCTTGCTGGCCGGCGCCGTGTTCGGCCTGCTGCTGTATGTGCTCGACTTCTACGGCATGTCGGGCGCATTCACGTGGTTCCGCGAGCTGAGGGGCTGGTCCACCGCGATCGGCCATGTCGTGTTTGGCATGTCGGCGGCGTTTATCTATCTGAAGCTGGAGCGGCCCGACCAGGTCCGCTAGCAGGACGGCATGGCGCCGCCGGGTGGCGGCGCGCCGGGGCGTATTCGTCGGGCCGCCGCCTTGGCGTGCCGCGATGTTGTGCTGGGATGCTGACATGGCGCTCCCTTGGGTGTTGATCGTGATCGTGGTGGGCGCCGTGGCGTTCCATCTGGCCAGCCCGTGGTGGCAAACGCCGGTCGCGTCCAACTGGCAGCAGATGGACGACGCGCTGATGCTCACCCTGTTCATCACGGCGGCCGCGTTCATCGTCATCAACCTGTTCTTGGCCTATGTCATCGTGCGCTTCCGCCACCGCGACGGGGTGCGCGCGGCCAGCGAACACGGCAACAAGGCGCTCGAGGCATGGCTGGTCGGGCTGACGACGGTGGGGATCGTCGCGCTGCTGGCGCCGGGCCTGTCCGTGTACGCCAAGCTGATCCATCCGCCGGCCGACGCCATGGTGTTCGAGGTGCTGGGCCAGCAATGGCAATGGCACTACCGGCTGCCGGGCAAGGACGGCAAGCTCGGCGTGACCGATGTGCGCTACATGAGCGCGGCCAATCCGTTCGGCATCGATCCGGACGACCCGAACGGCCAGGATGACGTGCTGGTCGGCGGGCAGGAGATCCATCTTCCGATCAACCGGCCCGTGAAGGCGATGCTGCGTTCGCAGGATGTGCTGCACGACTTCTTTGTGCCCCAGTTCCGGAGCCGGATGAACATGGTGCCGGGCATGGTCACGTCGTTCTGGTTCACGCCGACCAGGGCCGGCAGATTCGAGGTGATGTGCGCGCAGTTGTGCGGCATCGGCCACTTCAATATGCGCAGCTATGTGGTGGTGGAGGGCGCCGACGCCTACGCGACGTGGCTGGCAGCCCAGCCGCTGTTCGGCGCGCGCGCGGCCGCGCCTGCGGGCGGCGGCGTCGCGGCCGCCGCTGCTGCCGTCGATCCCGTCCACCAGGGCCGCCTGCTGGCGCAGTCGCGCGGCTGCGTGGCCTGCCACAGCGCCGACGGCGGCGCCGGCGTGGGGCCTAGCTGGAAGGGCTTGTACGGCAAGCTGGAGACGATGGCGGACGGCGCGCAAGTAAAGGTGGACGAGGCCTATCTGCGGCAATCGATCACGGACCCCAAGGCGCGCGTGGTGCGCGGCTACGCGCCCGTGATGCCGCAGCAGCAGTACAGCGACACGGACCTCAGCGCACTGCTGGCCTACATCAAGTCGCTGGGCGGGCCGGCCGCACCATAGTCGCGGGCACGAGGGAGGATGGCATGGCATACGGCAGCGAACATGAACCGCATAGCTTCTGGACCCGCTATGTGTGGAGCCAGGACCACAAGGTGATCGCGGTCCAGTACACGGCCACGGCCATCGTGGTCGGCCTGGTCGGCATGGTGTTGTCGGACCTGATGCGGTTGCAACTGGGCTTCCCGGGCCGGTTCGCCTTCATCGACGCGCCGCGCTACTACCAGTTCATCACCATGCACGGCATGATCATGGTGATCTATCTGTTGACGGCGCTGTTCCTGGGCGGCTTCGGCAACTACCTGATCCCGCTGATGCTGGGCGCGCGCGACATGGTGTTCCCCTTCCTGAACATGCTCAGCTACTGGGTCTACCTGCTGGCCGTGCTGATCCTGCTGGGCAGCTTCTTCGTGCCCGGCGGCCCCACGGGGGCGGGCTGGACCCTGTATCCGCCGCAGGCCATCCTGCCCGGCACGCCGGGCGTGGAGTGGGGCATCGTCGTGATGCTGATCTCGCTGCTGGTGTTCATCGTGGCCGCCACCATGGGCGGGCTCAACTATGTGACGACGGTGCTGCAGGCGCGCACCCGGGGCATGACGCTGATGCGCATGCCGCTGACCGTGTGGGGCATCTTCGTCGCCACCATCCTGGCGCTGCTGGCGTTCCCGGCCCTGTTCGTGTCTGGCGTGATGATGCTGCTCGATAAGACGCTGGGCACCAGCTTCTTCATGCCCGCCATCGTCTCGATGGGGCAGCACCTGACGCACCAGGGCGGCAGCCCCTTGCTGTTCCAGCACCTGTTCTGGTTCTTCGGCCACCCGGAGGTCTACATCGTGGCGCTGCCCGCGTTCGGCATCATCTCCGACCTGATCAGCGTGCACGCGCGCAAATGCATCTTCGGCTACCGGATGATGGTGTGGGCCATCGTCGCCATTGGCGGCCTGAGCTTCGTCGTCTGGGCCCACCACATGTACGTGAGCGGCATGCATCCATACTTCGGTTTCTTCTTCGCCACCACCACGCTGATCATCGCCGTGCCCACCGCGCTCAAGGTCTACAACTGGACGCTGACGCTGTGGCGCGGCGACATACACCTGACGGTGCCGATGCTGTTCGCCATCGGCTTCATCAGCACCTTCCTGATCGGCGGCCTGACGGGCTTGTTCCTGGGCAATGTGAGTGTCGACATCCCCCTGTCGAACACCTATTTCGTCGTGGCCCACTTCCACATGGTGATGGGGGTGTCGCCGGTGCTGGCCGTGTTCGGCGGCATCTACCACTGGTATCCGAAGGTGAGCGGGCGCATGTTCAACGAGGCCCTGGCGCGGGTGCACTTCTGGGTGACGTTCATCGGCGCCTACCTGATCTTCTTCCCGATGCACTACCTGGGCATCCTCGGCATGCCGCGCCGCTACTACGCGTACGAGAATTATGCGTTCATTCCCGCGTCGGCCCAGTCGCTGAACGCGTTTATCACCGTGGTGGCGCTGGTGGTGGGCGCCTTTCAATTGCTGTTCGTGTTCAATCTGCTGTGGAGCGCGCGTCATGGCAAGGTGGCCGACGGCAATCCATGGCGCGCAGCCAGCCTGGAGTGGCAGACACCGGACACCCCACCCCGGCACGGCAACTGGGGGCCGGCCCAGCCCGTCGTTTACCGTGGCGCCTACGACTATGGCCACCAGGATGGTGCGAGCGACTTCATCGCCCAGAACGTCGGGCCGGAGACGCAGGAGATGTCGGACCCGGCGGACACGGCGGGCGGAATCGCCGTGCGCGCGCCCGGACGGCCAGACGGGGAGGTGCCGACATGACGACCATGCATCCTCGCGCCTCCGACGCGGCGGTATGGCCGGACCCGGACCGGCAAGTCATCCGCCAGACCGGCTTGTGGGTACTGATCGGCGTCGTCTCCGCGCTGTTCCTGCTGTTCGGCGCCGCCTACGTGATGCGCATGTCCGCGGCGGACTGGCGGCCGTTGCCGGTCGTGCCCTGGCAGCTATGGTGCGGCACGGCGTTGCTGGCCGCCGCCAGCCTGGCTTGGCAACTGGCCGCCCGGGCTGCGTCGCGCGGCATCGAACGGGAAGCCGGGCTGGCCGTCGCCATGGCTTGTGGCAGTTCCGTGCTGTTCCTGGGTGTCCAGTTATGGGCATGGCAAGCCCTGAACGCGCTCAATCTGACGGTGGCCGGCAACCCGGCCAACAGCTTCTTCTATCTCATCACGGGCTTGCACGGCTTGCATGTGATGGGCGGCCTGGTCGCGGCGGCGCTGGCGGGCCGGCACTTGTTCCGCGCGGGCCGGTTCGGCTCTGGCGGCGGAGCGGGCAGTGCGGGCCGCGCCGGCGGCGCCACGATGGCCAGCGGCGCCATCGCTTTGTGCGCGCGTTACTGGCATTTTTTATTGTTGCTGTGGCTGGCCATGTTCGCCATGTTGTACCTGGTGACGCCAGCCGTGGTACAGGCGATCTGCGGTCGTCCGTAATCCGGGCTGCTGGCGAGGTGAACCATGAATCAGCAAACGCAAGCGGACATTCCCGCCGGATCAGGCTGGCGCGGCATGGTGGCAGACTGGTCCGGCGACAAGGTGGCGTTCCACGTGCCGTGGGGCAAGGCGATGATGTGGATCTTCCTGCTCAGCGACACCTTCATCTTCGGCACCTTCCTGACCGGCTACATGTCGGTGCGCATCGCCGCCACGGCCGCCTGGCCCAATCCGGGCCAAGTGTTCGAGTTGACCATCGGCCACACCACCTTCCCGCTGCTGCTGATCGCCATCATGACGTTCATCCTCATCAGCAGCAGCGGCACAATGGCCATGGCCGTCAACTACGCCTACCGGCGCGACCGGGTGCGCTGCGCGGCCCTGATGCTGCTGACGGCCGGGTTCGGCGCCACCTTCGTCGGCATGCAGGCCTTCGAATGGACGGAACTGATCATGAAGGGCGTGCGGCCGTGGGGCAATCCCATGGGCGCGGCGCAGTTCGGCGCGTGCTTCTTCATGATCACGGGATTCCACGGCCTGCATGTGTCGGCCGGCGTCGTCTACCTGTGCACCATCGCCCGCCGCGTCTGGCGCGGCCGCTATGAACGCGGCGGCAACTACGACGTGGTGGAGATCGCCGGCCTGTATTGGCACTTCGTCGATCTGGTGTGGGTGTTCATTTTCGCGTTGTTTTACCTGTGGTAGGAGCATCATGGATAAAACCGATAGCCAGCAGCATCCGATCGGCCTGTATCTGAAGGTGTGGTTGCTGCTGTTCGTGCTCAGCACGTTTTCCTACCTGGTCGACGTGTTCCGCTTTACCGGCTATGTGCGGTGGACGCTGATCGTGGCGCTGATGATCGCGAAGGCCGGCCTGATCGTGGCAGTCTTCATGCACATGCGCTGGGAACGGCTGGCGCTGATCGGCGCCATCCTGCTGCCGCCGCTGTGCCTGCTTGTGCTCAGCGGCATGATGGTGGTGGAGTCGGACTACACTTTGCTGACGCGACTGGCCAACTTCCGCTAGGCCGCTAGCGCTTGAGCCAGCGCGCGAACGGCTGCAGGTCGCGTCCCGGCGGCACGAACCAGGCGCGCCGCGTCAGGTCGTATTCGGCGCCCAGTGCCTTGACCTGTTCCTTCTCGTGGAAGGTGGCGGTCAGGTAATGGCGGGTGGGGACGGCGGCCGGCGGCGCCTCGTTGCGTAGCAGGGCCGCGTCGGCGGCGGCCGCGCTGCTGGCCAGCTTCATCTGCGCGATGAACGGGCTGCGCCGCGCCGGCTCCTCCGGCGACAGCAGGGTCAGGCGCGATTTGGCGCGCGTGGCGGCCACATAGAACAGGTTTTCCTCCTCGCCGCGTTCGCACAGCGGCTGGGGGAACTCGCCCGTCTCCAGCAACGGCAGGATAACGTGGGCAAATTCCTTGCCCTTGGCGTTGGCCACGCATTCGATCAGCACGAAGTCGCGCTCGCGCTTGCGGCTGGCGAACGCCTCGCCGGCGTTCAGCGCGCGCCAGAACTCACCCAGCGTCTGGCCCGACTGGGCGGCCGCGTCCACGAACCCGGCCACCGAGCGGGCCACCACGCTGGCATCGTACGGCCGCACGAAGATGCGTTTGGCGGCCGTCTCCAGCGCCATGCGCTCGCACACCGTGCGCAGCACGTCGGCCGCGCCGGCATCGGGCCCCACACCGTTCAGGTAGGCGACCGTGTCGGTGACCAGGCGCTGGGCCGAACCCTGCTGGTCGCGGTCGATGTAGGCGCTGAAGAAGTCGCCCAGGATCTGCGGGTCCTTGCCGATCGCGTACTTGGCCTGTTCCATTTTCTGGGGCGACAGCTCGACCTCGGCGAAGACGGCCAGCGCCTCGACGATGGCGGTGCGCACTTCATAGGACTTGACGGCGGCCAGGTCCTTGAGCGCGATCGCGATCATGCCGCGCAGGAACAGGATCTCGTCACGCTGCAGATAGCCGGCCATGTCCGGCGTGCGGTAGCCGATGCTGGCCTGCATCAGCGCGTTCTCGATGGCGATCGACTGGTGGCGGTCGCGGATCAGCACGGCGCATCCATCGAGCGGCAGGCCATCGCGCTTCCATTGCGCGACGGCGGCCACCACCCTGGCGGCGCAATCGGCGGCGCCGGCGCTGTAGTGGGCCTGGCGGATCTCCGTGTGCAGCGGCAGGCGCGAATCGACCGGCTTGTGCTTGAATTCGGCCATGGCGTAGGCCAGGTGCGGGCCGTGCCGGTAGCTGTAGGTGAGCGGATAGCGCACCAGTTGCGGATACGCCTCCTTGAAGCGGCGGTTCAGGAAGCTGTCGCTGGCGCCCAGTTTGGCGTGGATGACCTGGTCCTTGTCGCCGGCGCCCACGAAGAAACATTGCGGCTGCGCGATCAGCGCGTTGAGGATGCGGAACGCGGCCTCGTTCAGGTCGTGGAGCTCGTCGCACACCACCACGCGGTAGGCGGGCAGGTCCTCCGCCGCCGCGCCGCCGGCGCCCAGCGCGCACGCGAGGTCGTAGGTGGCGTCGAACGGGCCGCGGAACTGGGCGCCTTCGCCGCTGCCCAGGCGCAGCCGCTCGTATTCGGTCGTGATCAGGTAGTCCGTGACGGTCACGTCGAGCAATTCGGCCGCTTCCTCCACGCCCAGGAACTCCACGTCGGCCTCCAGCGCCATGGTCGCCTTCAGGGTGAGCTGGACGTCGAGGAACTGGCTGAGCGCGATATTGTGCGTGCGCAGGTCGAGGCCGTCGATGCTGCCCGCGTACCGCTCGCCGACGCGCTCGATCGCTTCCAGCGCGTATTTCCGCAGTTGCCGCGGCTGGGGCCAGGACTTGACGTCGTCGAAGTCGCTGCGCGCCAGCAACTGCCCGGCGAAATCCTCGAAGGTCATGACGGCGATGCGGCTGGCCGTCGCGTGGGGGATGCCGACCTCGCGCAGGCGCTGGCGCATCACGTCGCGCGCCTCGGGCGTGAAGGTGAGCGCCAGGATCTGCTCGGGCGCCAGCTTGCGCGCCAGCGCCTCGCCGATGCGGATGGCCAGGGTCGTCGTTTTGGCGGCGCCGGCGTTGGCGTCGATCAGGACCACCTTGTTCTGGGCCAGCTGGATCGCGGTCTGTTCCGGCGTGGGGAGCAAGCCTTGCGGGGTGAAGCGGGGAGCGTTGGTGTCGTTCATCGCCCGCATTATAGCCGCCGCGCGCCCGTTCCCCGGCGCGTGCGGATGGCGCGGACTGGCTTTTCAACAAGATTATTCTTGCGGCATGATAAATGGCAAAGCAACATTATCGTAATAATATGTTATACTTTCGCCAAGTAGCGATTTGTCACTATTATATTCCGGCATGTTGCCACTGTTACAGAATTCATTTCCACGTAGAACCTATGAAGACATCGACTTTCACCCACATCGCCGCAGCGGGTTTGCTGATGGCAGGATTGTTCGGTGCCGGGGCCGCGTCGGCCGCCGCCACCACACTGGACCTGAGCGGTGGCTACGCCACCTTCGGCCACAATTATTCCGCGTCCACCGCCGGCTTCATGGATGAATACCTGTTCAACATCGATGCGGGCACGCTGGCTTACCTGGCCGGCACCTACACCGAAGGCAACAGCAACATTGGTGGTCATGTGCAGACCAACGCGGCCATCCGGAATATCAGCTGGTTCAAGATCAACGACGACCAGACCCGCACCGGCCTGGGCGGCAACTTCGGCAGCGGCAGCTTTGGCCTGTCCGCGCCGTTGACGGCCGGCCATTATGGTTTCGATGTGATGGGCGGCACCCTGTTGGCCAACCGTGGCGGCAACTACTCGGGCACGTTGAGCGTGGACGTGTCGCCCGTGCCGGAACCCGACTCCTTCGCCATGGTGGCCTTGGGCGTGGGCCTGATCTGCTTCCGGCGCCGCCCCAGCGTCAACCCCAAGCTGGGCTGAGCGCACCCGCTTCCCCGCAGGCTGGCCGTGTGGCCAGCTTTTTTTTCGCCGTCAGGCGGCCAGCATGTCGGCCGGCAATGGGGCGAGGCGGGCGGTGGCGCCCTCGATGAACTGGGCGCTGAACAGGCGGATATTGGCCTCCGTGCCCGGACTGTCGATCTGGGCGGCGAGCAGGTCGGCGGCGGCGGCGGCCATTTGCTGCATCGGCTGGCGCAACGTGGTCAGGTTGTAGCTGAGCCAGTTCGACGGTTCCACCGCGTCGAAGCCGGCCACCGAGAGCTGGCCCGGTACATCGATGCCCAGTTCGTGGCGCGCGCAGTCCAGGCAACCGATGGCCATCACGTCGCTGGCGCAGATCACGGCGTCGGGCACCCGGCCCAGCTGGCCGATGATGTTGCGCAGGCCCGTGCCGCCGCTCGCGTAATCATATTGCCCCGTCACCACAAGCGGTGCGGGCAGGCCCAGCTCCGTCAGCCGCTGGCACGCGCCGCGCCTGCGTTCCTGGGAAATCACGGAGTCGGTCGGCCCCTCGATGATGGCGAACTGCCGGTGGCCGGCGGCGGCCAGGCGCGACACGAGCGTGCGGGCGGCATCGACCTGGTCGCAGGCGACGGTGGGCGCCACCTGGCCCGGCGTGCGGCGGTTGAGCAGCACCAGCGGCACCCCCCGGCGGCGAAACTCCATCAGCTGCGCATCGCTCAAGCTGGCGACGGCAATGGCGCCGTCCACCTGGTATTGCCACACGTCGGCCAGCGCGTGGCCGACGTCCGTCTCCTGGGCCAGCGAAAACAACAGCAGCCGTTTGCCGTGCCGGGCGATCTGCTGGCTGAGGGCCGACAGCACTTCCGGATAGTGGAGGTTGGAGGTGTTGCTGATCAACACGGCCACCATGTTGCTGCGCCGGGTGATCAGGCTGCGCGCGGCGGCGTTGGGGATGTATTCGAGGGTGGCGGCCGCCTTCATGACGCGCGCATACGTGGCCTTGGAGACGCTGGCGCCGGGCTTGAAGCAACGCGACACGGCCGACTGCGACACCCCGGCCAGCAGCGCCACGTCGTAGGACGTGACCCGTCGCGCCGGCGCGTGTGGCGTGCCGGACGGCGGAATGGTGTCGGTGGGGGCGGGCGCGGTGGTCTTTGCCATAGTCTCGTTATGGTCGGCCGGGCAGCGCGGCAGACGCGTGAACCCGGACCGGCGGCCTGTAGGGCCAAATATTTCTCTTAAGCATAACTTAAACCATTACCGCATGGCAATGGGCTGGAGCCCCGTTGAGATCAAGTGGCGCCGCATTGCGGGGGGGCGCCCGGCGCGCGCGGCGGCCTTCGATCGTCGGCGACACCCGGCGTGGCGCAAAGAATCCGACCGGCGCCGCCAGTTCTGATAGAATGACGCCCCTTTATTATCGGGAAGGGTCGACATGGCCATTGCTTGCGGTGTCGATTTTGGCACGTCAAATTCCACTGTGGGCTGGGTACGGCCCGGCCACCCCGTCATGCTGGGGCTGGAGGATGGCAAGGAGACGCTGCCGTCCGTGGTCTTTTTCAACGCCGAGGACGAGGATGTGAGTTTCGGCCGCGCCGCGCTGAGCCAGTACCTGGCCGGTTACGAGGGCCGCCTGATGCGTTCGCTCAAGAGCCTGCTCGGCACCAGCCTGATCGACGGCCAGACGGAGGTGGGCGGGCGCGCCTTGCCGTTCCGCATGCTGCTGGCCCAGTTCATCGGCGAGCTCAAACGGCGCGCCGAGCTGGCGGCCGGGCGCGAATTCACGTCGGCCGTGTTCGGGCGCCCCGTGTTCTTCATCGACGACAGCGCCGCCAACGACCAGCAGGCGCAGGATACGCTGGCCGAGGTGGCCCGTTCCGTCGGCTTCAAGGACATTTCCTTCCAGTTCGAGCCGATCGCCGCCGCGTTCGATTATGAATCCCAGATCGACCGCGAGGAGCTGGTGCTGATCGCCGACATCGGCGGCGGCACGTCCGACTTCTCGCTGGTGCGCCTGTCGCCGGAACGGGCCGCGCGCGCCGAGCGGCGCGACGACATCCTGGCCAACGGCGGCGTCCACATCGGCGGCACCGACTTCGACAAATACCTGAGCCTGTCGTCCGTGATGCCGCTGCTCGGCTATGGCAGCCGCCTGCGCAACAACAGCGAAGTGCCATCGAGCTACTACTTCAACCTGGCCACCTGGCACACGATCAACCAGGCCTACACCAAGAAGATGTGGCTGCAGCTGGCCGACCTGTGCCGCGACGCGGCCGAGCCGGACAAGCTGGGCCGGCTGCAAAAGCTGATCGACCACCGGGCCGGCCACTGGCTGGCCATGCGCGTGGAGGAGGGCAAGATCGCCCTGTCCGACGCGGCCAGCGTGGCGCTGGAACTGGACCGGCTGTCGCCGGCCGCCACCTTGCAACTGGAGCGCCAGCAGTTCGACGCCGCCATCGACCATCTGGTCGGTTCCGTCGAGCGCACCGTGCTCAAGCTGCTGGGCGACGCGGGCGTGGCGCCCGACGCCGTGGACACGGTATTCTTCACCGGCGGCTCCAGCGGCGTGCGCCTGCTGCGCGAGCGCATCGCGGCCTTGCTGCCGGCTGCCCGCAAGGTGGAGGGCGACCGCTTCGGCAGTATCGGCGCCGGCCTGGCGCTGGACGCCGTGCGCAAGTTTGGCTGAATTTCTTACCTGGGGAACGCGATGCAAGTGTTTGACAAACCGATCGTCATGATCGACTTTGAAACGACGGGCCTGTCGCCCGACATGGGCGACCGCATCACGGAAGTGGCGGCCTTGCGCATCGCGGGCGGGCGCGTGGTTGAGCGCTATGTCTCGCTGATCAACTGCAACGTGCGCATCCCGTCGTTCATCACGGGCCTGACCGGCATCACCCAGGCCATGGTCGACAACGCGCCGCCGGTGGCGCAGGTGGTCCCCGAACTGCTCGATTTCATCGGCGGCGACACCTTGTCGGCCCATAACGCCAGCTTCGACGAGAAATTCCTGCGGGCCGAAAGCGCGCGGCTGGGCCTCGCGCCGGCCCATACGGGCCTGGTCTGTTCGCTCAAGCTGTCGCGCCGCGTGTTCCCGCAACTGGCCAGCTACAAGCTCGGCAATCTGTCCGAACAATTGGGCATCCGCTTCAGGAGCGCCGCCCACCGGGCCGAGTCCGACGCGGAAGTGGCGGCGGAAGTGCTGCTGCACATCGGGCGGCACCTGGAACGCAGTTATGGCCTGAGCCCCGTCGATCCGGCGCTGCTGGTGTCGGTCAACAAGCTGGCCGCCGCGAAGGTGCACGCCTTCCTGCAGAAACAAGCGCCGGCCGCGTGACCGGCCATCCGATACAAAAAAACGCGCAATACTCGGGCTGATCGCATTACAATACGGCCATCGTTTCCCGTCAGTTGATTATTTGTGAACGTACGCCGCACCTTTGCTTTTGTGATGCTGTCGCTTCTGCTGGTTCTGTCCCAGCAGATGGGGATCGCGCACGCGCTGTCGCACTGGTCCGGCAATGGCAATGGCGGCGCCCGGGTATCCTCCGTCGGCAAGGGCGAACGGCAAGTCCGTGCCGGCAAGTCGCTGGCGCTGGACCAGAGTTGCGAGCAGTGCCTGGCGTTCGCCCAGATCGGCTCCGCCCTCGACACCGCCTTCCACTCCTTCCCCGCCACGCGCACCAACGCCACGGCCGTCGCTGGCGGCGTTGAAACATCGTTCCGGCCGCGCACCGTCTGCGTCTTCCATTCCCGCGCACCACCCGTCCTGGCCTGATTGAAGCCCATCGTCCCGTCGCCTCGGCCCCGTGCCGCAGGCGGCGGCACGCACTATTTCATTCGGAAAAGGACCATCATGCTGAAACGCAGTGTTATGGCGCTCGCCGTGAGCGCCGCCGTGGTTGCGCCCGCCGCGCACGCCGCCGACAAGTCGGAAAAGAAAGAACTGGCGGCGATCCGCGCCCAGATCGCCCAGATGCAAAAGGATTACGAAGCCCGCCTGCAATCGTTGGAACAGCGGCTGCAACAAGCCCAGGCCGCCAATGCGGCGGCCCAGGCCCAGTTGACGACGCTGGCGGCCACGCCAACGGGTAAGCCGTCCGGCCCGGAGGTGGCCCAGCAGACAGCGGCGCCAACATCCGAGCCGGCAGCGACCACGGCGCCGGCCGCGCCCGTCGGTGGCGCCGCGCCGCCGGCCAACCTGTTCAATCCCAATATTTCCATGATCCTCGGCGGCACTTTGCAGAACCTGTCGCAGGATCCCGCGCAATACCGTTTGCAAGGCTTCATTCCCAGCGGTGGCGAAGTGGGACCGGGCAAGCGCGGCTTCAGCCTCGGCGAATCGGAACTGACGATGGCCGCCAACATCGACCCGCAATTCGCCGGCCAACTGACGTTCTCGCTGGCCGGCGACAATACGCTGAGCGTGGAAGAAGCGTTCATGCAGACGCGCGACCTGCCCAACGGGATGAACCTGAAGGCAGGGCGTTTCCTGTCCTCGATCGGCTACCTGAACAATCAGCACGCCCACACATGGGACTTCGTGGACGCGCCACTGGCCTACCAGGCGTTCCTCGGCGGCCAGTACAAACCGGACGGCGTGCAAGCCAAATGGCTGGCGCCGCTCGACCAATTCCTGGAATTCGGCGTGGAATTGGGCGACGGCGCCGCCTATCCGGGCAATGACCGCAACAAGAACGGCGCCGGCGCCTGGAGCGTGTTCGCGCACCTGGGCGACGACATCGGCGACTCGGGCAGCTACCGGGCCGGGGTGTCCTACCTGCACACGGGCGCGCAGCAGCGCGGCTACGAGGACGGCGGCCTGAACTACGCGTTCAGCGGCAAATCGGCCACCTGGATCGCCGATGCCATCTATAAATGGGCGCCCAATGGCAACCCCACCCGCACCAACTTCAAGCTGCTCGGCGAATACTTCCGCCGCAAGGAAGATGGCAGCCTCGGCTACGCGGCAGGGACGGCCGACGCGGCCGGCGGCGACTACAGCAGCGTGCAATCGGGCTGGTATGCGCAGGGCGTCTACCAGTTCATGCCGTACTGGCGCGTGGGCGCCCGTTACGACCGCCTGTCGTCGGGCACGCCGCGCATCGGCCTGGTCGACAGCGGCGCGCTGGCGCTGGCCAGTTTCCCCGTGCTGGAAGGCTACAACCCCTCGCGCAGCAGCGTGATGGTCGATTACAGCCCGTCCGAGTTCTCGCGCCTGCGGCTGCAACTGGCGCGCGACCGCTCGCGCCCCGGCGTCACCGACAACCAGATTTTCCTGCAATACATCATGAGCCTGGGCACGCACGCGGCCCACGCTTTCTAAGGAGTAGCCATGCTGAAACAACGTCAATTCCTGCTGCGGGCCGCCTTCGCGTGCGCCAGCGTCCTGTTCTGCCTGCCGTCCCATGCCACCGTCAACGTGCTCGCGTGCGAGCCGGAATGGGAAGCGCTGACCACCGAACTGGGCGGCGACAAGGTCAAGGTGTCCAGCGCCACCAACGCGCTGCAGGATCCGCACCGCATCGAGGCGCGGCCCAGCCTGATCGCCCGCACCCGCAACGCGAATTTGCTCGTCTGCACCGGGCTGGAATTGGAGGTGGGCTGGCTGCCCGTGCTGATCCAGCAGTCCGGCAACGGCAAGATCGTGACCGGCCAGCCCGGCAACTTCGAGGCAGGCGCCTATGTGCCACGGCTGGATGTGCCGGGCAAGGTCGACCGTAGCGAAGGCGATGTGCACGCGGCCGGCAATCCGCACATCCAGCAGAATCCGCACAATATCGCGCTGGTGGCCGTGGCGCTGTCCAAGCGGCTGGCCGATCTCGATCCGGCCAACGCCGCCTACTACCAGGCCCGCCAGAAGGATTTCGCCACCCGCTGGGACGCGGCCATGCAGAAATGGGAGAAGCAGGCGGCGCCGCTGAAAGGCGTGGCCGTGGTGGAGCACCACAAGAACATGGAATATCTGATGAGCTGGCTCGGCCTGCGCCAGGTCGGCACGCTGGAGCCGAAGCCGGGCGTGGAGCCGAGCGCGGCCCATTTGTCCGGCTTGCTGAACCAGTTGCAGCGTCAGCCGGCCCGCATGGTGCTGCGCGCCGCCTACCAGGATGGGCGCGCTTCGCAATGGCTGTCCGAGCATGCGAAGATTCCCGCCGTCGTCCTGCCGTTCACGGTGGGCGGCGACGACCGCGCCAAGGATTTGTTCGGCCTGTTCGACTCCACCGTGCAACGTTTGCTGGAAGCGAATAAATGACGGCCGCTTCGTTTGACCTGATGATCATCCTGCCGGCGCTGCTGGCGGGCCTGCTGGTGCTGGTCACCCACATTCCGCTGGGCGCCCAGGTGCTCAAACGCGGTATCGTCTTCATCGACCTGGCCATCGCGCAGATCGCCGCGCTGGGCGTGATCATCGCCGGGGTGGCCGATCTCGATCCGCAGGGCTGGGCCGTGCAGGCGGCGGCCGCGCTGGCGGCCGTGCTGGGCGCCATGCTGCTGACGTGGACCGAAAAGCGCTGGCCGGAAGTGCAGGAGGCGCAGATCGGGGTGATGTTCATCCTGGCGGCCACGGCGGGCTTGCTGCTGGTGGCGCACAACCCGCATGGCGGCGAGCATCTGCAGGACTTGCTGGCCGGTCAGATCTTGTGGGTGCGCTACGACCAGTTGCTGGTGCCGGCCATCGGCACGGTCGTCATCTCCGCGCTGCTGTTCCTGTTCCAGAACCGGCTCAGCCGGCTGGGCTTCTACCTGATCTTCGCGCTGGCCGTGACGGCCTCCGTGCAACTGGTGGGCGTCTATCTCGTCTTCACCAGCCTGATCGTGCCGGGCCTCGCCGTGCGCCACTACGCGGGCAGGAAACGGCTGGTGCTGGCCTACCTGATCGGCGCGGCCGGCTATGCGAGCGGCTTGGTGCTGTCGACCCTATTCGATCTGCCGTCCGGCGCGCTGATCGTCTGGTGCCTGGCGGTATTGGCCATGCTCGTGTACGCCGCCGGGCCTAAGCGCCAGGGTGGCCACGGTGGGGCGCGCGGCCACCACATCTGAGCGGCCGCCGCACTGCCAGGATGGTCCGGCCAGCCCCGTTCGGTGGCGGCCGGTCCATCTTCTCGTCAAATAAATTTCCCCTGGAACAGCAAACGATAACAATTTGCCATGACGTTTGAGCTGGCTCAAGGCCAGCCGCATATGTCGATTTACAATTTAGGCAACATTGTTACGCTTTGCCGGTGCGCGTTCCCTGAGCGCGGCCGACGGCGGCAATCCAGATTGGTCAGCTGGAGGCGTCGTATGAAGAACCAGAACTCAGCCAAGGACAGCTACGACAGCTACGTCTGGTTTCGCGACGCGGCCGAGCAGGGCAATCCCTACGGTCAATTCAACCTGGCGCTGATGTACAAGACGGGCCAGGGCGTGCCGCACGACGACGAGCGCGCGTTCCATTGGATGCTGCTGGCGGCCCAGCAGAAGCTGGCGTTCGCGCAAAACCACCTGGGCGCCATGTACTACAACGGCCGGGGCGTGGCGGCCAGCGACCTGGAGGCGGCGCGCTGGTTCCGGCGCGCGGCCAGGCAGGGCGACGCCTCGGCCCAGCAAAACCTGGGCATGATGTACAAGCGCGGACGCGGCGTGCCGCGCAGCGACGAGATGGCGCTGGCCTGGTTCTGCCGCGCGTCCGAGCAAGGGGTGGCCAGCGCCCAGACCTTGCTGGGCGAGGCCTATGCCCAGGGGCTGGGCACGCGGCGTAATTACGCGCTGGCGCTGGCCTGGTTCCGCAAGGCGGCCGTGCAAGGCGACGCGTCGGCCCAGCTCAGTCTGGGACTGATGTACAAGCGCGGCCAGGGGGTGACGCCGAGCGACGCCCAGGCGCTGGCGTGGTTCCGCCAGGCCGCGTCGCAGGGCGATGCGGTGGCGCAGCGCCAGGTGGGCGTGGCCTATGCGCAGGGGCGCGGCGTGGCGCAGGACGCCACGCGCGCCTATGCCTGGCTGTCGCGCGCCGCCGAACAGGACGATGCGGACGCCCAGTTCAACCTCGGCATCATGCTGGCGACGGGCCGGGGCGTGGATCAGGACGAGGCCCGCGCCTGTTCCTGGTACGAGCGTGCGGCCGACGCCGGCCATGCGCTGGCGCAGTACAACCTGGGCGGCATGTACGCGCACGGACGCGGCGTGGAACGCGACCAGGCGCGCGCGCTCGCGTGGTATCAGCGGGCGGCGGAGCAGGGCACGGCCAATGCCCAGTTCAACGTCGGCGTGATCTACGCCCACGGCCACGGCGTCCCCAAGGACGAGGAGAAGGCCGTGGTCTGGTATCGCACGGCGGCCGAGCAGGGCGACGCCAGCGCCCAGAACAACCTCGGCGTGATGTACGCGAACGGCCACGGCGTGGCCCAGGACGACGTGCAGGCGGTGCTGTGGTACCGCAAGGCGGCCGACCAGGGCCATCCGCTGGCCCAGTACAACCTCGGCGGCATGTACAACGGCGGACGCGGCGTGCCGCGCGACGTGGTGCGGGCCCACATGTGGGTGTCGCTGTCGGCCGAACATGGCGACGAGACGGCGCACAACCAGCGCAAACTGATCGCCCGCGCCATGTCGCCGGCCGAGCTGGCGTCGTCCCACGAACTGCGGCGCCGCTGGCGGGCCGAGCACGGCGCATGATAGTGGACGACCCGGACAGCGCGGCGCCACATGCGGTTCGCGTGGCTGGCGCACCCGGTTCGCTCGGCTGGAGAACCCGGGCCGCGCGGCTGGCGCTGCCGGACCCGCCGGTTGCTCAGGCTTGCCGTTGCCGGCGGTCGAGGAACAGGCTGTTGCCGTGGATTTTCTTGGCCTGCTTCTTGGCTTCGGCCGCCGCCGTGGCGATCTGGTGGTGCGAGTAGTACTGGTGCGGTTCGACTTTGATGGCGCCCAGCGACAGGCTCATCAGCGAATAGAACACCTTTTTGCCCTGGCGGTCTTCGCTCAGGTAGCCGCCCCGGTCCCAGTCCTCCAGGCTGTAATAGTCGCGCGCGCCCAGTTCGAACTGGGCCAGCATGGCCTGGCAGCGCGCCTCCCAGTCCTCGCTCTGGAACAGGATCATGAAATCGTCGCCGCCGATGTGGCCGACGAAGTCGCGGTCGGGATCGCAATGGTCGGTCAGGATCTTGCCCGTGCGCTGGATCACGTCGTCGCCGCGCCGGTAGCCGTACACGTCGTTGAACGGTTTGAAGTGGTCGAGGTCGCAGTAGCAGACCCAGAACCGCGTGCCGCTCGCCAGCAGGCGGTCGATATGCTCGTTGATCGGCACGTTGCCCGGCAGCTGGGTGAGCGGGTTGGCGTAGCGCGCCGCCGTGATCTGCATCTGCGTGATCTCGCGCATCAGGTCGTGGCCCGTGCCCATGCCCAGGTACTTGCCGTGCTCGGTGATGATGAAGCCGTTGAACAGGTGGTGGGCGTCGGCCTGCACCATGGTGAAACTCAGGTCTTGCAGGCTGGTGTCCTTGTCGGCGATCAGCGGTTTGCTGTCCATGAAGATGCGGCACGACTTCTTGCCGTACAGCTCACGCTGGTAGGGGCGGGCGAAATGGTCGATCATGTCGAAGCGGCTGATCAGGCCCAGCGGCTGGCCATCCTCGACCACGGGAATGATCAGCAACTTCGGTTCGCGCATGAAGATTTCATACACGTCGTTGTTGCTCATGGACGGCGCCACGGCCGCCACCTTGTGCAACAGCTTGAGGATGCTGGCGCCGTTCTTCTCGTTGCCGCGCTGCGGGTAGACGGCCACGCCGTTGCGCGCCAGCGCCTTGGCCACTTCGGCCGGCACGGCCTTGGCCGGCTGGCTGTGCGGCCGTCCCAGGTGGTAGCCCTGGCCGAACGCCACGCCGAGGTCGCGCAGCACCAGCAGTTCCGCCTGCGTCTCTATGCCTTCGGCGATCACCAGCGTGTCGGACTTGTCGGCGATCTCCTGGATCGAGCGGACAAACTGCAGCTTGACGGGATCGTTGTTGATGCCCTGGATAAAGTGCATGTCGATCTTGACGTACTCGGGCCGCAATTCCGACCATAGCCGCAAGCTGGAGAAACCTTCGCCCAGGTCGTCGATGGCGATCTGGAAGCCCATGTTGCGGTAGTGCAGCACGGCCTCGCGCATCAGTTCGTAATCGTAGGTGGGCTGGTTCTCCGTCAGTTCGATGATGACGCGGCTCGGGTCGATGCCGGCGCGCTGGATGTATTCCAGCGTCTCGCCGTGCGGCGCGTCGCGCTGCAACAGACATTCCGGGCTGACGTTGAGGAACAGCTTGCCCGGCAGGTTCAGTTCCGCGAAGCGTTCGAGCACGATCTTGCGGCACAGGTGCTCGACCTGCACGGTCAGGTTGTTGGCGCGCGCCACCTTGAACAAGTTCATCGGCGCGTGCAGCGGGCTGTCGGACGGGCCCCGGATCAAGCCTTCGTAGGCGATGATCTCGCCCGTCTGCATCTTGACGATGGGTTGGAACAGGGCGCTCAGCTGGCGTTGCGTGATGATGTCGTGCAGGTGACGGCGCAGCATTTCATCCTCATCGTTCGCGTCCGTCGTCGGCGGCGCCGGTGGTTTCAGGTAAGTGACGGTGGCGGAAGGTGGTGCGGGACGGGTGCCGGGGAGCGCCAGGGGTAGGGGATTCACGATGCTTGCCATGGACGGGAGATTGCCGAACATGCTAACCGGCAAATGTGACAGGGGTGTGAAATGCAGGAAACATCCTGTGCAGCGTTTGTTGCCCGTTGGAAGCGGTTTTTTGCGGAAATCGCTAGGGGGAACTTTTTCGCTGGCGCTACAATGGCAGTTCCGTGTACTCATCAGGCCGCCCGATGTCCGTGAAACTTGCCCTGTCATCCGCCATGCTGGCGTTCTCGTGTGCCGGCCACGCCGCCGCCCTGACGGTGCAGGTGCAGGACGCCGGCGGCGCCGCCCTGGCCGACACCGTCGTCTACGCCGAGCCCGAGGGCGGGGCGCCGAAACCCATGGCCGCCGGGGAAATCGCCCAGAAAGGCCTGAAGTTCATCCCGCTGGTGACCGTGGTACAAACCGGCAGCAAGATTTTTTTCCCGAACCGCGACAAGGTTAGGCACCACATCTATTCGTACTCGCCGGCCCACAAGTTCGACCAGAAGTTGTATTCGGGCGAGGCGGCGCCACCGCAACTGTTCGACAAGGCCGGCACGGTCGTGCTTGGATGCAATATCCATGACAAGATGCTGGCCTTCGTGAAAGTGGTCGACACGCCGTACTTCGCCAAGTCCGACGCCAGCGGCACGGTGCGCCTGGACCTGCCCGCCGGCAAGTACACGGTCAAGGCCTGGCATTACAACACGGCCGGTGGCCTGACCCCGGAGCAGGCGGTCCAGATCAAGGCCGGGGACACCCCGGCGCCGCTCGAATTCAAGCTGACCATGAAGCCGGGTGTGATCGATCCCGACGCGGCCAGCCGCCCCTATCCCTGACCGGAGCCCGCATCATGCACTTCCGCAGCCTGGAAAGCCGTATCGTCACCCTGTTCCTGGCGCTGATCGTGGCCGTGCAGGTGATCGGCCTGCTGGTGATCCAGCGCGGCATCGACAGCAACGCCCGCCAGTCCATCAGCAGTGAACTGAACAACGGCGCCAAGGTGTTCCGCCGCCTGCTCGACCAGAACGCGCAAAGCCTGCGCTTCGGCGCCCGGCTGCTGGCGCGCGACACGGCGTTCGTGGCGGCCATCGGCGACAACGACGAGGGCGACCGGGCCACCATCGAATCGGCGCTGGTCAACAGCGGGCGCCGCATCAAGGCCACCATGACCATGCTGGTGAGCGCCGAGCGCCGCGTCAGCGTGTCGACCAACAACGCGCAGGCGGCGGCGCTGGAGCCGCTGGTGCAGCACATGCTCGACGCGGCCGAGCAGGGCGACGGCGCGAACGGCATCGCCATCGTGGAGCGGCGGCCGTACCAGATCGTCGTCATGCCGGTCAAAGCGCCGATCACCATCGGCTGGATCGTAATGACCTTCCCGATCGACCGCCAGCTGGCGACCGACATGCGCGAAGTATCGTCGCTGCACACGACCATCCTCACCCACGACCCTAAAAACGGCTGGCTGGCCGTCGGCTCCACCTTCCTGGCGCCGTCGGTGACGGCGGCCGTCGAGCAGCTGCAGGCCCTGCCCAAGGTGCCGACCGGCCCGTTCGACCTCACGGTGGAGGCCAGCAAGTACAGCGCCCGCCTGCTGCTGATCGGCCAGGATGGCCAGCAAAGCGCCAGCGTGATGCTGGCCCGGTCCATGGACGAGGCCACCGAAGACTATCAACGGCTCGAGCGCTGGCTGATCGGGCTGACACTGGCCGGCATCGCCGTCTCCGCGATCGCCAGCGTGTTGACGGCCAAGCGCATCGCCCAGCCGCTGAGCGAACTGGCCGTGACGGCCAAGCGGCTGGAGCAGGGCGATTACCAGGGCCGGATCGACACCACGCGCCAGGACGAGATCGGCGCGCTGGCGCACGCGTTCAACAGCATGCGCGACGGGATCGCGCGCCGCGAACAGGAGATCTCCCGGCTGGCGTACCGCGACACGCTGACCAACCTGCCCAACCGCGCCCAGTTCCTGCGCCTGCTGAACGAAGCGCTGGTCGAAGCGCGCAAACAGGGCGGTTGCGTGTTCGTGCTGATGATGGACCTGGACCGCTTCAAGCACGTCAACGACGTGATGGGCCAGAGCTTCGGCGACGCGTTGCTGCGCCAGGTGGCCGACCGCTTGCAGAAACTGCTGGCCGGGCAGCGCCACGTGTCGCCGCAGGTGGCGCGGCTGGGCGGCGACGAATTCGCCGTGCTGCTGCCGGAGGCGACGCTGGAGCAGGCCAGCAACCTGGCGGCGGACATCGCCAAGGCGCTGGAGACGCCGCTGTCGCTGGACGAGCAGATGGTCGACATCGGCGCCGGCATCGGCATCGCCGGCTATCCGGCCCACGGCGAAGACGCGGAAGCGCTGCTCAGCATGGCCGAGGTGGCGATGTACGCGGCCAAGCAGCGCAACGATGGCGCCGTGGTCTACGACAGCGCGATCGACAAGGGCAGCGAACAAAGCCTGTCGTTGCTGACGGAGCTGCGCACGGCGCTGGAGCGCGACGAGTTCCGCCTGTTCGTGCAACCGAAGATCCATTTCGACACGGGCAAGGTGGTGGGCGCGGAGGCGCTGGTGCGCTGGGTCCATCCGGAGCGCGGCAACGTGTTCCCGGACGAGTTCATCCCGTTCGCCGAGCAGACCGGCTTTATCCGCAAGCTCACGCGCTGGGTGCTGGAGCAGTCGGCCGCGCTGTGCCAGAGCCTGGACGCCGCCGGCATCCAGCTGAAGGTGTCGGTCAACCTGTCCACGCGCGACCTGATGGACCAGAATTTGCCGACCAAATTCCGCGACATGCTGGAGCGCCGCCGCCTGTCGGCCTCCTCGTTCTGCTTGGAGATCACGGAGAGCGCCATCATGGACGACCCTGTGCGCGCCGAGCAAACGCTGGCGCGCCTGCACGCGATGGGCGTGGAACTGTCGATCGACGACTTCGGCACCGGCTACTCGTCGCTGGCCTACCTGAAACGCCTGCCGGTCAACGAGCTGAAGATCGACAAATCGTTCGTGCTGAACATGGAGAGCGACGCCGGCGACGTGATGATCGTCCGTTCCACCATCCAGTTGGGGCACAACCTCGGATTGCGCGTGGTGGCCGAGGGCGTGGAGAGCGAGGCCGTGTGGCACCAGCTCAAGAGCATGAACTGCGACCAGGGGCAGGGCTACTACATGAGCCGCCCCATTCCGGCCGACCAGCTGCTGCTGTGGATGCAGCAATGGCGCGCGCCCGAAGCCGTGCACCCGCCCGCGCCGGCCGCCGCCAGCCTCACGCTGGCCAAATAAAACACGACTTGCCAAGTCTTCTAACGTTTCAAATTTGCATCGAAGCACGCTATCATCGGCGGGCGCGCGGGCCACGGAGCCCGCGCCGCCACGTTCAACGACGATACGGAACCCCACATGCAAATACGACGCGCGTCCCTGATTTTCTCCCTGATCGCCAGCCTGGGCAGCAGCGCGATGGCGCAGGACTGCCCCGCCAACGGCCACGGACTGCAATACCCGCTCACCCGCACGGTGGACCAGCAGGACAACTACCACGGCACCACCGTCGCCGATCCCTATCGCTGGCTGGAGGATGCCAACAGCGCCGATACCCACGCCTGGGTGGAGGCGCAGAACCGTCTCACGCAAAGCTATCTGGCACAGATCCCCGCGCGCGACGCGATCCGCCAGCGTCTGACGAAGCTGTGGAATTTCGAACGCTTTTCCGTGCCGTTCAAGGAGGGCGGCCGGTACTTCTACAGCCGCAACGACGGCCTGCAGAACCAATCGGTGCTCTACACGATGAAGACGCTGGCCGACACGCCGCGCCTGCTGCTGGACCCGAACACGCTGGCCGCCGACGGCACCGTGGCGCTGGCCGGCCTGGCCGTGAGCCCGGACGGTAAATACCTTGCCTACAGCACGGCCGCCTCGGGCTCGGACTGGAACGAGATCCGCGTGCGCGACATCGACACCGGCAAGGACACGGCCGACCATATCCAGTGGGTCAAGTTCTCGAACACGGCGTGGCTGCGCGACGGCTCCGGCTTTTTCTACAGCCGCTACGACGCGCCCAACGAAGCGACCAAGCTGGCCGACGTCAACTACTTCCAGAAGCTGTACTTCCACAAACTCGGCACGCCGCAAAGCAGCGACACGCTGGTCTATGAGCGCCCCGACCACAAGGACTGGGGCTTCAGCGGCGACGTGACCAACGATGGCCGCTACCTGATCATCACCGCCTCGCAGGGCACGGAGCGTAAGAACCGCCTGTACTACAAGGACTTGAGCGCCAAGGACGGCAAAGTTGTGCCGCTGCTGGAAGACTTCGATGCGGCCTACAACTTCATCGACAACGACGGCCCCGTGTTCTGGTTCCGCACCGACCTGAAAGCACCGCGCGCACGCATCATCACCATCGACACGCGCAAGTCGCAGCCGGCCAACTGGAAGGAGATCGTGCCGGAGAGCGCGCGCACGCTGGTCGCGGCCAACATCGTCAACCAGCAGTTGGTGGTCGATTACCTGAGCGACGCGCACAGCCAGGTCACCGTGTATGACCTGAACGGCAAGCGCCTGCATGACGTGGAATTGCCCGGCATCGGTTCCGTCGCCGGCTTCGGCGGCAAGCGCGGCGACAGCGAGACGTTCTATTCCTACACCAGCTTCACCACGCCATCGACCATCTACCGCTATGACCTCAAGAGCGGCAAGAGCAGCGTGTATCGCCAGCCCAAGGTCGACTTCGACCCATCGGCCTACGAAACGCGCCAGCAGTTCTACACCAGCCGCGACGGCACCCGCGTGCCGATGTTCATCGTGTCGAAGAAGGGCATGAAGCTCGACGGCAGCAACCCGACCTACCTGTACGGCTACGGCGGCTTCAACATTTCGCTCACGCCATCGTTCTCGGTGGCCAACCTGGCGTGGGTGGAAATGGGCGGCGTGTACGTGATGGCCAACCTGCGCGGCGGCGGCGAGTACGGCGAGGAATGGCATGCGGCCGGCACCAAGCTGCGCAAGCAGAACGTGTTCGACGACTTCATCGGCGCGGCGGAATGGCTGGTGCAGAACAAGGTCACGTCGCCATCCCGGCTGGCCATCGGCGGCGGCAGCAACGGCGGCCTGCTGGTGGGCGCCACCATGACGCAACGCCCCGACCTGTTCGCCGCCGCCATCCCGCAAGTGGGCGTGCTGGACATGCTGCGCTTCCACAAATTCACCATCGGCTGGGCCTGGACCTCCGACTACGGCTCGTCCGACAACGCGGACGAATTCAACGCGCTGGTCAAATACTCGCCGCTGCACAATCTGAAGAAGGGCGTGTGCTACCCGGCCACCATGATCACCACGGCCGACCATGACGACCGCGTGGTGCCGGCCCACAGCTTCAAGTTCGCCGCCACGGCGCAGGCCGACCAGGGCGGCGCCGCGCCCATCCTGATCCGCATCGACACCAAGGCCGGCCACGGCGCAGGCAAGCCCACGGCCAAGCAGATCGACGAAGTGACGGACCGCTGGGGCTTCCTGACCCGCGCGCTGAAGATGGACATGCCAACGCAAGTGGCCGGCAAATAGGGAAGGGCGCTGACGCCCGTGCACCGGCAAGTCGCATGTCTGACGAACAAGGCCGCCGGTGCACCAATTTGACTCGTTCACGGACGTGTTGCGCGGCCGCCTGGCGATCCGCACAACCTGGTTTTTGCGCCAATTCCGTACGCGCCGCACAAAGTTGGTGCCACCCCGTTCGCCACCTCCCATTGCGGCGCCTCCTTTTGGTGCGTTAAGTTACTGCTCAAGCAACTTGTTTTACACATCTTAATAAAATCAATTACTTACAAAACTGCACCAAAATGGTACGGTTATTGCTTAACAGAATACATCTGCAATTTTTGATGCATTCTTTTGGGGAGTAGTTTGATGGGTGGATACAAAGAAGGCGCCGACGCACTGTTTATCTTGCTCGGCGCAATCATGATTCTGGCGATGCATGCCGGCTTCGCATTCCTGGAGTTGGGCACGGTCAGAAAGAAGAACCAGGTCAACGCGCTGGTCAAGATCCTGGTCGATTTTGCGATCTCGACCATCGCCTATTTCTTCGTCGGCTACAGCATCGCCTACGGCATCAACTTCTTCGCCGCCGCCGACGTGCTGGCTGCCAAGAATGGCTATGAACTGGTCAAGTTCTTCTTCCTGCTCACGTTCGCCGCCGCCATTCCCGCCATCATCTCGGGCGGCATCGCGGAGCGCGCGCGCTTCCATCCCCAACTGATCGCCACCGCCTTGCTGGTCGGCCTGGTCTATCCGTTCTTCGAAGGCATGGTCTGGAACCACCGCTTCGGCCTGCAGGAGTGGCTGGTGCAGGCGTTCGGCGCCGAGTTCCACGACTTCGCCGGTTCCGTCGTGGTGCACGCGGTGGGTGGCTGGGTCGCGCTGCCGGCCGTGCTGCTGCTGGGCGCGCGCCGCGGCCGCTACCACAAGAACGGCGCCATCGCCTCGCACCCGCCATCGTCGATTCCCTTCCTCGCGCTGGGCGCGTGGATTCTGACGGTGGGCTGGTTCGGCTTCAACGTGATGAGCGCGCAGGCGCTGGACAAGATGAACGGCCTGGTCGCCGTCAACTCGCTGATGGCCATGGTGGGCGGCACGCTGGTGGCGCTGCTGATGGGCAAAAACGACCCCGGTTTCGTGTACAACGGCCCGCTGGCCGGCTTGGTGGCCGTGTGCGCCGGTTCGGACCTGATGCATCCGATGGGTGCGCTGGTGACGGGCGCCATCGCCGGCGCCATCTTCGTGACCATGTTCACGCTGGCGCAGAACAAATGGAAGATCGACGACGTGCTGGGCGTGTGGCCGCTGCACGGCCTGTGCGGCGCCTTTGGCGGCGTGGCGGCCGGCATCTTCGGCCAGAAGGCGCTCGGCGGTGTGGGTGGCGTGTCGTTCGGCGCGCAATGCGTGGGCACGGGCCTCGGCGTGGCGATCGCGCTGACCGGCGGCGCCGTCATCTACGGCGTGTTGAAGGCCACCTTGGGTCTGCGCTTGGATCCGGAGGAAGAATTCCAGGGCGCCGACCTGTCCATCCACCGCATCTCGTCCACGCCGGAGCGTGAATCGAACTGGTAATGCAATCGCCGCCGCGCATCGGGCAAAGCTGGTGCCCGATGCGCGGCGGTGCTGGCATTAGATTTTCGGCATCTTCCGAAAACCGACGCTGAATCGGTTCCAGCCATTGATGGCGATGATCGCCAGCGTCAGGTCGGCCATCTCCTTCGCATTGAAGTGCGTCGCCAGCTGGTCGTAATCGGCGTCGGGCGCACGTGTGTCGGCGACGCGTGTCAGCGCCTCGGTCCACGCCAGCGCCGCGCGTTCGCGCTCGGTGAAGAATGGCGCTTCCTTCCAGACCGACACTGCGTACAGGCGGCGTTCCGATTCGCCGGCCTTGCGCGCATCGGCGGTATGCATGTCGACGCAGAATGCGCAGCCATTGATTTGCGATGCGCGCAATTTGATCAGTTCGAGCAACGCTGGCTCGATACCGAGTCCGTTCACGGCTTTTTCCAGATTGAGCATGGCCTGCAGCGCCTCTTTTGAGGCGGTGTAGAAGTCGATGCGTTCCTTCATTTCATTCTCCTGTGAGGTATGGGTGCCGGCGATCCGTTGCGATCCGCCGTGAGCTCATTTTGGGCGCGATATCGCGCTTTGCCGTACCATCTTTCCGATAGACTCGTTCGAAGGAGTTGCACATGTTGTCGGTTGAAGAACTGGAATTGCTGGAAGCCATCCATGCGAGCGGCAGCCTGTCGCGCGCTGCGGCCCGGCTCGGCAAGGCGCCGTCGACCGTGTCGCACGCCGCGCGGCAACTCGAAGAACGATTCGACGCCTTGCTGTTCGACCGTCGCCGCTACCGCTTGCAGTTGACCCCGGCAGGTTTGCTGCTGGCGCAGGAAGCCAAGCGGCTGATCGACGACGTGTCGCGGCTGACGCAACGCGTGCGCCAGATCGCCAGCGGCTGGGAAGACCGTCTGTGGATCGTGACCGATGAGATTTTCGAGTTCGAGACGCTGCTGCCGGTGATCGCTTCATTCGACGCGCTCGGTTCCGGCGTCAGTCTGCGGGTCACCCATGAAGTGCTTGGCGGGACGTGGGAAGCGTTGCGCGACGGCCGCGCCGATATCATTGTCGGAGCCACCGGCGAACCGCCCGCGATCCCCAACCTGCGCTGGTTCGAGCTGGGCAACATGGAATGGGTGTTCGCCGTCTCACCCAGACATCCGCTGGCATCGGTCGACGAGCCGTTGACCAGGGACGCCATTGCCAGGCATCGCGCGATTGCCGTCGCCGACTCGTCGCGTGGTCCCAGTGCGCGGGCATATGGTGTCGTCGGCGGGCAGGCCGCGCTCGCCGTGCCGTCCATGCATGCCAAGATATTGGCCCAGCGCAACGGCATCGGCGTGGGATGGCTCCCGCGCCATCGTGCGGCCGCGCTGCTCCAGCGGGGCGAACTGGTGGAAAAGCAGACTGCCGACCCGCGTGAACCCAACAATCTGTATGTCGCATGGCGCGGCGACCAGGAAGGTCGCGGCCTGACATGGTGGCTAGACCAGTTGCGGCAACCGCGTCTGGCCGACCGGCTGGTGCGCGGGATTGATGTCTTCGAATGAGTCGCCCGGGATAAGGCAGGCAACCAACATGTGCGATTCCGTCGAACGAGTTCGTCGGAAACATGGCACGGCAAATACGCTTCGAACCTTCAACATGGCGTTACGGTCATTCACCGGATACCCAATGGAGAAAGTCATGAAACGTTTTGAAGGAAAGTCCGTACTCGTCACCGGCGGCAACAGCGGCATCGGCTTCGCGGCAGCCAAGGCATTCGCCGCTGAAGGTGCGCGCGTCGTCATCACCGGCCGCGACGAAACGACGTTGGCGAAGGCGCAAGCCGAACTTGGCGCGGTGGCCATACGCAACGATGCGGGCACCGTGGCATCGGCCAAGGCACTGGCCGATGCGCTGACGGAGCGGGGCATCAAGCTCGACGCGGTATTCATCAACGCCGGGGTCGCGAAGTTCGCAGGCCTCGCGGATGCGGAAGAGGCGCTGTGGGACGAGATCTTCGACATCAACGTCAAGGGTGTCTTTTTCCAGCTTCAGGCCTTGTTGCCCGTGCTGAATCCGGGGGCATCGATCGTCCTGAACGGCTCGATCAACGCGCACATCGGCATGCCCGGAACGTCGATTTACGGCGCCAGCAAGGCCGCGCTGATCTCATTCGCGAAGACCCTGTCGGCCGAGCTCGTTCCACGCGGTGTGCGCGTCAACGTCGTCAGCCCGGGGCCGGTCACGACACCGATCTACGGCAAGCTGGGGCTGGATGCGCAGACGCTCGAAGCGACGGCTGCTCAGTTGCAAACCCAGATTCCGCTCGGTCGCTTCGGCACTCCGCATGAGATCGCCTCGACGGTGCTGCATCTGGCAGCGCCCGAATCGGCCTTCATCGTCGGCACTGAGATCATCGTTGACGGCGGCATGAGCCAGCTTTGATCGTTCCGGCCGTCGCGTGCTGCGGTACAGTTGCGGACGCGACGGCGGAGCGTTCTGGAAGCTGCGGAAACGCTTTCAGGGCGTAGACATAATGATCCTAGCCGGAATCATTGACTTAACGCTGGATCATCACCAGCAAGGCACTGGCTTCCGTCCGGCCCACGTTGCCAATCGCAGAAGGTACATCCTCCGCATAGCGCACCTTATCCCCAGTTTCATCTTCTTTTTGCGGTTCCCGTTTCCACTTCCACTAAACCATGCAGCAACGGCAGGTGTCTGCTCGCGTTGGATTGTGCGGCTGCGATAGGCGCTCACCACCTACCGTCCAGTCATTGACCGCAAACGCCCCGAAGCCGCCATTCGAGGGCTCTAAATTTATGCGGAGGCCATAGAAATTCTTAATTTGTCCACAAGCTGATTAAATGGGGCTCTATGCCGTTTCGTGTGGAATTTGACGTCAGGCGACATGCCGTGTAACGCCGAAATCGCGTGGCACGGCAGCG